>QHRS01000248.1 GCA_003221435.1 Candidatus Rokuibacteriota bacterium
CCTCCGAGCCTCCCCCAGAACCGCGTTGCGCCGGCAAAGCCGGCGCTAGAAGGCAGATATTCCGGTCCGGCCGTTAGACCTCCGTGTGGATCGCGGCGTGACTAACAATCGCACCATGCCGGGCTGGGAGGCGAGGGCGGTCGAGCTCCTGGAGGCCGGAGCGTGGCAGCAGGCCCACGAGATCGTCCAGCACGAAACGTCAGCGCTCGCGGCCTGGCTCCACGGCATCGTGCATACCCTCGAGGGCGATCTCAACAACGCGCGGTACTGGTACCGAAAGGCCGACCGCGTCTTCCCCGGCCGCGACGCTGTCCAGGGGGAAATCGCTGCCGCCAGGAGGATGGCGCGAGCCGGAACCGAGCCGGGCAGCGCGTGATCCGCGCCCGGTTCCGGGCTCGGTAAGCCATCGTGGAGATGGAGCGGCGCCGGCTCGGCAGGACCGACATCGTCGCGAGCGTCCTGGGCTTCGGTGGCTCGGAGATCGGCTACCAGAGCGTGGGCGCCGGCACCGTCGCGCGACTGCTCGGGAGCGCGGTGGATGCCGGCCTGAACGTGATCGACACGGCCGAGTGCTACGCCGACAGCGAGACCCTCATCGGGCGGGGCATCGGCGTCCGGCGGCGTGAGTTCTATCTCTTCACCAAGTGCGGACATGCCCGGGGCTGGGCGCGCCCCGACTGGCGACCGGCGTCACTCCTTGCGAGCATCGAGCGGAGCCTCCGTCGCCTCGCGACCGACTACCTCGACCTGATCCAGCTCCACAGCTGTTCGCTCGACGAGCTTCAGCAGGGCGACGTCATCGCGGCCCTCGAGCGGGCGCGCGAGCGGGGCTTCGCGAGGTACATCGGCTACAGCGGCGACGGCGAGGCGGCACGCTACGCGGTCGAGTGCGGCCGCTTCGACACGCTCCAGACCTCGGTCAGCATCGCGGACCAGGAGGCGCTCGAGCTCACGCTGCCGCTCGCGCGAGCCCGGCAGATGGGCGTGATCGCCAAGCGGCCGCTGGCGAACGTCGCGTGGAGGTACGCGCGGAAGCCGGCCGAGTCCTACTACCAGACTTACTGGTCGCGCCTGCGCACGCTCGACTATCCCTTCCTGCGGGATGCCGCCGCGACGGCGGTGGCCAGCGCGCTGCGCTTCACGCTCGGTGTGCCGGGCGTCCACACCGCCATCGTCGGGACCACGAAGCCGGAGCGGTGGCAGCAGAACGCGGCGTTGCTCCAGGCCGGCTCCTTGCCCGTGGACGAGTTCGAGCGGGTCCGGACGCGCTGGCGCGAGGTCGCCGACGCGTCGTGGGTCGGTCAGGTGTGAGCCGCGTGCTGCGTGGGCGGCGGGTCGATTAGGCCGGGAGCCTGTCGGAGAACCCGAGTTCGAGCGCCGGCTTTGCCGGCGCTATCGGTTCTTGGGGGAGGCTCGGAGGGGGCCGTCGAGGCCCCCTTCGATGGGTCTATGCCCCGTTCGGGGTGATGGCGGTCTTGGCCCCGTGCCCGGCCGCGGCGTAGGCGAAGGCCTCGCCGATCTGTTCCAGCGGGAAGCGCGCGGTGACGAGCCGCGCGACGCCGAGCTTGGGCATGAGGGCGAGTGCGCGGCGGAAGGCGGTGCCGCGGCCGTAGGCGCCACCGACCCTGATCTCGCGGTAGTGGACGTTCCACAGGTCCAGGGGAAGGTGGGCTCCCTTCGGGCTCACGCCGACGAGCTGGACGATGCCGGTGGGCTTGACGAGCGTCATGGCCTCCGCCACCAACTCCGGCTTGCCCACTGCCTCGAAGACGACGTCCGCTCCGCGGCCGCGCGTGAGCGCCATCACCCGATCCCGCAAGCTCTCCCGCAACGGGTCGACGACAACGTGCGCGCCCAGCCGCCGGGCGATCTGGCGCCGCTGCTCGACGGGGTCGGAGAGGATCGCGCGACGGGCGCCGCGCCGCCGCGCCAGCACCATAGTGAGGAGGCCCATGATCCCGCCGCCGATGACGAGCACCGTCGCCCCACGAGGCGTGGGGAACATCTCGACGCCGGCGAGACAGCAGGCGGCGGGTTCCGTCATCGCGGCCGTGATGGGATCGAGGCCGCGGGGCAGGGGATGCACGCAGCTCGCCGGCAGCACGACGCGCTCCGCGAAGCCGCCGACGCGGACACTGCGCGGGCACTGGCTCACGCGCCCGGCTTGGCACTCGGCGCACTCGCCGCAGCCGTACGAGGGCTCGCAGGCCACCGTGCGCCCGAGGAGCCGCCGGCTCACGCCCCGGCCCACCTCACGCACGGTGCCGGTGTACTCGTGGCCGAGCACCATGGGTGGGGCGTACGGGAAAAGGCCCTGGGTGGCATGGATGTCGCTCCCGCAGATGCCGGCGGTGTGGATCCCGACCACCACCTGACCCGGTCCCGCGACGGGATCGGCTACCTCGTCGATGGTGAAGCGGCTCTCGCCTCGCCAGGTCGCGACTCTCATGCCCGCTCGGGACGCGTGGCCGATGCCCGCGCGGCTACTTCTTGGGCGCGAGCCCCAGCCGCGTCTCTAGCGCCAGCCGCACTTCCCTGACGGCCTCCCGCCAGAGCGGACCCCCCGGCGCGTCGTATTCGGCCTGGCTCTGCTTTCGGTACTCGGCCATCGCGGCGTCCTGCTTGTCGGGAGGCGCGGCGTCGAGCGTCCGGGCGCGGATGCCGACGACCTTGGCGGTCGCGACGTGGGCGCGCTCGATCCAGCGCCCGATCTCGTTCCAGTCCCTGTCGAAGAAGACGAGGACCGGGATCGACCGGTAGCCGTTGTTCAGGAAGCAGTCCGTCAGGTCGAGGTTCTGATCGCGGAAGAACACGCGCAGCTCGCAGTTGGGCATCGCCTCGCAGAGGTGCGCGAGCACCGGCGAGTTGCGGTGGACGTCGCCGCACCAGTTCTCGGCGAGCATCAACGCGTACCGCACCTGACCGACGCCGCTGAAGAACTGCCGCTCCTCCTCGGTCAGCACGGCTTTGTGGTAGTTGTCCTCGGTGCGGGCCCGAGTGTCGCCCATCTGGGCCAGGTAGTCCTTCCAGGTCAGGCCGGTGGAGAACCGCAGCGCGTCCAGGGGAATCCTCAGCTGAGCCATGTCGTCCTCTCCTCCGTTGTAGGATGTCGCCGCCCATTTATACACCAAACGAGGGCGTCGGGGGATCGGATACACTGCCGCCGTGCTGACCACGACCGTCGTCGGGAGCTATCCGCAGCCGGGCTGGCTGGTGGACCACGAGAAGTTCAAGTCGAACGCCGTTCCCCGCGTGCGCATGCGCGAGGTGTGGCGCGTCCCCGAGCCTCTCCTGGAGGAGGCGCAGGGCGACGCCGTCCGTCTGGCCGTGCGCGACATGGAGCTGGC
>QHRS01000249.1:0-4147 GCA_003221435.1 Candidatus Rokuibacteriota bacterium
CGCACGAACACGTCGATCACATGGGCGACCTGGTGGATCATCCTGACCACCACGTACCCCTGAGTCTGGTCGCCGATCAGGACGATCGCGGCGAGGTACCGCTGCTCGGGGTGCTCGAAGTAGCGCCAGTTGAGGAACTCCTTACGGCGCAACGTGAAGATGGTGACGACACGCCCGAGCTCGGCGTGGATCTCCTCGAAATCCGACTCGAAACGTCCGATCGGGAGTAGCGACTGGCCTCCTTCCGTGACTCGCCAGCCAGTGGCGCTCACCTGATGAGGCGCGGCGCCAACTCCCCGGCCGAGTCTGTATTGGATGTATTTCCGCCACGCCAAAACTTTCACGAGGGCCCGGCAGCCCGCAACCCGTTCCAGCAACCCCAGCCTCTGGTAGATCGGCAACGAGTTGGAATTCGGGAACGAGAAGAGGCTGAGGCCACGCTCAGCCGCCAGGGCGCACATGTCTCTGACGAGACGGCTGAATATTCCGTTGCCGCGCTGCTCGGGCGCGACGACGGCGTCCGTGAACTGATAGGCCTGCCTCTCTTGACCCCCCCAAAGAAATCGCCAGGGGATCGTGGGGCGGACTCCCACGAGGTGGTCCTGAGAGTCGAAAGCGCCGAAGATGATCCCCTCGCCGTAGGGATTGCGCCGGTACAGCCAGTCGGCCTCGGCAAGTGAGCGGTTGGTCTGAAGACACCGGTTGTAGAGATCATTCGCGAGCGCGAGCTCGTGACCGGCCAAGCGCCGAAAGGTGTAGCGGGAGAGCCCGTCCCGTACGGTCTGGGCCGACGTCGCCGTGGAGCTCATCGTCCGGCGCCCCTCCGCGCGACATAGACCACGACCCAGGGGTCTAGCGGAGGGCGAGGAGATCGCCGCGTGTGGAGCACGTCGACCACGCTGAGGGAATGGCGTTCGAGGCCCGCCTTCGCTTCCCGGATCGTGTATCGGTTCTGAATGGGCTGCTTGACGAGTTCCGCGCTCGCGCGATGGGCGAGCCTGGCTCTCAGCCACCGCACGAACCGGCCCGGCTGCGGCCATGGCAAGACGTAATCCGAAACTTTCTGGCGAAGGCGTTCCCAGAGGGTCAGGTTGATGTGCGTGAGCGCGACGTAATGACCGCCTGGCCGCAAGACTCGGCAGATCTCCGAGGTTGCTTCGTCGATGTCGAGGAAGTGCTCCATCACGCCCACGCTCGCGATCAAGTCGAACTGGGCCGACCGGAAGGGCAGGCGCTCGGCCAGGGCGACGCTGAGAGAGGCCGAGGCCGTCATCCGCGCCTGCTTGAGGGCTTCGATCGAGAGATCGATGGCGAACTTCTCGCCCTTCACCAACCGGCCGAGGAGAAGACCTTCGCCACACCCGACCTCGAGAAAGCGCGTGCACGGAAGTTGGCCAAGCACGGAGGCGAAATACTCGAGGAACTGTGGGGTTCTCCCCTGGTTCTGCCAGACGTCGCTGTGCCCGCGATAAATCGAGTCGTAGGTCGCGGCAATGTCCGTGGCCGCTTTGAATCGGGGATCGCTCGGCAGGAGGATCGGAATGCCGTCGCGAACATCGTACGTAGAGCGACACGTCGGGCAAGCGAAGTCGACGAGCAGAGTCCTGCAGTCGGGGCACACGTACATGGCGGCGAGAGGGGCCGAACTGCATAGGATCTCCTCGGTCAGTTCCACAGCCTCGAGCTCCCCCGGCCGATGACGGTGATCGACGACCAGATCAAGCGCCCCCCACGGCTCTCTTGAGTTCGGGGGACGGGCGCGCCGCCGGCGCCTCGCGCCGCTGGGCTGCGGCCGCAACGGACTCTCGACACAAGAGAACGATCTTCACGGTGGCCGCGAGGATACGGAGGTCAAACCAGAGGGACATGTGCTTGATGTAGTAGAGGTCGTAGCGCATCTTCTCCGTCTCTTCCTCGAGATTGTTGGCGTAGCCGTAGCGCACCTGCGCCCAGCCCGTGACGCCAGGCCGAACCGCACAGCGAAGGGAGTAGTACGGAACTTCCTGACCCGAGATGTCGTTCAGGTTCCGGTAGACCAGCTGGAAGAGATCGAAGTTGGAGAGCGGGTGGGGCCGGGGCCCCACGAGGCTCATGTCCGCACGGAGGATGTTCACGGGCGGGCGCCGCTCATCGAGCCGGAACTTCCGAAGCCACTTCCCGACCCGGGTGATGCGGTGGCCGTTGTCGCCGACCCACTCCGACGCGGTCCCGGTGACCGGGTGCATCGTGCGAAACTTGATCATTCTGAAGCGCTTCCCTCCCAGACCCACCCGATCCTGAACGAAGAACACTGGACCGCGGGAATCCAGCTTGATGGCGAGGGCGATCAGGCCCACGAGCGGAGCGGAAGCGACCAGACCGACGACGGCGAAGAGCAGGCTGAGCCCGCGTTTGACCGCGAGCGTGAGCCAGGATTTCCGAAAGTCTTTGGAGAAGATGAGGCTGCTCGGCGTGAGCGATTCGATGGCGAGCTTCCCGCTCAGGCGCTCGTAGACCTCCACGCCGTCTTCGATGATGATGCCGCGGCGCACCCGGGACTCCAGGAGCTGGCGAACCGGCAGCCGTCCTCGCCGGTCGGCGAGCGCGACGATGATCCGCTGGGGACGGAGGGCCTCGATGATCTTGTTGAGACGCTCCAGCGGCCCCCAGACGGGGTAGCGGAGTGGGGCGTGTCGCTCCTGCACCGCATCCTCGACCACGCCCACGATGGCGTAGCGGCAGTGGGGCCGAGCCTCGATCTCGTCGATCAGCTTTGAGGCCAGCGGGCTCGTCCCCAGGATCAACACGCGCTCGCGCAACTGGCGGCTCCGGATGACGGCATAGGAAACGGCGCGGAGCGGCAGCACGAGCCCGACGCCGATCAGCCCGCTCCAGATGCACCAGCCCTCGGTGATCCTGCTCGCTGGGAGAAGCGCGTAAAAGGCCGCGAGCAGGACCAGCGCGACACTCAAGGACTTGGGGAGCTGCGAGGCGAACCGGGCAAAACTCGGGACCCTTCGAAGGTCATAGAGATCACTGAGGTAGAACGCGACGACGCAGGCGAGCGAGAGTGCGAGGGCCTGCGCCACCAACAACACGATGTCGATCGAACTTGACAAGGGGCGGAGCCCGACGAAGTCTATCGCGCACACGGTCGCGAAGATCGAACTGCTCTCGACGAGCGCCAGGGTCACCGCCATCACTCGCGCCCCTGCGTGGCCCGGTACATCCTCACACCTCGTCTCGAGGTGAGCAGCCTGCCGCCAGCGCACAGAGAAGGGGCCCGAGCTTATCGGCGGCGTGTCGAGCGACCGGGCCGGGGTCGAGGAGGTCACCGGCGATCACCAGTGGCCGACCTTGGGAGTGCTCGAAGTCGACCCTGACAGGCTCCGCACCCTCGGCGGCATAACGAGCTCGGATCTTGGCGGGCACGGAACCCGTGCTCACGACGACGTAATCCAGGGTGTGGGAGGGCAACCCGTGGGCGGCCAGTGCGGCGAGGTGCCCGGCGACACCCCGGCCGTCCGTCTCTCCCGGCTCCGTCATCAGGTTGCAGACAAAGACCCGCGCCCCGCGCGCCGCCGCCACCGCCTCGACCATGCCGGGGACAACCAGCGTGGCAAGGATGCTGGTGTAGAGACTCCCGGGGCCGAGGATCACGGCGTCCGCCGTCCGGAGCGCCTCGAGCACCCCGGGCGCGGGGCAGGCATCGGAGGGTTCGATTCGAAGGCGGGCGATAGGGACTCGGCTTCGGCCGATCTGCGACTCGCCGCGAACCTCCCGACCGTCGGTGAATTCCGCCACCAGGTTAACGCGCCTGGTGGTCGAGGGAAGCACGGCGTCGCGCACCCTCAGCAGGCCCGCGGCCAGCCGGATTGCCGCCAGCTCATCCGAGGCGACCATGTCAAGGGCGGTAAGGAGAAGGTTGCCCACGGGGTGCCCAGGACCCGAGGCCCCGTCAAGCCGGCACTGGAGCGCCGCCGACACCTCCGGCGCCACCTGCGCCAACGCGAGCAGACAGTTCCGGATGTCCCCCGGCGGAAGGACGCCGTACTGCTCCCGCAGGACTCCGGAGCTCCCGCCATCGTCGGCCACCGTGACGACCGCCGTAATCCGGCACTCCGGGGGGAGATGCCGGCGCAGCCCTGTCAGGACCACGGGCAACCCG
>QHRS01000249.1:4284-4703 GCA_003221435.1 Candidatus Rokuibacteriota bacterium
TCGGACAAGATCACCGAGTTTCCTCACCGTCGAGCGCCACCGCCCCACCAGGTTGCCTTCTGGCGACGGCTCTCGGGCGTAGGGGCGCGAGTAGTAGGAGGAGGAGTAGCCCGACAACGGGCGGTCATCGCCGTTGAAGACGACCCCGAGCGTCTTTGCCGCATCTATGATGTCCAGGGCTTCCTCGACCAGCCTCCGCGGCGTCCTGTGGGCCGCCACGACCATGAGCAGCCCGTCGACCCAATTCGCGATGACCCGGGAGTCGGGAACGGGAACCAGCGGCGGCGTGTCGACCACGACGTAGTCGTACTGCCGGCGTGCCTCGGCGAGCAGTTCGCCGAGGCGCGGGGATTTGAGCACCTCATAGGGGGCGGACGGACTCCGGCCCGCCGTCAGGACCGAAAGATTGAACGGGGAAA
>QHRS01000053.1 GCA_003221435.1 Candidatus Rokuibacteriota bacterium
GCGTCCTTGTAGACCTCGGAGGAGGGGATGGCCACTCCGGAGTTGAGGTGGCCGATCACGACGAGGATGTCCTTGTCTGCGAGGATGTGCTTGGCGTTCGCGACGCCGACGTCGGGCTTGGCCTGGTCGTCGTAGGGCACCAGCTCGATCTTGAAGCCCAGCTTGTCGAGAGGCCCCCGGAACTTCTCGATCGCGAGCTGCGTACCGAGCTTGATGCCTTCACCGAGCGCGGCCTGGCCTCCCGAGAGAGGACTCTGGGTCGCGATCTTGATCGTGCCCTTTCCCTGGGCGACCAGAGAGCCGCCCGGCAGGACCAGCGCCACGAGCGTCACGAGCGCGACGAGAGCCACGGAGTAGAGGCGGCGTGCGCGTTGGATCTTCATCGGGTCCCCCTGGTGGATGTCGGATGTGTGTGTTGAACCGCCGACATTATAGCGGTCGCGCCCGCGTCGTCAAGACGCGCGGGCCGCCCGGATCGCGTCGAGCAACCGGCGGCTGGCGGCTTCGGGATCTGGCGCCGCGCACACCGCGGAAATCACGGCGACGCCGTCGGCTCCGGCCCGGATGACCGTCCCCGCGTTGGCCGGGGTGATGCCGCCGATCCCGATCAAGGGGACGCGGATCTCGGCGCGGAGCCTCTGGACCAGCTCGGTGCCGACGAGCTCGAAGCCGCTCTTCGTCGCCGTCGGGAAGATCGAGCCCACCGCGACGTAGTCCACGCCTTCCGCCTGCGCGGCGCGCGCCTGCTCGGCCGAGTGCGTGGACACGCCCAGGACCATCCCCGGCCGGAGCAGCGGTCGAGCGGCCCGGGGCGGCAGGTCGTCCTGGCCGAGGTGGACACCATCGGCGTCGACGACCAGCGCGAGATCGATCCGGTCGTTGACGATGAAGGCGACGCGGGCGACCCGGCACCGGGCGCGCAGGCGCTCGGCGAGCGGCAGGAGCCTGCCGGATGGCCATTCTTTTTCGCGGAGCTGGACCATGCGGCAGCCGCCGGCGATCGCACCGTCGAGGATCGCATCGAGGTCTCGTCCACCGGCCGCCGTGCGGTCGAGGATCACGTAGAGGTCGGGAGTCAGGGGCGGTGCTGCGTGGCTCACACCGGCAGCATACGGCCTGGCAAGCCGCTCCAGAAGGCCCATCTGCGTCGTTGGCTCGGTCGCTCCTCCGCGCGACGTACACCTGCGTACGTCTACGCGGAGTGCCGCCGCTCAGATCTTACCGCCCGCCGTCGGCCTCCCGGAAAGAACCGCGCGCCGCTTATGGGCGGAGCGCGCCCCACACCGCGACCAGGTTGTCACGCGCCTCGGGGCTCACGGGCATCAGCGCGAGTGCCTCCTCGAGCGCCCGGGCCGCCTTTGCGAGGTGGCCGTCCTCTCCTCCTCGATTGCCATTTCTGCTCGGTCATCACGAGGCTACGGGCAATGGCGAGCGATTCTTGTGGAGTCACCGCCTGGGGTCACGGCTCATGACCGGGTTCCAGGTCGCGTCGGTCTGGCCGGCCGACGCTGCCGGCCGACGACCTGAGCTGCGAATGGGAGCTGCGCTCGCTCGAGCGTGCCGATGAGGAATCTCCACCGGGGGGCCCCGCCCGGGGCCGCTCTTGAACGGCGCGAGCGAGCGCGAGGTAGTGCCGCACGTGGGCATCGTGCGGGTAGTAGACGAGGGCCAGCTCAAGTTCGGCGATCGCCTGCGGATACCGACCGGTCTGCAGGAGGGCGAGCCCGAGGTTTCGGTGAAAGCCGACGTACTGAGGGCGGAGGGCCAAGGCCCGCTCGAGCAGCGGCAGCGCCGGCGCCCACAGGCCCTCACGCTCGAGCGCGTCGCCGACGTTGCCGAGACACATGGCACACGCTGGATCGAAGTCGAGTGCACTGCGCCAGAGCGTCTCGTTGTCCCGCCACTTCTGTACCTCGGTCGTCGTCAGTGTCGTGAGCCCGACGAGCCATAGGCCGGCGGCACCGAGCGCAGCCGGCGCGTATGCGCGCGGGAGCCGGCCCCTTCTCGCCGCCTCGGCGATCCCGACAACGCCGCCGCCGATCAGGAGCGCCCAGCCCAGGCAGGAGACGTAGCTGTAGCGGAGGGCCACGAGGTGCGGACCTGCTTGGGCGAGGCCGCTCACCGGCGCGACCAGGATGGCGTAACTTGCGGCGACCGCGAGCAGAGCCGGCCAGCGGCGGACCAACGCCGTCAGGATCGAGGCCGCCACCACCACGGCGAGGGCCGCGCCGAGGAAGCGGGGCGCGAACGGGTCCACGCGGGCCGGCAGTTCGTAGAACGGCGAGAGTCCGAGAGGGATCGCGGTCTTCGCGACGTAGAAGACAAGGCTGTGGGCAGCGATGGCGATCCGGGCCGGCCACCCGTAGTCCGCGACCGTGGTCAGCGCCGAGGCCGCCCGGAGTGACACCAGCGTCACCGTCATTGCGGCAACCGCGAGGAGCACGTACGGGACCTTCTCGAGGAGTCGGGCCCGCCACTGACCGGCAAGCCGGCGCAGCGGATAGAAGTCGAGCACGAGGAGGACGAACGGCAGCGTCATCGTCGTCGCCTTCGCGCTGAGAGCGAGGGCGTACGCGGCGACCGAGGCGGCCAGCCAGAGGCCACGCCTCTCCGCCGCCTTCAGATAAAGGAGCACGGTCAGGAGGACGAAGGGCATCGAGAGGACCTCACGGCGCTCGGTGATCCACGCCACCGCCTCCGCCCGGAGCGGGTGGAGCGCGAAGAACAGCGCAGCAGCGCCCGCGCCGAGCCGCACCGCTGCCTCGCCGCCCTCGGTGGCGGCGGCGAGCAGGCGACGGGCCACGAGGTAGAGCATGGCGGCGCTGACGGCGTGGAGGAGGATGTTGGTCAAGTGATAGCCGAGGGGGTGGAGCCCCCACACGCTCCAATCGACAGCAAATGACATCCAGGTCAGCGGGATCCATTGCCCCCCGAGACCCGGGTGGTGGAGCCGGTGCGTCGTGAGCATCCAGGCGAGCTGTGCCCAGCCAAGGCCCCGGTAGTCGCGGTTCTCGACCAGGTTGAACTCGTCATCCCACACGAAGCCGTTCCACAGCGCAGGCGTGAAGACGATGAAGGTGGCGGTCGCGACGAGCATCGGCCACCATGCCCTGCGCTGCCGTGAAGGGAGAGCGAGCGCCGACCCGAGAGAGATGGAGTGACGGAGTGCAGCTTCGATGCCAGCGCCGAGCGCCCGGTTTCTTCGGATTCCAACCCATTGATTCGGCGGGGCCTCAGCGAAGAGGTGGTCGGCCCACACCACACGGTGCAGCAGGCCGGCGGAGACAATCCGGGTCAACCGGAAGCAAACATTGTCAGGGCCATGAGTCTCGGATGCCCTGGCCTCGCGCACCCGCACCCGAAAGTAATTAGAGGGTCTGCTCGAGGTGGGGGAGATGAAAGTCGCTTCGCAGGAACGCCGGGTCGCCCAGCAGCTTCAGATGAAATGGGATCGTCGTCTTGACGCCGTCGATCACGGTCTCCAGCAGCGCCCGGCGCATCCGATCGAGCGCCTCCGCACGGTCCTCGCCGTGCACGATGATCTTGGCCAGCAGGGAATCGTAGAACGGGGGCACCGTGTACGGCGCCATCAGATGGCTGTCCACCCGGACGCCGAAGCCGCCCGGTGGGATCCAGGCGGTGACTCGCCCCGGGTTCGGCGTGAAGGTCTCGGGGTCTTCGGCGTTGATGCGGCACTCGATCGCGTGCCCGGCGGTGCGGATCGCATTTTGCGTGTAGCCGAGGGGCTGCCCGGCCGCGATGCGGATCTGCTCGCGGACGATGTCGATGCCCGTAACCATCTCCGTGACCGGGTGCTCGACCTGGATGCGCGTGTTCATCTCGATGAAGTAGAAATTGCCCGCCTCGTCGACCAGGAACTCGACGGTGCCCGCCGACTCGTAGGTCGCCGCGTTCGCGACGGCGAGCGCAGCGCTGGCCAGCCCCCTCCGCGTCTCGGGCCTGAGCGCCGGCGCCGGCGATTCCTCGAGCAGCTTCTGATGCCGGCGCTGCACCGAGCAGTCGCGCTCGCCCAGAAGCAGCCGGGTCCCGTTCCGATCGCCGAGCACCTGCACCTCGACGTGCCGGGCGCCGGCCACGAACTTCTCGCAGTAGATTTCCGACGAGCCGAACGCCGCGCCCGCCTCCGCCTGGCAGGTCTGGAACGCCGTGGCGAGGCTCTCGGCGTCGCGGACGATCCGCATGCCGCGCCCGCCTCCGCCGGCTGACGCCTTCAGGATGACCGGGTAGCCGACCTCGTCGGCGATCGCGCGCGCCTCGTCGAGGTCCTTGACGGCGCCGTCGCTCCCGGGAAGGACCGGCGCGCCGGCCCTCTTGACGGCCTGGCGAGCCTGAGCTTTATCTCCCATGAGCCGGATGGCGCTGGCCGAGGGGCCGATGAACGTCACGCCGCACGCCTGACAGATGTCGGCGAAGGCCGGGTTCTCGGCGAGGAAGCCGTACCCGGGATGGATCGCCTCGCTATCCGTGACGTCGGCGGCGGAGATGATGCCGGGAATGTTGAGATAGCTGCCCCGCGCGTCCGCGGGGCCGATGCAGATCGACTCGTCGGCCAGGCGGACCGGAAGGGAGTGCGCGTCCGCGGTCGAGTGCGCGACGACGGTCCGGATCCCCATCTCCCGGCACGAGCGCACGATGCGGAGGGCGATCTCTCCGCGGTTCGCGATCAGGATCTTGTGGAACATATGCTCGGTGGGAGTTCACGCCGACGGGTCACGTCAGTCGCGCTCACCGAGGACGAGACGCCACTGCGCTTCGAGTTCCTTGAGCGGCAAGCCGTACACTGGGTGAACAGCCGCTGTCACGGATTCTCCGCGACCCAGTCGCGAGAGGAGGTCGGCGACGGCGGGCGCTCCGCCGCGCTGCAGGAGGTCGCGCACGAGCCAGAGCGCGGTGCGATACCCGGTGCGAGCCTTGGCGATCTCACCATCGGTCAGCAGCGCCTCGACCCCCGCCAGCGTCAGCCCTCGCGGAAGCTCGAGAGAGTTCTCGTCGGCGACGCCTTCGAAATGCTGCGCGAGCCCCTCTTGGAGCCAGCGCGGCGCACGTCCTCTGGCGAGCTGGTGGACGATCGCGTGGGTCACCTCGTGGGCCAACAGGCGCTCGAGGGAGTCACGCCTGCCGGCAAGCGCTTCTGCGGGCAGGCGGATCTTGCCGTCGAAGAGCCCGCCGACCCAGTCGTGGGTCCTCGTGACCTCCTGGAACCGTTCCTCCGGATAGACGATCGCAATGATCTTTTCCGCCGGGTGATGCATGAGCCGGGTACCGATTTCCGCGTACAGGGTCTCGAGCGAGCGGAGAAGAACTCGGCGGCCGTCGGGATCGTTCGCGGCGCGGTACTTGACGACGAAGTGCGGCGTCTCCTCCCTGCTGAAGCCCGTCTCGACCGCGCGCTCGCGCTCGAGCTTTTCTAGGAACCGTCGTGCTTCGACGTGCTCGGGGTGCGCGGCGACGAGCCGTTTGAGGTGGGTCACGGCCCGCGCGGCGTCGTCGCGTTGGTCGTAGAGGCGGGCCAGCAGCAGGGCCACGTCGGTATCGACATGCCCGCGCAGGACGGTTTCCAGCGGCTCGATCGCGAGGTCGGTCCGGCCGGCGTGGATCGCCGCCACGCCCAGCCCCTTCAGGAGGTCGTCGCTCTGTGGCGCCTGCCGGAGCCCCTGCCTGAAGAGTAGTATCGCCGCTTCGGCGTGCCCGGCCCTGAGCGCGTGCCACCCCCAACGCTCGAAGCACCTGGCGACGTTTCCTCGAAGGACAGGACTGTCGGGTTCGCGCTCGACCGCTTCACCGAAGCGATCGCAGGCCCGGGGGAACTCGCGGGACGCAAAGAGGCGAATGGCCTCGTCGGTGACCAGCGCGATCTCGGGCTCCGGGCCCGTCCTGGCAGGTAGCACATGGACGTCGGTGATCGGTGGCCGCGCGGGGTCCGATTGCCACAGCCACACGCCGACGAGGAGGAGGACCAGCGAGGCGGCGAGCCCGATCTCGACAGCGGTGGGACGGCGCATACCTGGCGACGTCAGCGGAGCGGCTCGACGAGGAAGAGCGGCTGACCGTACTCGACGGCCAGACCGTTTTCGGCGAGGATCTTGACGATGCGGCCGGCCACCTTGGCCTCGATCTCGTTCATGAGCTTCATCGCTTCGATGATGCAGAGGATCTGCCCTTCTTTGATGATGTCGCCTTCCCGGACATACGGGTCGGCCCCCGGAGACGGCGCCCCATAGAACGTGCCGACCATCGGCGACTCGATCTTGAGCTGCGTCGAGGGGAACGCCTCGGCCGGCTCGGGCGTCGCCGCCGCCGGAGGTGGCGTCGAGGGCGCCGGCGGTGACGGCGGAAGCGCGGCCGGCGCGGGATTCCGCTCGAGTCGGACGCGAACGTCACCCCAGCTCGCGGAGACGGCGGAGAGGGCATACTCGTCGAGCAGCGCGGCCAGTTCTCGGATCCGATCGAGCGGGTTGCCGACGCCAGGGGGTTTGAGGCGTCTCGCCATGCGTCTCAGCTCGCAGCGGTGACGCGCGACAGATACTCGCCGGTGCGCGTGTCGACCTTGACGATGTCCCCTTCATTCACGAAGAGGGGCACCTGGATGACGGCGCCGGTCTCGAGCGTCGCGCTCTTGTTGCCGCCCTGCGCGGTGTCGCCGCGGACGCCGGGATCCGTCTTCGCGATCGCGAGCTCCACGAAGTTCGGCAACTCGACGGTCACGGGGCTGCCGTCAATGTAGAGCACCTCGACCTCCGTGTTCTCCCTCAGAAACTCGCGCGCGTCGCCGACTTCGTCCTCCGACAACGAGACCTGGTCGTAGGTCTCCATGTCCATGAAGTGGTATCGGTCGTCCCTGTAGAGGTACTGCATGTGCTTGTCCTCGAAGTCGACCAGCTCCACCTTCTCGCCCGACCGGAACGTGTTGTCGATCACCTTCCCGAGCTTCATGTGCCGGAGCTTCGTCCGCACGAACGCGCCCCCCTTGCCCGGCTTCACGTGCTGGAAATCGACGATCGTGTAGGGCTGCCCGTCGAAGACGATCTTCAGCCCTTTCTTGAACTCCGCCGTCGAGACTTGCATGCGTCCTTCACCCTCGTTTCCGTCCGGATTTCGCGCGCAGCGCCCGATCCAGCCCGTCCCGTGCGCGATGATCCGTGGGATCCTTCTTCACCAGTCGCGTGAACACGTCCGCGGCTTCCTCGATGAGACCCTGCTCGAGACAGATCGTCCCGAACGTGACCGTCGCGAACGTGTCGTCTCGCAACACGCGCGCGACCCCGCCCTCGGAGCCGCTTGCCGGGGCGACCCGCAGCAGCCTGAGCGCCGCCCTCGAGTCCCGGTCGCTGGGATCGAGCTTGACGGCCGTCTCGAGATGCTGCACCGACGCGTCGATATCCCCCCGCCGCCGCTGCACCTCCGCGAGCAGGCGGTGGCACTGCACGTCCAGTGGGCTGGCCGCCCGGATCGCGTTGAGCTCGGCCAGCGCCGCGTCGAGGTCGCCCGCCGCGAGCAGCGTCTTGGCCAGAACGAGCCGCGCGGTCATGTAATGCGGGACATGCCGGAGCCCCTTACGGCAGAGGGCAAACGCCTCGGCGATCCGGCCGGTCTTGCAGTAGAGATCCGCGAGGGGCGCGAACGCGAGGGACGCCGGATCCTTGGCGAGCCGGTCCTCGTGCCGGCGGATCGCCGCGGCCGTCGTGGATTCATCGTACGGGGCGGGGTCCGGCGTTGTCAATTCACCCACCCGAGCGGCTCACCGCGCGAGCGCCGCATGAGTCAGCTCCGCCAGTACCGCGCGGACGGCGTCGGTCGGGACATCGAACACGAGGCGGAATTCGCCGATGCGCGGCGCGAACACGAACGGCACCTTCCCGTCCCGCGACTTCTTGTCCCGGCCGATGGCGGCGAGCACGGCGGCATGGTCGACGTCGGGCAGCCGGACGGGAAGCCCCAGCGCCTCGAGAAGACGCTCCTGCCGGACGACGGTCTCGAGCGAGGCGTAGCCGAGGCGGTGGGCTAGCCGGGCCGCCACCGCGATCCCGATCGAGACCGCCTCGCCATGCGCCCAGCGGCCGTACTCCGTGACCGCCTCGAGCGCGTGGCCGATCGTGTGCCCGTAGTTGAGTACCGCGCGAAGCTCGGCCTCCTGCTCGTCGCGCTCGACGACCGACGCCTTGATCCGGCAGGATCCGCCGATGATCCGCTCGAGCGTGGGCAGATCGCGCGCGAGCAGGAGAGCGGTATGCTGCTCGACCTCGACGAAGTACGCCGCGTCGGCCACGATCCCGTGCTTCACGACCTCGGCGAGCCCGGAGCGGAACTCGCGATCCGGCAGCGTGACGACCGCGCCCGGGTCGACGAGCACGAGGCGCGGCTGGTGAAACGCCCCGATCAGATTCTTCGCGCGGGGGTGGTCGATGGCGGTCTTGCCGCCGATCGACGCGTCGACCTGCGCCAGGACCGTGGTCGGGAGCTGGACGACGTTGACTCCCCGCATGTACGTGGCGGCCACGAAGCCCGCGAGGTCACCGATTGCGCCGCCGCCCAAGGCGAGCACGGTCGACGTCCGGTCCATGCCCGCGGCGAGCAGCTCGTCCCAGCACCGCTCGGCGACCGCGAGCGCTTTCGCGCTCTCGCCCTCCGGCACGATGACGTGGGTGAGGGCGAACCCGGCAGCCCGCACGCTCTCCGTCACGCGTGGGCCGTGCAGGCGCATCACCGACCGGTCGCTGACCAGCGCGACCTTCGAGCCGCCCCCTAACGTGCGGAGCCGCTCGCCGACCGAGGAAAGCGCGCCGATCCCGACGACGACCGGATAGGAACGTGGACCCAGGTGGACGGTGATTTCGCGCATCGCTCTGTGCCGGCCCCGCCCGGCGCGCCCCGGGTCTACCAGGACTTCAGGGCGTCCTGATAGGCCTGGTAGTTTCGTCGAATCTCATCGATGCTATCACTGCCGAACTTCTCGAGAAAGGGCGTCGCGAGGGCAATCGCCATCATCGCTTCGCCGATGACGCCGGCCGCGGGCACCGCGGTCACGTCGCTCCGCTCGACGACGGCCTCGACGGCTTCTTTGGTCGCGAGGTCGACGGACCGGAGCGGCGTCCGCAGGGTCGACAGCGGTTTCATCGCCGCCCGGGCGATCACCGGCTGGCCGTTCGTGACGCCGCCCTCGAGGCCGCCGGCGTTGTTGCTCGTGCGGCGAAAGCCGCCCCCGGCCTCGAACACGATCTCGTCGTGGACCTGCGAGCCGGGCCGTCGCGCGGTTTCGAAGCCCAAGCCGAACTCGACGCCCTTGATGGCCTGGATCGAGCAGAACGCCCGCGCGATGCGGCCATCGAGGCGGCGATCCCACTGCACGTAGGAGCCGAGCCCGACCGGACAGCCCAGTGCCGCGACCTCGAAGACGCCGCCCAGTGTGTCGCCTTTGGCCTTCGCGTCGTCGATCGCGGCGATCATCGCGGCCTCCGCGGCCGGATCCGCGCAGCGGACCTCCGACGCCTCGGCCCGCCGCCTGATCTCCTCCCAGGAGGCGTCGAGATCGGGCGAGATGCGGACCCCGCCGATCTCCGTGACGTGGCTCAGAATCGTGATCCCGAACTCGGCCAGCAGCCGCTTGGCGACGCCGGCGACCGCGACCCGCGCGGTCGTCTCACGCGCGCTCGACCGCTCGAGGACGTTGCGGATGTCCCGGTGGCCGTACTTCATCGCGCCCGCGAGGTCCGCGTGGCCCGGTCTCGGCCGCGTAACCTGCTTCACGGCCGTCCCCGGCTCGGGCGCGCCGACGGACATCGTTGCCTTCCAGTTCTCCCAGTCGCGGTTGGCGATCACGAGGGTGATCGGGCTGCCAAGCGTCACGCCCCAGCGCACGCCCGCGCTGATGTGCACCTGGTCGCGCTCGATCTTCATGCGCCCGCCGCGGCCGTAGCCGCGCTGCCGCCGAGCGAGGTCCGCGTTGATGTCGGCTTCGGTGAGCGGCAGCCCGGCGGGAACGCCGTCGATCACCGCGGTAAGGCACTCCCCGTGGGACTCGCCCGCAGTGAGGAAACGGAAGACTTCCGGCATCGTGTCCTACTTCGGGGTCGTCGGCTGCTGAACCGTCGGCGGTTGCTGCCTCAACACGCTGGGGGTGATGAAGACAACAAGCTCGCTGCTGGTTTCACGATCGCCGCGCTGCTTGAACAGCCAGCCCAAAATCGGAATGTCGCCGAAGAGCGGCACCCTCCGCATCGACCGCGAATCGGTCGAGGTCCCGACTCCGCCGATCACGAGATGCTCACCCTCCCTCACGAGCACCTGGGTCTCCGCCTTACGCTTGATGATCGTCGGGCCGGCCGCCGTATCCGTGCCCTGTTCGTTGTTCTCGACGAGGACGGTCATTTTCACCTTGGTCACCGGCCCTTCGACGATCACCACCGGGGTGACCTGGAGCTGGAGCACCGCGTCCCTGAACTGCACCTGGGTGCCCGCCGAGCTGACGGTCGCGTATGGGATTTCGCGGCCGAGCTGGATCGTCGCCTTGTTGTTTTCGACGGTCACGACCTCGGGGCGCGCGATCGTGCGGGTCTTCTGCTGCTCCGCGAGCGCCTGGAGGGCCAGGTTGATGTTGAACCGCGTGCCGACGATACCAAACATGATACCGGCCGTGGGACTCGGGTTGATGCCGCCCGTCGTCGGCAGGGTGGAGACCGGGAGGCTGATGAGGTTCCCGCCGGTCGGAAGACCGGTTGTGGCGCTCACCGGCAGCAGCTGGGTCAGGGTCAGCCCGGGGTTTGAGTTGTTGAGCGCGACCGGATTCGAGATCCCGATACCGCTGGCGGGCGCGGTGATCGCGCCGCCACCACCCGCGACGATCGGCGTCGCAGCGCCCTGGCCGACGAGCTGGATGTCGCCGGAATTCCCGGCCCACGCGCCGCCCCACGAGACGCCGAGGTTTTCCAGGGCGAACCGGTCGAGCGATTCAAGCCGCGCCTCGATCTTGACCTGGGGAAGGGCGATGTCGAGCGTCTCGCGGATGAGCTTCTTGATCCGCTCGAGATCTCGCTCGTAGTGCCGGATGAAGATCGAGTTGGTCGCCGGGTTGGGCTGGATCGTGATGCCGCGCGAGAGAACCTCGGCCGAGGGAGAGGACGGCGGCGCGCCCGGCGCAGCCCCCGGCCCTGTCCCGTAGAGTGCGGAGAACGGCGGCGCGGCGATGGGCGGTGGACCCCCGGGAGCCGGTGCCTGGATTCCCTGGGCCGGAATGCCGAGGATTCCCTGAAGGGTCTTGGCCACCTCGACCGGGTCGGCATACGAAAGGCGGATCGTCTCCTCCCGCAGCGGCCCGCGTGACAGCTGCTCCTGCTGGGCCATCTCGCCGAGCGCGGCGGCCTGCTCGGCCCGCTTCGCTTCGGCGAGCTTCTGCCGGAGGTCCGCTTCGGCCTTGAGCCTGGCCTCCTCCAACCGCGCTGCGGCTTCCCGTTCCTTCGTCAACTGCTCGTTCGAGACGATGCGGATGAGGTTGTCCCTCTCGAGCTTCTGCAGGCCGCGGGTTTCGAGGATCGTTGCGATCGCGACCTGCCAAGGCACGTTGCGCAGGGTGATGGACATCTTCCCCTTCACGTCGTCGCCGATCACGATGTTCTTGCCGCTCTCCGCAGCAAGGATGCGGAGGAGGTTGACGACGTCGGCGTCCTTGAAGTCAAACGAGATCAGCCGCGACCCGTCCGCTGGAGGGGGCGGCTCGGGCGCGGGGGGAGGGGGGGTCTCCGCGACATCGGCGGGCTCGGGAGGCTTGACCTTACCGACCTCGGGCTTCGGCGCCGCGGGCTTCTTGGGCTTGGCGGCGGCGGCCGGCTTCTCCGCGGCCGGCTTCGCCTCCGCGGGGGCGGATTTTTCGGCCTGGGCGACTTCCGCCGTGGCGACTTCCGCCTTGGCGGCAACGGACCCCGTAGGGTTGGGCTCGGCAGCACCGGCGGACGGCGTCTCGACCGTTGCGGCAGCCGGCTTCGCTGCAGCCGCTGCCGGCGGAGGGGCCACTAGCCTGGCCGCCTTCGCCTTTTTCGGACCTGCGGCGCGCGCGACGCTCGGCGCGTTCACAACGACGCTGAGGCCGGTCGGGTTCTCGGAGATCTTGTACTCGACCTTGCGGGCAAACTCGATCACGACTCGAGTCACGTTCTTCTTGAACTGGCTCGCCCGGATCGCCTTGATCGGGTTGCCACCGACCGCGGGCGCCTTCAACGGGACGTAGACCGTGTTGTCGAGGTCGATGACGAGCCGCATCGGAGTGTCGATGAGCTTGGCGCGGTACTGCGCGGCGCCCGAGGTCTTGATCCGCACCGTCGTCACTTTGCCGGCCTCGACCGTGATCGCGGCGAGCTTCACGGACGAGTCCCCAGGCTGCCCCTGCGCGGTCCCGGACAGGACCGTGAGAGCCAGGAGAGACCCGAGGAGCCACCCGGTCCGTGTCATCTTGGTTGTCCCCCTTTGAGGTGCATCAGTCGGTTTTCAATCGGAGCGTCACGCGAGTCGGCGGCGAGCCTGGACGCGAAACCACGTTGAACACGGCGCTCTCTGTGCCGATCTCGACCAGCCGCCCGTCGCCGAGCGTGTCGCCGGGGCGCAGGATGTACCCGATGCCGTCCGACCCCTCCAGGAGCGCGTAGGTCCCTCGCTGGCTCCAAACGATGCCGGTCAGCCGCGTCGACGACACCGTGAGCCACTTCGGGCCGCTCGTAACCTCCAGCGGTTCGTACGGGTCCCGCCGCCCTTTGGAGTCGTAGGTCACCGCAGGCGGGGGCGGTTCCGCCTTGGGCGGTTCCTGGACGGATGGGGCACCGTCGGGACGCGCGGGCGCCGGCGGGGCGAGGAGCTCTACCTGCGGCGCCGGAGACGAGCGTTCCGCGCAGGATCATCGCTTCCCTCCGCCGGCGGGTGGCGGACCGGGTTCGACCCTGGACGTGTAGGTGAGCAGCGTCATCTCGGCTTGCATGCTGCCGTTCGGCCTGTTGATGCCCGTCAGCTTGAAATCCCCGACGTTCACGATTCGGGGCAACCGCGCGAGTCGCTCGAAGAAGCTTCCGAGTTGGTGGTACCCGACCTCGGCGTTCACCGTGATCGGCACTTCCGCGAAGAAGTCCTTCGGCTGCGGCTCTCGAGGCTGGAACACGGAGACCGACAGGCCCGACTGGAAGGCGAGATTCGAGAGGGTCCGGTAGAGCGGTGGAATCTCCTTCTCGCTGGGCAGGCGCTCACGAAGGGCGTCCAGGCGACGCCGCAGCACCGCGGCTTCCTGGCGGAAGCCGGCGAGGTTCGCCGCCAATGCCCGATTCTGCGTGACCTCGGACTGGAGCGAGTCCCGCTTCGTGCGCAGGGCATCGACGACTGACCGGGCCGGCGAGATCAGCAGGAAGTATCCGCCGCCGAGGATGACCGTGACGAGGACCACGCCCAGCGCGACCTTGGTGGATTTCGGCTGATCGGTGAGCCACGCGACCGCGTCTTGCAGGGTCATCGCTAGATCTCGAACCGGCAGACGATCTCAAACGTGATCGTGCGTGGGACCTTGTTGATGTCCTGCCGCGCCAGGACGAGGTCGACGTCCTTGAACTTGCCCGACGATTTCAGGTTCGACATGAAGTCCGCGACGGCGGTGCTGGAGTACGCGGTGCCGTTGAAGTGGAAGATCCTGTCGCGCTCGCTCGTGCCGGTGATCCAGAGATCCCGCGGGATCGCGTCGGCGAGGGCGTCCAGGAAGTAGATCGGCCGCGTCTGATTCCGGGTCAGCTCTTCGACCGCCACCACGCGCTTCTCGAG
This sequence comes from Candidatus Rokuibacteriota bacterium, assembly GCA_003221435.1. Taxonomy (GTDB): domain Bacteria; phylum Methylomirabilota; class Methylomirabilia; order Rokubacteriales; family CSP1-6; genus AR9. The sequence continues at coordinate 13,804 of QHRS01000053.1, forward strand.
GTCGTCCCGCTCGGCCTTGTACCTGTTGCCCTCGGTGACCGCGACCTTCAGCGTCTCCAGCTGCCTGGTGAGGATCGAGATCTCCCGCTCGAGCTGCTCCCGCTGACTCGACAGCCTCCACGAGTAGCCGACGACGAGCACGATCGAAGCGAGGGACAGGATCCCGAACAGCATGCCAAGATTGAAGGTCGGCAGCGAAAACGCCGAAAATGAAAAGCCCGTGCGCTCGCTTGGAGGCGCGAGGGTGATCTTGATCATGCGCTCTTGTCCCTGGGACGCCGCATTGCGAGGCCCACCGCGACCGCCAGGACCGGGCCCGCGGTGGCAAGCTCCGCGCCCCTCGCCCGGTCGACCTTGATCTTCTGGAACGGGCGGACCAACTCGACTGGGATGCCCCAGCTCGACGAGAGGAACTCGTCGAGCCCGGGCAGGAGCGCGCATCCCCCCGACAGCACGATCTTGCCGATGCGCTCCGATTCGGCGGTCGACGCGAAGTAGTCGAACGTGCGTTGCACCTCGAGGGACAACTCGCGGGAGACGGCCTCGAGCGCGGGGATCACCTCGTTGGAGTTGACACCGGAGGCCTGGCCGAGCTTGGCGGCCTCCGCCTTCTCGAACGCGACGTTCAGGCGCTGCGCGATGGCCTGCGTGTAGTTGTTCCCGCCGAACGGGATGTCGCGCGCGAAGATCGATACGCCGCCCCGGACCACGTTCGTCTTCATGACCGACGCGCCGATGTCGATGAGGGCGACCGCGTCGGTTCCGCCGTCGGCGGCGTTCAGCTCGTACTGGTTTTGCAGAGCGAACCCGTCGAGGTCCACGATCACTGGGGTGACCTGGGCCTCTTCGGCGACGGCGAAGTACTCGGTGACCTTGGACTTCTTCACCGCGACCAGGATCAGGTCCATGTTGGTGTTGGTCTCCCCGACGACCTGGTAGTCGAGGAACACCTCGTCAATCGCGAAGGGGATGTGGTGCTCGGCCTCGAGCTGGATGGCGTCGGCGATCTCCTTGGGCGTGGCCTTCGGGAGCAGGACCTTCTTGACGATGACCTCGCGGCCCGACACCGAGATCGTCGCGTCCCTCGCCTTGATGCCGGCTTTCGCGACGGCTTCCTTGATCGCCCTCACGACGACGGGCGGGTCCTTGATGATGCCCTCCGCGATGGCGTCGGGCGGCAGCGGGACGATCGAATACGCATCCAGTTCGAAGTCCCGGCCGGACCCCTCGAGCTTGACTACCTTGACGGCGCTGGAACCGATGTCCAGCCCGAAGATCTCCTTGTCCTTCCCGAACCAGCCCATGTCTCAAAAGTCCTCTTAAAGGTTAGGAAAATTATAGGTGTTCGACGAATTCAGGGTCAACTTTTTACAAAACCACAACATAGCCGGAGCGGCGAGACGCGAGCGACTACAGCTAGTTACACAAGCGGGCTTTCGGGGTCGTACGGGGAGCCTCCTTAGAGATTTCGGAGCCGCACGCGGCTGTCGAAGCTCGCGAGCACGTTTCCCGGCGAGTAGGAGGCCACCGATTCCTCGGTCGTGGTCCGAAGCGAGATCGCCACGCTGCAGATGTAGTCAGTGCCGCACAAGGTGCCCGACGGGGCCACGCTGGCCGGGGTGCTGTTGTCCAGCTTGTAGCCGGTGAAGGTCAGGCTCTTCACGCCCCCGGTCAGGCAGTACTGCGCGTTGGCGCCGTTGCAGTCGGAGGGCGACGGAAGCGCGCCCGTCGACCAGATGCGAAGGAGCGTTGTGGCGGTCGCGCCGGCGCCGAGGGTGTACTTCACGGTGATAATGTCGTCCGCGGTGGTCGACGAGCAGTCGACCGTGCTGGCCTTCAGGGGATCGACCATCGTGAACGTGATGGCCGAGAGCGAGAGGGTCGAGACCGCGCAGGCCTCCCGGATCTCGCGGCTCATGAGCGTGAGCGCGATGCGCGCGTTCTGCTGCGCCTCGACCCGGTTCGAGCCCATGATGTACGCGAGCTGCCCCTGGTGCTGGAGTGCGGTGGCGCTGGCCAGGATGAGCCCCAGGACCGCGACGACGACGAGCAGCCCGGCGAGGGTGAATCCGCGCTGGTTCGTCATCTTCGCGCGATGAGCATTGACAGCTCGACGAACTCCTGCGTGGTCGCGACGCCCCCGACGCCCTGGAGCGGCGTGTAGGACGCCCGGACGGTGACCAGCCTGATCGTCGCATCACTCACGCCGCAGCCCGAGCCGGCTGCATCGCACGGCTGGATGCGCGCCTGGCGGGTGTAGGTGTTGTATGGCGTCGGTAGCGGGTTGCTCGACGGCGTTTCGTCGTCGAAGTTGGCCCCGGCGCAACTCGCGAAGCTCCCGGGCGGGTTTCCGCCGGAGAACGTCCAGGTTGAGCCATCGGTGCCGGACGCGCCGAGACAGTCGACGGCGCCCGTCGTCGGGTTCCAGGTCCACTGCGCGGCTTTGAGCTGCTCGAGCCGCTGCTCCGCGAGGAAGGTGGCGGTCGACACCTGGTTGCCCTCCTGGATGCCGTAGCTCGAGATCGGCATCACCGACGCGAGCCCCACCAGGCCGATACTGATAATGCCGAGCGCGACCAGGATTTCAGTGAGCGTCATGCCACGCTCGTCGGCGACCCAGCGGGAGAGGAGCGGACGCTCTCCCGTCATCGGCGGCTCACTGGATCGTCACGCGCCCCGACGCGGCGACCACCACGCTGAGCGTGCGCCCGTCGGTCGGGTTCGTGACGGTGAGCGTACCGGGAGTCGACGCGGCGCCGAGGTACGTGAAGACGGGACTGGCGGTCACCGCGGTGACCTGGTTGCCGTTGGCAAGCCTGAAGTTGCCGCTCGAATCAGTGCCGGGCCCCCTCCAGTTGCACGGCAGGCTGGCGCAGTACGGGGGCCTCGGGCAGTTCGTCCCGAGGCTCAGCTGCACATTGTTCGCCGACATGTTCACCGTGACAGTGCAGTTGCTGCTGATCGCGGTCTGACGCGCCTGGTTCACGATCGTCGCCAGCTCCTCCGCGCCTCCCCTCACCTTCGCGGTCTGCCAATACGTGAGGAAATACGGAGTCCCGGCCGCGGCGAGGATGCCGACCACGGCTAAGACGACAAGCAGTTCGACGAGGCTGAAGCCCCTTCTTGCTACGAGTGAAAGCCGCCCAAGTACCATGCGAGGAGCCTCTCCCCCCAGAACAACCCGACGGTCCCCCCGAGTGCAAGGAAAGGGCCAAAAGGCACCGGGTCCTTTCGGCCGCGGATCTTTAGCGCTAGGAGGACGACTGCGATTGCCCCGCCCGCCAAGGCAGCGATTAGTAGGGACATCAGGGCGATCTTCCAGCCGAGGAAGGCGCCGAGCATGGCCTCTAGTTTCATGTCGCCGCCGCCCATCCCCCCGTTACTAGCGTGGATGATGACAAAAAGTGTCCCGCCGCCGACCAGAATTCCTAGCAGGCTCTCGGCCCACCCGACCCGATGGCTGAGGAGATTTGCCAGAAAACCCACCACAATTCCGGGCAGGGTCACGACGTCCGGGATGATCTGGTGTGTCAGGTCGATGCCTGTGACGACGATCAGTGCCGACATGAGCACGAGTGCGACGGGGAGTTCGGTGCTCCAGCCGAACCGGAGGTATGTCAGAACGAACAAGAATGACGTCACCATCTCGACGAGCGGATACCGCCACGAGATGCGCGCGCGGCAGGCCCGACAACGGCCGCGAAGCGCGAGATACGACAGCACTGGGATGTTGTCCCGCCAGCCGATGAGGGCGCCGCACGCGGGGCAGGAGGAGCCGGGGCGCCAGATGTTCCGATGCTCCGGAAGCCGGACCATGCAGACGTTCAGGAAGCTTCCGATCACAAGCCCCAGGACTGCGAGGACGATCACAGGCTGGATCATTGGGGCTTTGCCCCGAGCTTCGTGAGCGCCTCTTCGGCTTGCCTCAATTCCGATGTCCGGGCCTCGGACGGCTCCGGCGCGCTCCGCAGTGAGGCCGCGTAGCTCTCCCAGTAGCGGATCGCCCGCGGCGGGTCCAGGTCAGTGTAGACCTCCGCGCCGACGCGCTCCACGACCGGATGATGCCACTGCATCATCCGCGCGACCTCGAGCCCCTGCTCGAACGCCCTGGCCGCCTGCGGCCTGTGCCCGGCGTGGAGGAGCGTGTACGCGAGGAGGAAGTGGTTGCCGGGCACGTGGGGCTGAAGCCTCGCGGCTTCGCGGTAGTGCGCGCTCGCCCGGTCGAAGTCGCCTTTGATGATGTAGATGCGCCCCACCAGCGAGTGCAGGCTGCCTTCCTTGGGCTCGAAGCCGAGACCACGAAGGGCCTGCCGCAGGCCCTCGTCCGGCTTGCCGGTTTCGGCGAGCAGAAGCCCGTGGCCGACGAGCACGCGTGCGTTGTCGGGCGCGATCGCCAGCGCCTTCTCGAAGTCGACCGTCGCCTCCTGCGCCTCGAGACGCGTCATGTGCATCAGCCCGAGGTTGACAGCGGCCAGGAGCGATTGCGGGTCCGTATCCGCCATGCGGTAGTAGAGGCGCAGGTCGTCCTTCCAATACTCGTTGCGCCAGATGGTCAGCACTGCAAAGAGGACGACGAGGCCGGCGAAGGCGAGCGTCGGGGCCTTTCGGATCTGCTCGGATTCGATGTCGCGCACCTCCCCGATGAGTCGGCGGATCGCCATGGAGAGGAGGACACACAGGCCGACCGACGGGAGGTAGAGGAAGCGATCCGCGACGATGGGCGTGGATCCTGGCAGCAGGCCGAGCGTCACGGATGGGGCCAGCGTGAGCCAGAACCACGCGAC
>QHRS01000252.1:0-3716 GCA_003221435.1 Candidatus Rokuibacteriota bacterium
GGAGGAAGTACCAGGACGATTCGACGAACGTGTCCATCGTGTCCGTGTCGCGGCGCGCCGGGCCGCCGCACCGGGGACACCTCGCGTTGACGAAGCTCGCCACCTCGGCCAGCGGCGACGCGCCCTGGCCGCTGATCTGCACGTCCCGCGGCAGAACGACGGGAAGGTTCTCCTCCTTCTCCGGCACCATCCCGCACCGGTCGCAGTACAGCACGGGGATCGGCGCGCCCCAGTAGCGCTGGCGACTGATGCCCCAGTCGCGGAGCCGGTAGTTCACCCTGGCGTCGCCGAGGCCCCGTGCCACGAGCCAGTCGATCGCCTTCCGCTTGGCCGCGGCGACGGTCAGGCCGTCGAGGAAGCCCGAGTTGATCTTGATCCCGTCGCCCGTGTACGCCTGCCCGCTCCACCCCGGCGGCCGCGCGACGGTTTCGATGATCGGCAGACCGTGCTGCACGGCGAAGTCCCAATCGCGCTGGTCCTCTCCCGGCACGGCCATGATGGCGCCGGTGCCGTACCCCATGAGCACGTAGTTCGCGATGAAGAGGGGGATCTCGGCGTGGCTGAACGGGTTGACCGCCCGGGCCGACAGCCGGAACCCGCGTTTGGGACGGTCCGCCGCCAGGCGCTCGATCTCGGTCTCGCGGAGGACCTCGGCGCGAAACGCCTCGACCGCCGCGCGCTCGGCGGGGTCGCTCACGAGCTCGTCGACCAGCGGATGCTCGGGGGCGAGCACGGCGTACGTCATACCGAACGCCGTGTCCGGCCGGGTCGTGAACACGCGCACGGCGAGCCCCGGGCGCCCGGCGACGGGCAGGTCGAACTCCGCGCCCTCGCTGCGCCCGATCCAGTTGCGCTGCATCGTCATCACGCGCTCCGGCCAGCCCGGGAGCCGCTCGCACCACTCCAGCAGCTCGTCCGCGTACTTCGTAATCTTGAAGAACCAACCGTCGATCTCCCGTTGCGTGACCTCGCTGTCGCAGCGCCAGCAGCGGCCGGCCTCGACCTGCTCGTTAGCGAGCACGGTCCGGCAGGACGGACACCAGTTCACACGGGAGCGCTTGCGATACGCGAGGCCGCGCTCGAGCATCCGGATGAAGATGAGCTGCTCCCATTTGTAGTACCCGGGATCGCAGGTCGTCACCTCGCGGTCCCAGTCGTACGAGAAGCCCATCTTCTTGAGCTGGCTCCGCATGTAGTCGATGTTCTCGTAGGTCCAGACCGCGGGGTGGACGCCGTGCTCGATCGCCGCGTTTTCCGCCGGGAGGCCGAAGGCGTCCCAGCCCATCGGATGCAACACGTTGAACCCGCGCATCCGCTTGTAGCGGGCGAGCACATCGCCGATCGCGTAGACGCGCACGTGTCCCATGTGGATCCGGCCCGACGGGTACGGGAACATCTCGAGGCAGTAGAACTTGGGCCTGCTCGGGTCTTCGGTCGCGCGGAACTGCCTGCGGGACTCCCAGATGGGCTGCCATTTCGCTTCGATCGCGCCGAAGGGATAGCGGTCGGACGACATTAGGCTAAGTTTTTACCACACTTACCGAGCAGAGGCAACCGGCCGGGCCCGTCCGACCCCCTCCCCGGCCGGGAAGCTCAGGCCGGAGGGGGGCAGACGGTCGGCGGGCTCATCCTACTTCTTGTGCATCTGATCGTAGATCTTTTGAGCCGCCTCGGACATCGTCAGCTTGATTCCGGCCACTTTCCCGGCTTCCACGCATTTATCGACCGACTCGTTGTGCTTGCCCGCCGTGTGCAACTTCTCGCACTCCGCGGTGAGCTTCTCGGCTTCCGCCTTCTTCTTTTGATCCTTGACCTTGGGCAGTTCTGCCTTGAGCTGGCTGACCAGCACGGGGCAGTTGTAGGCCCAGGCGCCGCCCACGCTGAACATCAGGGCCGCGCCGAACGCCAGTCCCATCATGAGGCTTCGCATCTTCCGCTCACCCCCTCCCCGCGACCCGACATAACCCCGCCACTATAAACCACTACGACGCCGATGTGGTTCCGGATGCGCCGTAGCGCTCGCCCGAGACGCCCGGCGGCGCTGGGGCGGCTCGATCCTCGGCGGCGGCCGATCCCTGGTCGTCCGGATGGAAGTGGGCGTAGATTTTCTGGGCCATCTTCGGGGTGACTTTCGGCACCGACGCGAGCTCCGCCACGGTGGCCTCGCGCACGCGCCGGGCCGACCCGAGCGTCTTGAGCAAGCTCGTACGGATCGTCGGCCCAACGCCTGGAATCGCGTCGAGCACGGACTGGATGGTGCGTCGGCTCCTGAGCTTTCGGTGATACGTGATCGCGAATCGGTGCGCCTCGTCGCGGATCCTTTGCAGCGCGTGGAGCGCGGGCGAGGTCATGTCGAGCGTTGTCGGCTGCAGACTGTCGGCCGTGTACACCTCCTCCTGCTGCTTGGCGAGGGCGATCACCGGAACGTAGTCGAGGCCGAGATCCTCGAGGACCTTGAGCCCCACGTTGAGCTGGCCCCGCCCACCGTCGATCAGGACGAGGTCGGGCAGCACCGTGCCGTCCTCAAGCGCCTTGGCGAAGCGGCGGGTCAGCACCTCCTGGAGCGACGCGAAGTCGTCGGCGCCCTCGACGGAGCGGATCTTGAAGCGCTTGTAATCCTCGTTCTTCATCGCCCCGTTTTCCCACACCACCATGGAGCCGACCTGCTCGCCGCCCTGGATATGCGAGATGTCGTAGCCCTCGATGCGGTTGGGCGGGCCGGGCAAGCCGAGGACGCGCTGCAGCTCACCCTGCACCAGCTGGTGCCGGTTGCCGCGTGAGAGGAGGTGGTTCTGCAGCGCGAGGGCGGCGTTTTCCTCGGCGAGCGCGACGAACTCGCGCTTGCGACCGCGTTGCGGCGCATGCAGCTCGACCCTCCCGTCGCGCAGCGTCTGCAGCCACTGGGCCATCAGGTCGGCCTCGGGGACCTCCTCCGAGACGAGGATTTCGGGCGGCGGTGCCACGCCCCGCGCATAGAACTGCTTGATGAACGCGCCGATAACGTCGCCGTCCCGAAAGCCCGAGACCTTGTCGAAGAAGAACGCCTCCTGGCCGAGCAAGCGGCCCTTGCGCACGAAGAACAGCTCGACGCACGCGTCGCCCCCCTCGCGCACGACGCCGATGATGTCCTGGTCCACCGGCTCCGTCGAGATGATCTTCTGCCGCTCGCGCACTTTGTTGAGCGACTGGATCCGATCGCGCAGCACCGTCGCACGCTCGAACTTCATCTCCGCCGCGGCATCCTCCATCTCGCGCGTCAGCACCTTGGCCAGCTCCTCGTTCTTGCCCTCGAGGAAGCTCTGGACCTCCCGCACGGTCTTCGCGTAGCCCTCCTTCGTTTCCCAGCCCGTGCACGGCGCGTTGCACCGGTGGATGTAGTACTGGATGCACGGCCGCTCGAGCCCGCCGTCGATCTTGATGCGGCAGGTGCGGAGCGGGAAGAGCTGCCGCGTGAGACGGAGCGTCTCCCGCATCGCCGTGGCCGGGTAGAAGGGGCCGTAGTAGGCCGCGCCGTCCTTCTGGACGCGCCGCGCGACGACCAGCCGCGGGAACTCCTCATTCGTCGTGAGCTTGAGGAACGGATAATGCTTGTCGTCACGCAGGATGATGTTGTAACGCGGGCGGTGCTTCCGCACGAGATTGGCCTCGAGCATCATCGCCTCGAGCTCGTTGTCGGTGACGATGTATTCGAGGTCTCGGATCTGCTGGACGAGGGA
>QHRS01000252.1:3729-4209 GCA_003221435.1 Candidatus Rokuibacteriota bacterium
GCACTCGGTTGCGGAGTGACGCGGCCTTGCCGACGTAGATGATCGCCGCCTTGGCGTCTTTGTAGAGGTAGACACCGGGGCGATCGGGCAGCCGGCTGAGCTTGTCCTCCAGCGTCATCGGAGCCTTTTACGATACACCTTGGAGCCCGCAACGGCGGGGGGGCCTGCCAGCGAAATAGGCAGTGCGCGGGTGCTGCCCGTCTGGGCGGCAACCGGCCGAAACGCGAGTCCCCACCTCTGCTCTCGCAATGGGCTGGAAATTCTTCGGTTTTCTCGCCCGCGCCGCACCGGCATGGCCCTTGCTAATCTCGCGCCGCGATCGACGACGCCGCCGTCGCGACTCCTGGCACCGTCGCCTGGGCCAACCATGGCTTGCGCCGCCGGCCCTGAAGGGCCATCGGGCGGGCCTGAATCAGCGTTCCACCGATTCGAAGGAGGCCGGGTTCCATGCGGAAGAACGAATCGTCGCCCCAGAGGTTC
>QHRS01000054.1 GCA_003221435.1 Candidatus Rokuibacteriota bacterium
CCCCGGAAGCTGAGCGCGAACGCCACGGTGCCCCGGCCGCTCGTCTGTTCGACCCCCCTGAGCTCGAGCTGGATGTCGCGTCGCATTTTCTCGACGACCGCCTCCATTGGGAAACGCTGTCTCAGGTCCGGATAGAGGTCGAATCGGGTGATCAGCGCTTCCAGCCGCCCGCGGCTCAGAATCTCTTGGCTGATGGTCTGGAGCCGGGTCTCCACCTCACCGGTGACGGAGGATTTGACGAATGCCTCCGACACCTCGTGGCGTTCCACGAGCACCGTGGCTGTCGAGCGATACACGTCGGGCAGGAACCTCACGAGGCTGGCCGCGGCGGTGAAGGTGGCGGCGAAGACGACCACGGCGAGCCATTTCCGTCGGCTCCACACCCCCGCCGCCACCTCCAGTCCCGAGGGGCCCGGTGGCCGATTGGGCATCACGGTCGTCTCCCTTGGGCCGAGATCATTTGGTCGTAGTTGAAGTTCGAGAGGACCGGATAGGTACCGGGCGGCCGCCGGCAAGGCTTCGCCCCCTTCGGTTTGCGCTCCATCCCCAAGCCCAAACCGATTCGACGCGGTACTGTCGTTCTCTCCGGCCACGACGGCGTGGTGCGGACACCCGGTTTTACTTGCTGCCGCCCCTCGGACGCATTCGCCCGCGGGAGTGCATGTCCTGCTTCACCCGCACCGTAGACTGGGGCACCGCGCCGGCCAATCAGGCGAATCCTGGAGTCACGGGGCGGAAACTCCCTGAAGTGCACCATCTTCAGCTTCGGGGGTGGCCCTACTCCGAGCCGGCGCCGAGGAGGTTGCCCCGACCCGGGGCGCCCTTCTGAAGCCGGAGGACGGGTGCTCCGGGCCAGACGACTTGATCATCGAGTGGTCTGCCGCGAGGCACGACGTTGAGGGACTAGAGGGAGTACGTGTAGTCGGCGATCCCCGCCGTGAACGGATCGAACGTGTAGGCGACCGCGGGACTGGCCGAGAGACGCGAAGCCCGCACGCGCCCTTCCGCAAGGGCTTGTCGTCAGGTTGAGCTCGCTTGGCGTTACCGTCTCGTGCCGGGGACGATCACGTCGCGGCCACGAGCGTACAGTCAACCTCGACCGCCACGCTCCGCCGAAGCAGCTCGACGGAAAGAACCAGCAGGCCCTTGCTTGGCTTGGCGCGCACGAGGATCCCCTCCACGTCCGCCAGCGGGCCCTGGGTAATGCGCACCCGTTGCCCGTCCCGCAGGTAGGGATGCGGGAAGATCGGCAGACGGGCCGCCACGGCCCCTTGGATCGCATTGATCTCGGCGTCCGGCAGCACAGCCAGCCGGTCCCACCGCTCGCCCAAGATGTTCACGAGGCCGCGCGCCTTGATGATCTCGACGTAGCTCGCCTTGTCCATCGCATGGTTAAGGAAGAGGTACCCGGAGAACATCGGAACGGCGATGAGCCGCCGAATCCCGTCGCGTCTCGACCACACGGCGATGGTGGGCAGGAACGCACGGAACCCCCACGCCACCAGCTGGTCGTGGACGAGCTGCTCGTAGTGGCTCCGAGTCCACAGGGCGTACCACTGGGCGCGGCGCGGCTCGGAGCCCTGGGCACGATCGTTCGTCGAATCCCCGCTTACGGCTCCCTCGATGCACAGACTCGCTGGCAAAGGCTTCGCCCCCTTCTCCGATGCGCCGCATCCGAGTCCGGTCAGACTGTGTCTTGGTCGGAGCCCAACGTAGGCTGAGGGGCCGGGCCTGCCTATGGGGTAAACCCCGGAGTCGAACGACGGAAGGTCCCCGAGGCAAGCCAGGCCGGGGGGGGCGCGGCTCGCCGTGGGGCTCGGTCGGACGGTTCCAAGCCCCGCGACAGGATGCGGGCGATGGACCGTTCACGTTGCGTCCTGGGCGCCGACTTCACGAGCCGAACGGTCAGCCCGAGGATTCCTCCGTCACGACCACCTGGGCCAGGGGTTCCGTCACTCTCCGCCGATCGGCTCGGCGGCGCTCGAATGCGACAGGTCGTCGGCCAGCGCGCCGCTCGCCATGGCGCCTGTCCACGACGATCTTGAAATTTTCGTTCCCCGAAAGCGCCTGTTGAAGCACGTCCTCGAGATAGGCATGAGGCCGCCCGATGACGATGAACATGGTCCCAGCGCGTGGCTCCAGCCCGCGAGTGACGCTGAGGATTTGCAGTAGAAATCCCGGGAATTTCACCGCGGCTCCCTGAGAACCGGCAGCGCTCCTTCTCCAGGAGTCACGCGCGAGGCGCCCTCAACGGAAATCGCGGCCGGACTTCGCGCCGCCCTCGACTCCAGCCCTCGGCGAATGGCGCTAACGATGATCTCGAGGGATAGGACGCCGCCAAGCTTCCTCAACAGGAACTTGTCGACCGTTGAGATCGTCGACGCGATCTCCTCGAGGTTTCCATTCGTGTTTCGGCTACGCTTTTGGAGGTCTCGGAAGGCCTCCCCCTCCGAGAGCCTCAGCCATCGCACCAAGGCCGTTTTGGCCTGCTCCACCGACTTCCTGGTCTCCCAGGCCTCCTTGAGATTGGTGACCTCCTGGTGAACCGCCTCGAGCTCCGCGAAGCGTGCCATCGCCGCCTCGATCGTCGCGCGAAGCTGTCCTGCGTCCACGGGCTCCTTAAGGAAGGCCATGATCCCGGCCTCCCGGGCCCGCCGGGCCAGATCCGCGCCCGAGTAGGCGGTGAGGAGGATGATGGGGACGGCCCTCTGGGTCAGGATCGTTCGGGCTGCCTGAATGCCATCCATACCGGGGAGCCGGAAGTCCATGAGGATGAGATCCGGCGCCAGTTTGTCGATGGACGTCAATGCCTGCCACCCATCCTTGGCCAGTGCCACGACGTCGTGGTCGAGGATTTCCAGCTTCGCCTTCAAACGAGCCGCGACGAGCTCCCTGTTCTCAACGATGACGACACGTAGCCGCATAGTTCCTTAAACGATCACCGACGAGGTGGGCGCCCGCAATCCAGGTGAGTGCTGAAAATCACTGAAGGAAATTCCCGAGCAGGGCTCCGGTCGCTATTGGTCGCCTTGGGACCTTCACCCGTGGCTGAAGGCCATTCCGCTTCTTCAGCTCGTCATGGTTCCACCAATCCTCGACGGATGGCGTACCGAACCAGACTGGCCGTGTCGTGGATGTTCATCTTCTCCATGATCCGCGTCCGATGAGATTCGGCCGTCTTCACGCTGACTCCAAGCAGCGCGGCGGTTTCCCTCGTCGTCTTCCCGTGAGCGATCAGCTGTAGGACCTCCCGCTCGCGTGGCGTCAGGGGGTCGGGAGGGAACTCGCTCTTGCCCAGATACGCCTCGACGACAGCCCGGGAGACTCGTGGGCTCAGATACATGGCGCCCCGGGAGACCTCGCGGATCGCCTGCAGGAGGTCCGCCGTGGCCTGGGTCTTCAAGACGACCCCCATGACTCCGGCCCGAAGGGCCGCCAAGATGTACTGATCCTCCGTATGCATTGTCAGCAGGATCGTTCGCGTCCCGGGGGAGGTCTGGACAATCTCCCGGGCAGCGTCGAGGCCATTCAGGACCGGCATCGCGAGATCGAGGATGGCCAGCTCGGGACGCGTCTCCTCGGCGAGCCGCACGGCTTCGCGCCCGTCGGAGGCCTCTCCGACGACCTCGAATTCTTGCGCCTCCAGGAGGGCCTTCAGGCCCTCACGGACTATTTGGTGATCGTCGGCCAACAGGAGTCGGAGGGGCATCTACGTCTCCGGCGGAGCTGCACTCTCCGCAGCCGTTCAGGACGAGTACCTAACTCCGACGCGAGCTAACGGCTCGAGCTCCGCGCGCTCTGGCTCGCCGGTGGGTCGAGCCGTGCGCACCGGGCCCCAGCCAATCCCGCTGCCCTCTCGGTGCGCCGACCGGATGGCCTGTCGCCCGGCAAATCGCGCGGGAGCCCGTGCCACCGCCTCGGCGAAAGTCGGTGTCCTGACGCCTTCCCGACAATCGACTCCCAACCTCATAGCACTAACCCTACGTAGCGGCTCCCGGGGCAGACAATCAAGTGAACACCGGAATCGATGAGCGGAAATCCCCCGAGAAAGGGGCAGGCGCCCCCCCCCGGAGTCCGGGGCTCAGGGCAGAAAAGACCGCCCGGAGTCAAAGCAGACCCCATCCCCGACGAAGGCCCTGAGGTCCCGTCCGCGCAGGGCGCTTCGCAGCTTCTTCAGCGCCTTGACTTCGATCTGACGGACGCGCTCGCGTGTCACCGCGAAGCGCCGGCCGACCTCCTCGAGGGTGCGCTCGCCCTCCTCGCCGATGCCGAACCGGAGGCGGAGGATTTCGCTCTCCTTCGGCGGCAGCGTGGCCAGCGCCCGCCCGACCTGGGTCGCGAGGTCGTGGCTCACGACGGAGTCGGTGGGTGAGCCCGCCGACGTGTCCTCCAGGAAGTCGCCCAGCTCCGAGTCCTCGCCAATAGCCGTCTCGAGTGAGAGCGCCTTACGCGAAGACTCGAAGATCAAGCGGGCCGTCGTCGCCGGCACCCCCGTGCGCTCCGCCAGCTCCTCCGGGGTGGGCTCGCGGCTGAGCTCGTTGACCATCGCCCGATTCACCCGCGAGATCCGGTTGAGCGTCTCGACGACGCGAACGGGAATCCGAATAGTGCGCGAGTGGTCGGCGATCGCCCTGGACACGGCCTGCCGGATCCACCAGGTGGCGTACGTCGAGAACTTGAAGCCCCGGCGGTACTGGAAGCGGTCGACCGCCTTCATCAAGCCGACGTTCCCTTCCTGGATGAGATCGAGCAGCGAGAGATCGCTTCCCAGGTAGCGCTTGGCCACCGAGACCACGAGGCGGAGGTTCGCCTCCGTCAACTCCTTCTTGGCCTGGCGGACCTCGCGGTCGCACCTGGTGAGCTCCACCAGTAGGGCCTGGAGCTGCCGCCGCGGCAGCCGAGCCTCGCCCTCGAGCGGGCGCGGCTCTCCGTGGGCCGCTGGCGTGCGCTCCAGCCCGGCCTCTTCGGAGCGCCGCTCGATGCGCACCCTGTATCTGCGGACATCGGCGACCAGCGCGTCGATGAGCGCGGGCCGGAGCGGCATGTCGGCGACGATCTGCTGGATCACCTCCCGGTTCGCCGCGATCCAGTTCACGTAGTTGCTCCGGGTGGCAGCCGTGCGTCGCTTGTGGCGCATCGACTCGCCGAGGCGCGCGATCTCCCGCTCGAGCCGCTGGATGCGCGCGAACGACTGGAGCACGCGCTTGATCTCGGCGGTGTCCGGCTCTCCCCCCTCCGGCAGCACGATGACGTCGTCGGCCGGGATCTCTTCGCGTCGGAGCCGTTCGCCCACCTCGAGCAGCGCGCTCAAGGCCAGCGGGATGCCGGCCAAGGCGCGGCGCAACCCGATTTGACTGACCTCGATCCGCCGGCCGATCTCGACTTCCTGCTGGGCTGTGAGCAGTGGGACCTTGCCGATCTCCCTGAGGTAGAGGCGGGCCAAGTCTGTCCCCGGGCCCGGCAGCGGCGTGGAGGCTTCCGCGAGAACCGGCTCCGGGCCATCTTCAGTGTCGTCGATGACAGGCGGCGAAGCCTCGACCCCCTCCTCAGAAACGAGCACCCTCGGGAGCCACAGCGCCGCGTCACGGCTCATCTCGGAGTCGGGTGCCGACCTTGTTCGGGGGGTTGTCCGACGGAGCCGCCCGAGCGTGCAGCTCAGTTCCGACCGCAGACGCTCTTCAAGCCTGTCCCTACCAGCGCTCGTTCCGGGCGGTGTCAGTGGGGAGACCTGTCTTCGACCGGTCCGCGCCGACCCTGGCTCGCGACGCCGTACGGTATTCACGACAGCTTGCCCTGCCACTCCCATCTCCGCCCCACCTCTGATCTCGTGGGTGTCGACGTTACGCGGGGGCTCCCGGGGGGGCCAATCGGGTAAAAACCGGAATCGGCGGCGGAAGATCCTCCAAGGAATCCGAGAATGATTCCGCTGAGGGATTCCCCCGCGGAGCCGGATACATCGGACGGGGCTCAGGCCTGGGTCAAGCCCTCGCGGATGGCGTAGCGGACCAGGCTAGCCGTCTCGTGGATATCGAGCTTCTGCATGATCCGGGTCCGGTGAGACTCGGCAGTCTTCACGCTGATCCCCAGGAGAACGGCGACCTCCTTCGTCGTCTTGCCCTCAGCGACCAGCTGCAGCACCTGCCGCTCTCGAGCGGTCAGGGGGTCTATTGGAAGCTCGGTCTTGGCCAGATAAGCATCGACCACGGCCCGAGAGACACCAGGGCTCAAATAGATGGCGCCGCGGTGGACTTCCCGGATCGCCTGGATCAAGTCCGCCGAGGCTTGAGTTTTCAACACATAGCCCTTGATCCCTGCTTGGAGGGCCTTGCCGACGTACGGATCTTCGGTGTGCATCGTCAGCAAGATCGTTCGCGTTCGGGGGGAGGCCTGATGGATCTCCCGGGCGGCATCGAGACCGTTCAGGAGGGGCATGGCGAGGTCAAGGACCGCCACGTCGGGCCGAAGCTCCCGCGCGAGCCGCACAGCCTCGTGCCCGTTGTCCGCCTCGCCGACGACGTGAAGCGCCTCGCGCTCGAGGAGCGCTCTCAGGCCCTGGCGGAAGAGCAGATGATCATCGGCCAGCAGGACCCGAAGCGGCACGCTTAGCCATCCAAGGGGATCGTGATGGCCAGGTCCGTTCCCTGGCCGGGCGCCGAGCTGATCTCGAGGCTCCCGCCCAGCGCGCCGACCCGCTCCCGGATTCCGATCAGCCCCAGGCCCTGCGCGCCGCGCCGGGCCTGGAGTGACGGGAGGTCGAACCCGATCCCGTCATCTCGAACAGAGCAGCGGAGCAGCTCCCCCTGCCTCCCGAGCCTGATGCTCGCACACGTGGCGCGCGCGTGCTTGGTGACGTTAGTCAGAGCCTCCTGAGCGATCCGGTAGAGCGCGGTCTCGATCCCGGGGCGGAGACGCCCGCCCGTCGAGCCCTCCACCGTGACGGCAATACCCGCGCGCTTCGAGACCCCGCCAGCGAGGAACTCAAGAGCCGGGACGAGCCCCAGGTCGTCCAGGACCGTGGGACGAAGTTCGTGCGAGAGACGCCGGAGCTGCTCCTCGATCACATCGAGAAGCGGCCTGACCGCGCGAAACCGCTCAGCCGCCGGCGCGGGTAGCTCGCGGGCCACCTCCTCCAGGGCGAGATGCACGGAGGCCAGGAGCTGGCCCGCCTCGTCGTGCAACGCGTGGGCGATGCGCCTCGCTTCCTCCTCGAGCCTTTCGTTCAGACGCCGCAGCGCTTCCTGCGCCCGCCTGCGCTCGCTGATATCGCGCCCGATCCCCTGCACGGCTACGGGCTCACCGTCCTCGTAAATCAGCCGGATGCTGAGCTCCATCGGCACGCGACGGCCGTCCTTGCTGACGACCTCCAGCTCGTAGATGGTCGGTCCTTCTCCGGCGAGCTTGCGCCTGAGCATCTCCTGAGTGAGCCCCACGTACTCCGGCGCCACGACCTCGGCGATGTTCATCGCGCGCGTCTCGTCGCGTCGGTAGACCGTGAGTCGCTCGCCCGCGCCATTGACCGAGGTGAAGTTTCCTTGGAGGTCGGCAGTGAAGACGACGTCGTTGGCGTTCTCGAACAGCTCGCGGTAGCGTTCCTCGCTGGCCCGCAGCGCGGCATTCGCCTCCCGGAACCCCCGGTGCGTCATCTCAAACGGCGACAGGCTCTGCAGGAAGAAATTCGTGGCGGCCGTCACCGCCCGCGCGGCGTCGCGGGGAGTGGTCGGCACGACGGCAGCCACCGCTTGATCGTGAATTGCTACCATCTCCAGCACGCCCTGCCCTTCGACCAGCGCCTGGCGGCCAAGCTCGTACGCGCGCTGCAGGACGCGCTCGCCCCCTCCGGCCAGGTAATCCTGCAACGCCGACGTGTACTTCTCGATGAGCCCGGGCGACGTTTCCTTCAACGCCTGCTTCATGGGAGGCCCCCCGTGTAACGCACGACCACGACGAGGGCATCGTCGGTGCGCTTGCCGTACTCGGCAAGGATGCGATCGGCTATTCGCTGGGGTGGCTCCCTCTGGGTCAGGTCTTCGCGAAAGTCACCGCGGACTCCGTCAGTGGCAAAAATCAACGTGTCGCCCGGGTCTACTAGAACGGCGGCGGAGGACAGGTTGGGAAGTTTGCCGCCGACCACACCGCCCTGAAGGAGGAGGGAGACGGAGCGCCGGTCGGCGCCGGGACTCGCGCGGGTCAATCGGCCTTCGACGTTGCCCACACCGACCCAGGTCAGCGTCCCGCGCGCGCTGAAGGATCCCAGGCTCATCACGACGCCACGCGTCATCCTCAAGCTCTCATGGCAGCGTTCGACCAGGGAAAGCACGGACTCATGACTGTGGGTTTCCAGGACCCGGACGGCGATTTCGGCGGCGGCCGCGGCCTCGTCGCCATGGCCGAGCCCGTCGACCGCCGCGACGAGAAGCCCGCGCGGAAACGGCTTGACCACGTGGCGATCACCAGAGACGGTCTGCCCTGGTATGGGAAGGGCGGCGACCCCCCACTCGACCACGGGGACGCTCAACGCTTCCATTTTTTGACCACCACCGTCGTGCCCTTTCCGACTTCAGAGGCGATGTGGAACTCGTCCATTAACCTTCTCACCCCTGGCAGGCCAAGTCCGAGCCCGCCAGAGGTAGACCGACCATCAGCCACAGCCCACGGAATGTCCGGGATGCCTGGGCCTTCATCGCGAGCCACCACCACGACGCCGCGCCGGTTGCCGTCGTTGAGCAGGCCCAGGACGATCTCGCCTTGCTTCGCGTAGAGCACGATATTGCGCGCCAGCTCCGAGATGGCCGTCGCGACCAGCGTGGCCTCGGTGGACGAGAACCCCAGAAGCGAGGCCAGCGCCCGCCCCTCCCGGCGCGCAGCTACGATGTCGATTTCCCTGTGTACGGGCACGCGAACCTCTTTCTTTACGTGCGGCGTTTCATCAGGCGCGGGAGACTCATGCGCCACGGGATCTCATCGCGCTGTCATGGAACTCTTGCCTGGGCGTTTCGCTTTGCCCCGTCGGTCCAGGTAGGCCAAGCCCTCCTCCAGGTCCAGCGCGGTGGACACCCCCTCCAGCGTCAACCCAAGCTGGACCATCGAAAAGGCCACCTCGGGCTGGATGCCGACGATGACCATCTCCGCCCCGCGGAATCGGGTCATGTGGGCCAGATCGCGCATGGTGCGGGCCGCGAAGGAGTCCATCACGTCCAGGGCCGTGAGGTCCACGATCACCCCGCGCGAACGATATCGGCCCACCTGCTCGACCAGCCCATCCCGAAGGAGTCGCAGGTCCTCGTCCGTGAGCGCGGCCTGGATGGTCGCGATCAGATAATCACGTTGTTTGAGGATGGGGACCAGCATCGTTCACTCCTTAAGCTGCTCCGCCGCTTCATCGACCGGGACCACTTTGAAGCCCAGCAGCCGCTCGGCTTCCTCGATCCCGCCCTGCAGGTCCCCGACGGTCGTCATCTTGCCCAGGTCCACGCCGATGTTCACCAGCGTCTGGGCGATCTCCGGCGACAGGCCGGTGACGATGACCGTGGCGCCGAGGAGCCGCGACGCCTCCACCGTCTGCACGAGGTGGTTCGCCACGGTCGCGTCCATGGCCGGCACACCCGTGATGTCCATCACGACGACCTTGGCCCGGTTGACCCGGATGGCCCGGAGTAGCTGCTCGGTCAGCTGACGGGCGCGCTGGGGATCGATAATGCCGATCATCGGCAGGATGAGCAGGCGGTTGCGCACGGTGAGCACCGGGGTCGAGAGTTCGCGGATGGCCTCTTGCTGCTGACGGATGATACGCTCACGCTCGTGGGCGAAGCCCACGGCGACGGTGTTGGCAATGCGGTTGGCCGCAGGCTCATAGACGTCCAGCACGCGACTGAGCTGGGTGACGTCCTGCGGATACTTGGCGAACAGCGAGCGCGCCAACACGTCGCGCAGGAGCAGCACGATCCCTAAAACCTCGTGGGTCTCGACCCCTCGAGGGATGATGCGCTCGGACAGGCTGCGGGCATAGGTTTCCAGTGCTTCGATCGATCCGGTCTCCACCGCCTCAAGGTAGTTGTCGTACACGGCCGTGGCCTCGGCGAAGATCTCCTCCGGGGTCATGGCCGTCAGGAGCTTCGCCTCGGTGATGCGCCGCGCCCATTCCTCGCGGAGCCCGGTCCGGTTCTGCCGCAGATGCGCGACCAGCTCCCTGAGCAGCGCGCTGGAGTCGCCCGAGGATTGCGCGGTGGATCGACTTATGCTCTGCATGGTTAGCCCCTCACGTGACATCGTTCAAGACGGGACTAGTATCGCACAGGTTGCTCCGAGTCAACGGGGCCGGTAGCGAAAGTCGGCCTGAATCTCACCGAAGCTTCGGCCACACCTCGTCGGCCAGGCGCTCCATGGTCTCCAGGACCTCGGGATACGAGCCGGTGCGGCAATCGAAGATCGCATGCGTGGGCTGAAGGTCGATGACGCGCTTGAGTTGCTCGGCCACCTCCGAGGCCATGCCGACGAAGACCCGGCCCGGCTCCTCGGCACTGCGCCGGCCCGTATCGCCGCTTGCGCCGACCACGCGCACCCCGTAACGGACGCTCAGGCCGCACGCATCCGCCGGCCGGCCTTGCGCACGGACTTCTTCCTTGAGGAGGCCGATGAGCGGGGGAAGCTCAGCGGCTGGCACCCGGAACGCATGCCAGCTCTGCCCGTACCGGGCCGCCCGGCGGATGGCCGCCGGGCTATTGCCGCCGACGAAGATGGGGGGATGCGGCTTCTGCGCCGGCTTGGGGAAACACGCGATCTCGCGGACCCGATAGAACGCCCCTTCGTGGACCGGGTTGTCTTGAGTCCAGAGCTTGATGAAGATGTCGAGCCACTCATTCGTCACCGAGCCGCGGTGCTCGAACGGTGGTGACGCCATCGCGCCGAACTCCTCGGCGAGCCATCCCGCGCCGACGCCGACAAAGAGGCGCCCGCCCGAGAGGACGTCGATCGTCGCCAGCATTTTCGCCGTCAAGACCGGGTTTCGATACGGGAGCACGAGCACGCTCGGCCCGAAGCGGATCGTGTCGGTCCCGCCCGCGAGAAAACACAGCATGGAGACCGGCTCGAGGTAATCGGCATCGGGCGGGACGAAGAGCCGCCCCGTCGCGTTGTACGGGTACCGTGACTCGATGCGGCGCGGGATCACGACGTGGTCCGTGACGACGATCGAATCATAGCCGAATGCTTCGGCCTTCCGGGCCATGTCGATCACGTTCTCGCGCGTGGCCAGTGGGCCGGCGTTGAGGACTTGGAAGCCAAGCTTTACCATGGGCCCTCCCGTGAAGGATGCCAACGTTCCTCCCATCCGCGCTCGAGGGCTCACTCAGCCCTGGGTACGGTCTGGTGCGTGCAATGGGATCTCCGACTGTTCGATAGGGCCAGAGTATATAGTGGTCACGCCGGCCGCTCGTCGTCCGCTTCTTGCCCGTTCACCTACGCCGAGGTTTCTCAGGACTACACCCGATCGAACGCCCACGTCGGCGAGGTCATCCCGCGCGCGTCCAGTCTCGGACGGCTTGCTTCGACGAGAAGGGATCGTCTACCCTTGCGGCACTATGTCGCGACCGAATCTCGAGCGATGAGCGAGGCGGGCCCGTGAAGTTCGGGATCTTCTACGAGCACCAGATCCCGCGGCCCTGGTCAGGGCGAAGCGAGTACGACGTCTTCCAGAACTCGCTCGCCCAGATCGAGCTCGCGGATCGGCTCGGCTACGACTACGCCTGGGTGGTCGAGCATCACTTCCTCGAGGAATACTCGCACTCCTCCGCGCCGGAGGTCTTCCTCGGCGCCGCCAGCCAGCGGACGAAGCGCATCCGGCTGGGCCATGGGATCGTCCAGCTCCCGACCAACCACCCGATCCGCGTGGCCGAGCGGGTCGCGACCCTCGACCTCCTCTCGGGCGGCCGCGTCGAGCTGGGCCTCGGCGAGGGGCAAGGTCCGGTGGAGCTCCATCCCTTCGGCCGCCGCGTCAGGGACAAGCGCGATGCGTGGGAGGAAGCGGTCCGGGCGTTGATCCCGATGTTCACGCGCCACGCGTGGGAGTGGCATGGGCAGTTCTTCGACTTTCCGGCGCGCAACGTGATCCCGAAGCCATATCAGAAGCCTCACCCGCCGCTCTGGGTGGCGTGCTCGAACATCGCCACGATCGGGAGTGCCGGGCAGTGGGGGATGGGCGCGCTCGCCTTCCAGTTCGTCTCGCCCGACGCCGCGCGCGCCTGGGTGAACCGGTACTACCTCAACATCACGCGGAACCTCGCGAAGCTCTCCGACTACCCGACGAACCCGAACATCGCGATGGTGAGCGGCTTCATGTGCGCCGAGACCGACGAGGAGGCGCAAGTGAAGGCCTCCGGCTGGACGTTCTTCGTGTTCTGCCTCAGCCACTACGGCCGGCACGGCATCCCCGCGCCCGGCGAGGGCAACATGTGGGAGCTCTACCAGCAGTGGCGCCAGACGCCCAAGGCGCAGGAGACTTTGCGGAGCGGGCTGATCGGCTCGCCGGAGACAATCCGGAAGCGGCTCGGGGAGTTCGAAGCCGCCCACGTCGACCAGGTGATCCTCCTGAACCAGGCGGGGCGCACGACCCACGCCGAGATCTGCGCGAGCCTCGAGTTGTTCGCGCGGGAGGTGATGCCGGCCTTCCATGCACGCGACGCCGCGCAAC
>QHRS01000256.1 GCA_003221435.1 Candidatus Rokuibacteriota bacterium
CCTCCGACAAAGCCTCTCGGGAACCACGGTTACGAAACCTACGCCCACCGATGAGCGGCGGGAGGTCTCGGGAGGTCTAAGGTCCTGCCGTGACCTGGCCGATTTGGCATCTTCTATGCTCCGAGAGGAGATGCGACACATCGGCGTCCTATCCCGGCAGGAGGCGGACGGCACGCCGAGTAAAGAGAACCCTCCACGGGAGGATGACATGGTGGGAGCCCTGACGCGAGTCAGACGCCCCGCATCGGTAACGCTCGGATCGGTCTTCACGCTCCTGGTCCTCGTCACGCCGCCGGCTGCATCCGAAGAGCCCCTGCAGCTTCCGTGGGCCACGTTTTCCGAAGTATCCGCCGACGCGGTGAGCGCGGACGAGGTGGCGTGCCCCGGGACTCCGGACGAGCCCGTGCTCAGGGCTCGGCTGATCCACGAGGAGCAACGGTACATCTATATGGTCAAGCAGGGACGGTGGGTGGTGTGGCTCGTGGAGCAGATGCTTCCAGACGGCGACGCAATGCCCTCCTACATCTGGTTCGGAAGTCAGGACGGGTCGGACGACGCGATGCGAGTCGTGAAGGCGATGCCCTACGACGAGGCCCAGACGTTCTTCCGCGGGCCCTGCGCGTGGATCGACATCGACACGATCTGATTCCGACAGCATCCGCGTAGCGCGACCCCCCCCAGCCCGTCGGACGCTCCGCGCATTCCTCCTCGTCCGGAGCATAGCGAGAATCGGCATCGGCGTTAGCTCCTCGCGCCCGCCCTGCGCGAGGGCGAGCGCGCCCGGCCAGTGCACCGGCCCAGCCACCCCCTGGAGACGGATGCGATTACGGGAAACTTCAGCACTCCGGCCCTCCGTCGTCAAGGGCGAGCGCGCGCGGGCGTGGGTCGTAATCCCGGCACGGTTGTCGCATAATCGAGCCCGTGGATCGGCGCGTCCTCGAGTTCATCGGTGACCTTCGGCGCGCCGAAATCCGCATCTCGCCCTCCGAGGCGCTGGATGCCCTCGCAGCCAGCGCCGAGATCGGCCTGACCGACCGCGACCTGTTCAAGGCCGCGCTCGCGAGCACGCTCGTCAAGGAATCGCGCGACCTCCCCACGTTCGAGCGGCTGTTCAACCTCTACTTCCTCGACCTCCAGGCGCTCGGCGCCGGCCTCGCGAAGGCGCTCGGCCCTGAAGACCCGCGCATCCGGGAGCTGCTCGATCGCCTCATGGCCGAGGAGGGGATCGAGCTCGACGACGTGACGGAGCTGCTGCTCCGCGGCCGGGGCTCGGAGATGGAGCTGGCGATCCGGTCGGGCGGCCGGAACGCGGGGCTCGAGCGGCTCATGTACTTCCTGCAGGTCGGATTCTTCTCGCGCCGGATCCAGGACAGCTTGGATTGGGCGGCCATCGAGCGGGACCTGGAGATGCTGATGCAAGCCCTGGAGGCGCGCGGGATCGACCCAGGGCGGCTCGCGCGGATCCGCAACTACCTCGACCTCCGCCTCCTCGGCGCCGGCCTCGCGAAGGCGCTCGGCCCTGAAGACCCGCGCATCCGGGAGCTGCTCGATCGCCTCATGGCCGAGGAGGGGATCGAGCTCGACGACGTGACGGAGCTGCTGCTCCGCGGCCGGGGCTCTGAGATGGAGCTGGCGATCCGGTCGGGCGGCCGGAACGCGGGGCTCGAGCGGCTCATGTACTTCCTGCAGGTCGGATTCTTCTCGCGCCGGATCCAGGACAGCTTGGATTGGGCGGCCATCGAGCGGGACCTGGAGATGCTGATGCAAGCCCTGGAGGCGCGCGGGATCGACCCAGGGCGGCTCGCGCGGATCCGCAACTACCTCGACCTCCGCCTCGAGGCGTTTCGCCGCATGATCCGCCAGCACGTGGAGCGCGAGCGCGAGCGGCGCGCGTTCCGGCAGGGAGAGCAGCTCACCCGCGAGGTGCTGACGGACAAGCCGCTGTTCGCGCTGACGCCCGATGAGGTGGCGCAGATGAAGTCGGTCGTCGCGCGGCTCGCGCGCAAGATCAAGGACGCGCTCGCGCTGCGCCAGCGGCAGGAGGAGCGGGGCCGCATCGACTCCCGCCGGACGATGCGCAAGAGCCTCCAGTACGGGGGCATCCCGATGGAGGTGATGCTGCGACGCCGACACCGGGAGAAGCCGAAGCTCGTCACCGTCTGCGACGTGTCGGACTCGGTGCGGAACGCGTCACGATTCATGCTCCAGCTCGTCTGGAGCCTGCAGGAGTGCTTCTCGCGCGTGCGCTCGTACGTGCTCGTGTCGGAGATCGCCGAAGTCACGCAGGCGTTCGACGGTTATCCCGTCGAGCGCGCGGTCGAGTGGGCGCTCGGCGGGGCGCCCGTGGACTATCATTGCCGCTCGGATTTCGGATACGCCTTCAGCCGCTTCTGCCGCACCGAGCTGGACACGCTCGACCGACGGACCACGGTCCTCGTGCTCGGCGACGCGCGGAACAACTACAACGATCCGCAGGCGTGGGCGCTGCGCCTGATCCGCGAGCGCGTCAAGGGCATCATCTGGCTCAACCCCGAAGGGCAGTGGGGCTGGGGCGTCGGCGACAGCGTCATGCCGCTCTACGCGTCGTCCTGTGACGTCGTGCGCGAGTGCCGGACGATCGGCCAGCTCGGCGAGGTGGTCGACAACCTCGTCCATCACTGGTGGCGCCGCGGCCGCTGACGGCGCCGGCTGATCATCCCGCGCGCGCTGCTCGAGGCCGCCGGCATGCGTCGCCCACGGGACTACCCTCCGGGGCGGAGCCCCCGTCCGAGGACGCTCATAGCGCGCCGAGGCGCCAGACTCGCTCGGCCGGCGGTTCATCGGTCAGCGTGAACTGGGGCAGGGCGACGTCGTCGGCGAGGTCCAGGAAGACGACGCGGACGCGCTTGCCGATCGCGACGTTCGCCTCGGCCTCCGGCATGAAATCCGGCGTCACCAGGTTGGTGACGATCCGCAGCGCCTCGTCTGCGGTCGGCTGACCGCGCTGCTCGTCGAGCTCGACCAGCACGACCGGGTAGGGCGCCCACGCCTTGAACCCGGGCTGGATCGCGTGCACGACGATCTCGTACGAGTAGATCGCGCCGCGCCCCGACACCTCGCGCCATGTCCAGCCGAGCTCCATGCACCACGGGCACGCGTGGGTCGGCGGGTAGCGAAGCAGACGGCACGCCGTGCACTCGCGCAGGACCAACCGGTGCCCGCGCGCCGCGGCGAGGTACTCCTTCCACTCCGAGTCGTTGTCGGGGATGACGAGGGACATGCCGCGGTATTCGACGTTTGCCATTCTTCACCCCACCGTCGCGGGATCAGAACGCCGCCGGCTGATCGCCGTGTGAGCGCGGCCGAAGGCGAGTCGGACCATCGACTCCTGATTTGAGGATCTCTCGCGGTCATCGAGCCTACCGTCGCAGGATCAGAGCGCTACCGGTTGGCGGCACCGCCCAGCCGAGATTCATCGCGAGCTCCGCGTCCTTCACCTGCCGGCAATTCCCGGGCGAGTAGTCGTACGAGTGCTTGCCCGCGTGGGCGCCGGGGCAATAGTCGTCCACGGTGCCGCGGAGCTGGCGCACGTTCTCGATAACCATCGACATCCCGTGCGTGTAGCCCTCGCAGAGGTGGCCGCCGGAGGTGTTGTTCGGCCGCCTGCCGCCGAGCTCGATGATCCCGCTCGAAACATACGCGCCCCCTTCGCCCTTCTCGCAGAAGCCGTACGCCTCCAGCTGGAGCATCGCCGTGAACGTGAACGCGTCGTAGGAGCCGGTGATGTCGAGGTCCTCGGGCGTGATGCCGGCCTGGCCGAACACGATGTCCTTGGCGTAGTACCCCGCGACCCGGGTGATCGGGCCGTGGGCCCAGTGGAAGTCTGTGCGCGGCTTCGACGTGCGCCCCGCCACGCCCATGATGTAGACCGGCCGCTGCGGCCGGTCCCGCGCGCGCTCGGCGGACGTCACGATCAGGCACGTGGCGTTGTCGGTCTCGAGACAGCAGTCGAGCAGATGC
>QHRS01000257.1 GCA_003221435.1 Candidatus Rokuibacteriota bacterium
ACAACTCCACCTGGGTGCCGATCAACATCCACCGCCTGATCGCGAACATCGTCTTCGGCGGCACCATTTGCGGCGCGTACGCGGCGTTCCGCTTCCTCAGCGCAGAGAACGACGAGGAGCGGGCCCGGTATGACTGGATGGGCTACGTCGGCAACTTCGTCGCGCTCTCCGCCTTCATCGTGCTCCCGTTCGCCGGCTACTACCTGGGCCGCGAGATCTACGCGTTCAACCAGACCATGGGCATCACGATGATGGGCGGGTTCATGTCGTGGCTCTGGATCATTCAGGCGATCCTGATCGGCGTGCTGTTCATGGGCTCGAACTACTACCTTTGGCTCGGCATGGAGCGGATCCCGGGATCCGAACGCTATCGCGGCTACGTGCCGATCATGATCGGCGTCCTTGCCCTCGGCTTCATCGTCTGGGCGACTCCCCGCAGCATGGTGATCACGCTGGAGGAGGCGCGGGCGATGGGCGGCACCCACCATCCCGTGCTCGGCTTCCTCGGCGTCATGTCCGCGAAGAACACCGCCGTCAACATCATGATCCTCACGACGTTCCTCTCGTTCGTGCTCTACCGCCGCGCCAACCGCGAGTCGACGAAGGCCTGGGCCCGGACCGGCATGGCGGTCCAGTGGGCGGCCTTCGGCGCCGCCGCCGCCGTCGTCATCTTCTACGGCGTCTACGGCTACTTCGTGGAGTCGATCGTGCGGATCGGGTTCTCGGTGTACCAGGTGCTCGCGGTCCTCGGGACCATCGTCGTCGTCATGGCGATCGACATCCCGATGTTCAGGGGGGCGCGGTCGACCGGTCAGATCCGCTGGGGCACGATCGCGCCGCGCTCCCAGTACGTGCTCGTCCTGCTCGCCGTCACGTTCACGTGGCTCATGGGGCTGATGGGGTTCGCGCGGTCGGGGATCCGCCAGCACTGGCACGTCTACGGGGTGCTGCGTGACACCTCCGTCGACGCGGTGACCCCCGCGCTCGGCTACGCCGCCAACATGATCTCGATCGTGACCAGCGTGTTCTTCGCCCTCGTGCTGTTCATTTTCTGGCTCGGCGGCCTCGCCGAGAAGGGCGCGGCCGGCGCGCACGGCCACGCGGCCGCGCCGGTGATCGCCGGCGGCCGGGACGATCGAGCCTGAGCATGCGCGTGCCCGTCACCGTGAAGGTCGGCCTCGTCGCGCTCGGCACGATGGGCGTCTACACGGGCTACGCGAACTACATTCCGCAGATTCAGTCGAAACCGCCCGCGGAGCTGTCGCTCGAGGGCGGCGACGTCACGCCCGCCCAGCTCGTCCGGTTCGGCGAGGAGACCTTCAAGACCAAAGGCACGTGCGAGATCTGCCACCGCATCGGACAGCCGGGGACACGCGCGCCGGACCTCGCGGGCATCGGCGCGCGCGCGGCCACGCGGAAGCCCGGGATGAGCCCCAAGCAGTACCTCATCGAATCGCTGCTCGAGCCGTCGGCGTACCTGGTCCCGGGCTACCCGCCCATTATGCCGAAGGTCGACAAGCCCCCCCTCGGCCTCAACCGCTCCGAGGTGTGGGCGCTCGTCGCGTTCCTCGAGTCGCTCGGCGGCACCGTCGACGTGAAGCTCGACGACATTCCGAAGACGGCGGGCGCAGCGGCCACGGCGGGCGGCGCACCCGCTGGGATCAAGCTGCCCGGCGACCCGAAGGCCGGTGAAAAAATCTTCGCGGGCAAGGGTGGCTGCGTCGCGTGTCACACGGCGGGGAAGATCGGCGCCGCCAAGATCGGCCCGGAGCTGACGCAGATCGCTCGGATCCAGACGCCCGAGTACATCATGGCCAAGATCCTGAACCCTGCGGGAATGGGGACGGTGGCCGGCTTTCCGAAGGGCGTGATGCCGCCGACGTTCGGCCAGACCCTGACCGCGAAGGAGTACGTCGACCTCGTGTCCTTTCTCCTGACCCAGAAATAGCTATGTCATGAGCCTCCTCCGGTCCCGCTTCTTCCAGGCCGTCCTCGTCCTGGTCGTCGCGTTCGGTATCCTCCGGTTCGGCATCCGACCGCCGGCGCCGTGGAGCGTGTTCACGCTCTACATGGCCATCGTCCTGCTCGCCGTGCTCATCTACGTTTCGTCGGACGGGGACGCCTGGCGCGAGTTCAAGCGCCCGGTCTGGTCGACGCTCGTGGACCCGGACAAGCGGGCCATCCGGTCCGCGCTGATCGTCATGATCCCGCTCCTCCTCGGCTACTACGCGTACACGCAGGCCGCCGCCAAGCCCCAGGCGCCGCCCGAGCTGCGCGCCGTGCACCCGGCCCCGCCGGCCTCGATCCGGTTCCGAGGCAAGGAAATCACCATCCAGGGCCTCGAGAACCCGCTCCGGAAGGACACGGCGAACTTCAAGGTGAACGTCGCCGCGGGCGCCGAGACCTACATCCGGAACTGCGTCTACTGTCACGGCGATAACCTGGACGGCCGGGGCCATTTCGCTTACGGCTTCAACCCGCCGCCCGCGAACTTCGAGGATCCGGGCACGATCGCGATGCTGCAGGAGGCCTACCTCTTCTGGCGCATCGTCAAGGGCGGGCCCGGGCTCCCGAGGGAGTCGACGCCGTGGAACTCGGCGATGCCGGCCTGGGAGGATCGCCTCACGGAGACGCAGATCTGGCAGGTCATCATGTATCTCTACGACGCAACGGGGCGGCAACCACGCCGTTGGGAGACCTCGTAGTGACCCCCGTCGCAACGCGGCGTCGGCCGCGGACGGCGTGGAGCGTGGGGCCTCTCGCCGTGCTGCTCGTGGTGATCACGGTTCCGGCTCTCGTGTGGGCGCGGGCGGGGGACGCGAACGCGGGCAAGGCCGTGTACGAGCGCAAGTGCAGCCTCTGCCACGGGGAGAAGGGCGACGGCAAGGGGCCCGGGGCCGAGCGGCTCGATCCCAGGCCGCGCGACTTCACGTCCGGCCTATACAAGGTCCGGACCACCGCGGACAAGATCCCGTCGGACCAGGACCTCTTCAACGTCATCACACACGGCATGCCGGGGACCTCGATGCCCACGTGGGCGGTGCTGCCGGAGAGGGACCGATGGAACCTGGTCGCGTACGTCAAGAGCTTCGCCGCCGAGAAGTTCAAGGAGCAGCCGAAGCCGCAGGAGTTGCCCCGGGAGGTCAGCTCGTCGGCGGAGTCGATCAAGCGCGGCAAAGAGATGTACGAGGCGATCGAGTGCAACAAGTGCCACGGCGCCGCGGGCCGGGCCGACGGGCCGTCGATGCCCGAGCTGAAGGATGAGTGGGGCAACGCTATCCGGCCGGCGAACCTGACCAAGCGCTGGAAATTCCGGGGCGGCTCGAGCCGCACCGACGTCGCGATGCGGCTCGCGGCCGGCGTCCTGGGCACGCCGATGCCGTCGTTCATCGACAGTGTCGAGAAGCCCGACGACATCTGGCACCTGACGAGCTACGTGCTCTCGCTCGGCCCCGAGTCGCCGAATTACGCGACGCTGGTCAGCGTGGGAGCCGTCGACGGTGCTATCCCGGACGACCCCAACGCCGACTTCTGCCAGGTGATCGTCGACCCCCGCAACTTCAACCCCTCGATCGATCTGATGGCCGTCCGGGCGGTGTACAACGGCTCCGAGATCGCGTTTCATCTGACCTGGGACGACCCGACCCGGTCCGTCGCCGACCCCGGGAAGAACGTCTTCGCCGACGCCGTCTCGCTGCAGTTCCCGCCCAGGCTCCAGGCCGAGACGGAGCGGCCGTATTTTCTGATGGGCGACAGCGGCAACCCCGTCTACCTGCTCGGGTGGGAGGCGGGCAAGGGAGTGACCGAGGCGAACGCCAGCGGACCCGACAAGGTCACGCCGATCGCGGGGTCCGAAGCGACCGGCAGGATCGTCTTCCAGGACGGCCAGTACCGGCTCGTCATGAAGCGGCCGCTCGCGTCGAAGGACCCGAACCGGCCGTCGTTCGAGCCCGCCCGGTTCACGCCGATCGCCTTCCACGCTCGGGATGGCGGCGCCGGCGAAACGGGGCCGAAAATGTCGTTGACGTCGTGGTACTATCTGCGGCTGGAAGAGCCGCAATCTAATCGCCGGTTCGTCGTTCCCCCTCTGGTGACGCTGGTAACGGTTGTGGCGATGCTGATGATCGTCCGCGCGGCGAATCGGCGGACCGCGGACAACTAGGAGTATGCGGAGTAGCCGCGATGGAGCGGCGATCGAGCGGCGGCTTTGCCGCCGCCATCGAATCCTGGGGGAGGTTCGGAGGGAGCCGTCGAGGCCCCTTCCGACGATCTAGAAGGAGGCACGCGATGCGGAGGGTGTTCGGCATGGGGATCGCCGTGGCGCTCGTCGCGGCGGTGGCGGCATTCGTGGGGGTGCTGTCCCGGGCGACGGCCCAGGGCGGCGGCACCATCGAAGCCGATGTGAAGTACAACGGCGCGCCCATGATCGAGACGATCAAGGTCAACAAGGACGTCGAGCAGTGCGGCAAGGAGAAGAAGATCGGGAAAATCTCGGTCGGGCCCAACAAGGGCCTGCTGAACGCCGTCGTGTCCGTCGCCGACGCCAAGGGCGTGACGACCGCGAAGGCCGCCAAGCCGGTCGTGCTCGACCAGAAGGGCTGCGAGTTCCATCCCCCGGTGCTCGGGATGCTGCCCGGCGAGATCGAGGTCCTGAACTCCGACGGTATCCTGCACAACATTCACACCTTCTCGACGGCGAACCCGACGCTGAACAAGGCGCAGCCCAAGTTCAAGAAGGTGATGCGGGAGAAGTTCGAAAAGCCCGAGTACATCCGGGTGCAATGCGACGTGCACAGCTGGATGCTGGGCTGGATCGCCGTCATGCCGCATCCCTACTTCGGGATCACGGACGACAGGGGCGTGACGAAGATCGAGAACGTCCCTGCCGGGAAGCAGACGATCGAGGTGTGGCATCCGGTGCTCGGCACGCAGAAGAAGGAAGTTGAGGTGAAGACAGGTCAGACCACCAAGGTAGCTTTCGAGCTGAAGAAGTGAGCCCGGCGCCGCCCGTCCGCCGTGGGGAGCGGCCCGCTCGTGTCGTTCCAAGTTGCGAGCCAGACGAGGCCCGAGGGAGGAGGCGACCGGAGCGTACGAGGTTGTACGTGAGGATCGCCGACGACCGAGAACGAAGTATGGCGAAGTAAATTGGAACGGCACTAGGCGCGTCGGCAGGGGAGGCCGAACGAGATGCTGAACTGGTGGTTGCCCGAGAACGTCTCGACGTACGGGGCCGAGATCGACTGGCTGTTCGAGCTCATCTACTACATCACGGGCGCGACGTTCGTGGTGGTGGCGGTCGCGATGATCACGTTCCTGATCATGTACCGCGCCCGGCCCGGTCGGAAGGCGAGGTACACGCACGGCAACACGTCGCTGGAGATCGTGTGGACCGTGGTGCCCGCGCTGATCCTGGTCGTGCTCACGTTCCTCAGCGTCCCCGCGTGGTCCCGCATCAAGATGCACATCCCGGACAGCGACGTGCAGATCCGGATCACCGCCAAGCAGTTCAACTGGGAGGTGACGTACCCCGGGCCGGACGGCAAGTTCGATACCGAGGACGACAAGACGTTCGACAACGAGATCCACGTGCCGGTCGGCAGGCCCGTCGTCGTCCACCTCCGGTCCAAGGACGTGATCCACAGCCTCTTCGTTCCGAGCTTCCGCTTCAAGCAGGACGCCGTCCCAGGGCGCGACATCGCGCAGTGGTTCCAGGTGACCAAGGCCGGGAAGTACGAGGTGCCGTGCGCCGAGCTCTGCGGGTTCGGGCACTCGGGAATGAGAGGGTGGGCGTACGCCCACTCGCCCGACGACTACTCGAAGTGGCTGGCTGAAAACGTGAACGCCCCTGCCGCCGCCGGCCAGGCGAGTTCGGCGGCCGGCAAGACGACGTCGAAGGCTCCGAGGAAGGGGAAGAAATGAGCGCTACCGCCGCCGCCCACGCTGGCACCCACGTTCACGCCGAGCACCACGAGCTCGGCTTCATCCGGACCTACATCTTCTCGACCGATCACAAGACGATCGGCCGGCAGTTCCTGTTCCTGGGCCTGTTCATGATGATCATCGGGGGGCTGCTGGCGATGTTCGTCCGCTGGCAGCTAGCCTGGCCGGAGTCGCCGGTACCCGGGATGACCTGGCTCTGGAAGGAGACCGGCGGCGTCATCGAACCTTCCACGTACAACATGATGTTCACGATGCACGCGACGATCATGATCTTCTTCGTGATCATGCCGGTCCTCGCGGGCGGCTTCGGCAACTACCTGATCCCGCTCATGATCGGCGCGCGGGACATGGCGTTTCCGTTCCTGAACATGCTCTCGTTCTGGCTCGGGGCGGTCTCGGGCGTCGTGATGCTCGCGGGCTTCTTCGTCGAAGGCGGCCACGCGGCGGCGGGCTGGACGTCGTACGCGCCGCTGTCGGCCGTCGCCGATTACACGGGCGTCAACTGGGGCCAGAACCTCTGGTGCATCAGCCTGTTCATCCTCGGGATCTCGTCGATGATGG
Source organism: Candidatus Rokuibacteriota bacterium (assembly GCA_003221435.1). Taxonomy (GTDB): domain Bacteria; phylum Methylomirabilota; class Methylomirabilia; order Rokubacteriales; family CSP1-6; genus AR9. The sequence continues at coordinate 6,502 of QHRS01000257.1, forward strand.
GCGCGATCAACTACATCACGACCATCATCAATATGCGCGCGCCGGGGATGACGATGTTCCGGCTGCCGCTCGTGATCTGGTCCATGTTCATCACGGCGATCCTCCTGCTCCTCGCGCTGCCGGTCTTGACGTCCGCCGTCGCGATGCTCCTGTTCGACCGGACGCTCGGCACGCACTGGTTCCTGCCCTCGGGGGGCGGCGAGCCGCTGCTCTGGCAGCACCTGTTCTGGTTCTTCGGGCACCCGGAGGTCTATATCCTGATCCTGCCCGCGATGGGCATCGCGTCGGAGATCCTGCCGGTGTTCGCGCGCAAGCCGGTCTTCGGCTATCACGCGATGGCGTTCTCGCTGATCGGCATCGCGTTCCTGTCCTGGGTCGTCTACGGCCACCACATGTTCATATCGGGCATGAATCCCGCCCTCGGCGTGTCGTTCACGATCACGACGATGATCATCGCGGTCCCCTCGGCCATCAAGACATTCAACTGGCTCGGCACCCTGTGGGGCGGGCAGATCCGGTTCACGGTGCCGATGCTGAACGGGCTGGCGTTCGTCTCGATGTTCGTCATCGGTGGCCTGTCGGGCATCTTCATGGCCTCGACGCCCGTCGACATCTTCATCCAGGACGTTCGGAGGCTCGATCTTCGGCGCTTTCGCGGCGATCTACTTCTGGTTCCCGAAGATGTTCGGCCGGATGCTGAACACCGCGCTCGGGCACCTGCATTTCTGGCCGACGTTCGTGTTCTTCAACCTCACGTTCTTCCCGATGCACATCATCGGCGTCGGCGGGCACATGCGCCGGATCTACAACCCGACGCAGTACGAGTTTCTCCTGCCGCTCCAGCACTGGAACGTGTTCATCACGATTTCGGCGTTCGCGCTCGGGCTGGCCCAGATCCCCTTCGTGATCAACTTCCTCTGGAGCCTGTTCGCGGGGAAGAAGGCTCCGGTCAACCCGTGGGAGTCGACCACGCTCGAGTGGACGGCGCCCTCACCGCCGCCCCACCTCAACTGGGGCCCGACGCTGCCCACCGTGTATCGCGGCCCGTACGAGTACAGCTCGCCGGAGGTCGAGGAGGATTACCTGCCGCAGAACCGCCCGCTGGGCCGTGACCGCGGCGGCGACGTTCGCCCTGATCCTGGCGGGCGGGCTCGTCACCAACACCGGCTCCGCCCTCGCGGTGCCCGACTGGCCGACGACCTTCGGCTACAACATGTTCCTGTATCCGTGGTCGCAGATGGTCGGCGGCATCCTCTACGAGCACAGCCACCGGCTGCTCGGCGCGCTCGTCGGGGTGCTGACGGTCGCGCTGGCCGCAAGCCTCTGGGTCACCGAGCGGCGCGGGTGGGTGCGGGCGCTGGGCGCTGCTGCCGTCGCCCTCGTGGTGGCCCAGGGTGTCCTCGGGGGCCTCCGGGTCGTGCTGGTGAAGGACACCCTCGCGATCGTCCACGGGGCACTTGCGCAAGCGTTCTTCGCGCTCACCGTCGTCAGCGCGGTCGTCACCTCGCGCCGCTGGCAGGAGCCGCAGCCCGTCGCGGACACCGGGCGGCTATGGGGCCTGGCGATCGGCGCGGTGGCGGTTCTCTATCTGCAGAGCGTCTTCGGCGCGCTGCTGACCCACGCCGGGCGCGTCGATCTCCATCTGGCCGGCGCCGCGGCCGTGTTCGTGTTCGTGCCGATCGTGACGGCACGGGCCCGGGCGGTCGGCCAGCGTGCGATCACGCGCCCCGCCTTCGCGCTGCTGGTCCTCCTCGGGGTCCAGCTCGGCCTCGGGGTGGGCGCGTATCTGGTGCGGTTTTCCACCGTCGCCGTGCCGGGAGGCCAGGCGATGGCGCTCGCGCTTCCGGTCGCTCACCGCCTGGTCGCCGCGCTGATCCTGGGCGCGGCCGCGACCCTCGTCGCGCGGCTCGTCCGAGCGCGTCCCGCCGTGATGGGGACCGTGGGCCCCGATCCCGTCCGGCGCGAAGCCCCCCCCAACCCGCTGGCCGTGGAGAGCGTTCCGTGACACCGTCCACCGACGTCATCGCGAACGTGATCGCGCGGGAGCGGCGGCGCGTGGCAACGGACCTGTTCGTCTTGACGAAGCCGCGGGTGGTGCTGATGGTGCTCGTGACGACCCTGATCGGGTACTACATCGGCTCGAGCGGCGGCCGGCGGCACGCTCGCGCTGAATCAGTACCTCGAGCGCGACGTGGACGCGCTCATGCTGCGCACGCGCACGCGGCCCCTGCCCGAGGGCCGGCTCGAGCCGCTCGAGGCGCTCGGCTTCGGCGCGCTGATCACCGTGCTCGGGCTCGCGTACAGCGCGTTCGCCGTCGGCCCGCTCGCCGCGCTGGTGACCGCCGCGACCGCGGCGCTGTATCTCTTCGCGTACACGCCGCTCAAGCTGCGCACGCCGTTCTGCATGCTCGTGGGCGCCGTGCCCGGTGCGCTCCCGCCCGTGACGGGCTGGGTGGCCGCCCGGGGGGACCTGGGGGCGGGCGCGTGGATCCTCTTCGGCATCCTCTTCCTCTGGCAGCTGCCGCACACGCTGGCGATCGCGCGCCTCTACCGGGACGATTACGCGCGCGCGGGCGTACGGGTGCTGCCGGTCGTCGACCGCGACGGCGACTCGACCGAGCGACAGATCGTCATCGGCTGCCTGGCCCTGCTGGCGGTGGGGCTCCTGCCGACGCTCTCGGGGCTTGCCGGCGCGACGTACTTCGGTGGCGCGCTGATCCTGGGGCTCGTGTTTCTCGCGTTCGGCATGGCGCAGGCGGTCGCGCCGTCGACGACGGCCGCGCGCCGCGTCCTGTTCGCGTCGCTCCTCTACCTCCCGGCGCTCCTCGTCCTCCTGGCGCTCGACAAATCATAAACGGGCTCATGCACAGCGATCTGCGGGAACGAAATCGCCGGACGGCAGGGGTCCTCCTCCTGGTCATTGCGGCGCTGGCGATCGCCGCACTGCTTGTTGGGATCCGCTGGTGACCACCGTGCTGGCCCCGCCGCCGGTCGAGCGCCGGGCGCCGCGCGTCCCGCCACTGCCGCCGCCCTTAGGCGACGACGACGGCCGGCAGCCGGCGCCAGCGCCCGATGTCCCGCCGATCGACAACGCGCGTCTCGGGCTCCTGTTTTTCCTGGGCGCGGAGACCATGCTGTTCGCGTCGTTCATCGTGGGGTTCTTGATCGTGCGGGTGGCCGCGGCTGTTTGGCCTCCGCCGCTCCAGCCGCGGCTGCCGCTGCTGGTCACCGGACTCAACACGCTCTGCCTTCTCGCATCGAGCGTCACGATGCGGTCCGCGACGCGGGCACTCCGGCGGGGCGACCGCGCGGCGCTCGCCCGGGGGCTCGGTGTCACGGCGGCGCTCGGCACTGTCTTCCTGGCCGTCCAGGGCTTCGAGTGGGTCCGGCTGATCCACTTCGGACTGCTCGTGTCGTCGGGCGCCTACGGCGGCACCTTCTACACGCTGATCGGGCTGCACGGCGCGCACGTGCTCGGCGCGCTGACGTGGCTCTCCGCCGTCGCGCTCGGGGTGCGGTCGGGGCGGCTCGGCGCGCACCGCCGCACGCCGGTGGCGCTCTGCGCGATGTACTGGCATTACGTCGTCGCGGTGTGGCCGATCCTGTACGTCCTGGTGTATCTGTACTGATGCGGACCGTCGTCCCCGCGTTCGTGGTGTGCGCGCTCGCGGCCCTGCCGGGAGAGGCGCTCGCCTGCGCGACCTGCGCGGCGTCCGCGTTCGGTGATCGCACGTTCAACTGGGCCTTTCTGGGCCTCATGGCGGCGCCGTTCCTCGTCGCCGGGGTCATCGGTGGGGTCATTTTCCACGCCTATCGGAGGAGACATGAGCCAGGTCGCTGAAATGCACGCGGGCGCGGCCGTCGAGCCCGCCGAGTCCCCGCTCACCCCTGAGAGCTGGGGCAAGCTCGGGATGTGGATCTTTCTCGCCGGTGACGCCGTCGGCTTCGGCACGCTGCTCGCCGCGTACGGCGTCATGCGCGCGACGAGCAACGACTGGCCGAACCCCTACAACGTCCTGGGCATCAACCTCACGGCCTTCATGACGTTCCTGCTGATCTGCTCGAGCGTGACGATGGTGAAGGCGCTCGAGGCGG
>QHRS01000258.1 GCA_003221435.1 Candidatus Rokuibacteriota bacterium
TCCGTGTCGGGCGAGCGCGCGACGCATGTCTTTCTGAAGCGCGGGTGAGTGTGCCGCCGCGCGGATTCCGCCCCGCGTCGAGGCGACTCAGGGAGCTCACGGTGCGTCCCGTCACCCCCGCCCGCTGGCCCGACCTCGAAGCCGTCTTCCTGGCCAGGGGCTGCTCCATCGCGCGCGGCTGCTGGTGCATGTTCTATCGGCGGAGCGGGGCGTCACCACCGCCGCCCAAGGGAATGACACGCGCGAAAGCCAACCGCGCCGATCTCAAAGCCCTGGTCGAATCCGGCACGCCGCCCGGCCTCATCGCGTACGAGGGCAGGGTCCCGGTCGGCTGGGTTACGCTCGGGCCGCGTGAGGAGTTCGCCAGGCTGGAACGATCCCCCGTCATGAAGCCCGTCGACGACAAGCCGGTCTGGTCGATCATCTGCTTCGTCGTTCCCTCCGAGCACCGCGGTCGGGGAGTGGCGCGCGCGCTGCTCCAGGGTGCGATCGAGTTTTCGCGAAAGCGCGGCGCCACGCTTCTCGAAGCCTATCCCGTGGACAAGCGGGGCCGGGTCAGCGACGACACCCTGTGGTTCGGAGCCAAGTCCATGTACGACCGCGCCGGTTTCAAGGAAGTGGCGCGGCGCAAGCCGGCCCGGCCCATCGTGCGTCGGAAGGTGATGGGGGGACGGGCGGGCTCGCGCTCGGAACCACGAGGAGAAAGTTAGATCATGAATCTGCTAGGGCTTGTGCGACTGCAACTCGTCCCAGGACGAGTAATCTCTTAGGCAATTCTGCGGAGATTGGGACAAGGCACCGGGAAGACGATGCAATCCATCGATCTCATACGTGACAACTTGAAGAAGAGCAGGGACCGAGTCCTGGCTCGTGTCGAGGAAATGCGGGAGCACTGCACGGTGTTCCCGACCCCCAAAGGAGGCAGCCACACTCTTTGGGTGCTTGGACATCTGGCGTACATCGAGGCTCTCGTGGTCCGCCAGTTCATGATGGGAGAACCGAATCCGCTGGCGGAGTGGGAGGAGGTCTTCGACGGAGCGGACGTGAGCGGCGACATCAGCCGGTTCCCTCCGTTCGAACAAGTGCTCGCGAAGTGCCGTGAGGTGCGCGAGTCGACGGTCAGGCTTCTCGACTCCCTGTCCGAGGACGCACTCGACCGGCCGAGCGCGAAAATACCGGCCGGTTTCGAAGACACCTTCGGCACCTACCGGCTCTGTCTGCAATATGTCGCCGATCACTGGTACATGCACCGCGGACAGTTGGCCGACGCGCGGCGAGCCGCTGGACTGGAGCGCATATGGCTGTAGATCTCCCCGACTACGTCCTTCAGAACCGCGCCCACTGGGACAAGCAGGCGGCGGGTTACGTCCCCTCGGGTGAGCGGCACTGGGCGGAAGCGACGCCGACTTGGGGAATCTGGAGCGTTCCCGAGTCCGACATCCGAATGATCTCCGATGACCTCAAGGGCAAGGACGCGATCGAGCTAGGGTGCGGGACCGCCTACGTCTCCGCCTGGCTCGCGCGGCGCGGCGCTCGCGTCGTCGGCATCGACAACTCCGAGCAGCAGCTCGCCACCGCCCGACGCCTTCAACAACAACACAAGCTCGACTTCCCGCTCATCCACGGCAATGCCGAGTCCGTCCCTTACCCCGACGCCTCCTTCGACTTCGCGATCTCGGAGTACGGCGCGTGCCTCTGGGCGGATCCGAAGAAATGGATCGCGGAGGCAGCGCGGCTCCTCCGCCCAGGTGGTCGCCTCCACTTCCTGACGAACGCATTCCTCCTCATGCTCTGCGCAGACGAGGACGAGACCAAGCCCGCGACCGAGCATCTTCTTCGGCCCGCGTTCGGGATGTACCGCGTAGAATGGCCCGGCGATTCGGGGGTCGAGTTTCATCTCTCGCACTCCGACTGGATCCGGCTCCTGCGGGATGCCGGCTTCGAGATCGAGGAACTGATCGAGGTTCAGCCGCCCGAGGGTTCGTCAACGCGCTATGAGTTCGTGACCCTCGACTGGGCGCGGAAGTGGCCCACGGAAGAAGTCTGGAAGGTGAGAAAACGGTAGCAGGCAAGGCGCTGATCGAAGTGCCCCGGGATCGCCGGATCACCCCCAAGCAGAAAGGAAGACCGATGTTCCGAAAGCTCTTCGTCGCACTCGTCACGCTCGTAGGGATCGCCGCGCTGAATGGCTGCGCCAAGACTCCGGCACCGCAAGACATAGCCGCCGACAAGGCCAAGCTTCAGACGGACGCTCTCAGCTGGTTCGACCACTTCGCCGCCGCCGACTCCGAGGGACTGGCGAACCTCTACGCGGAAGACGCCATCGTGATGCCGCCGAACATGCCCGCGGTGGCCGGCCGGCCGGCGATCAAGTCTTTGTTGGGTGCGCTAGCGGCGGGCGCCAAGGCTGCCCGCATGACGCTGAAGTCGGGCTCCGTCAACGGGTTCGACGTCAGTGGCAACCTCGGCTGGATTAGCGGCACGTACACGCTCCAGGACTCCACGGGCGCGACCATCGACAGCGGCAACTACCTCTCCGTCCATTATCGGACCAATGGTGCGTGGCTTTACGTCCGCGACACCTGGAACTCGGATCGCCCGCCGGCACCCGTGGCGCAGGCGAAGCACGCAGCGGGCAAGAAGAAGTAGATCCACGGCGATGAAGTGAGTGAGGCGTTCGATGAAACTTGAGCCACTCTATCGGGTGCGCTTTCGGTATCCGGAAGGTTGGTCCGTGGCGCTCGGAGCGGGCGGCAGTCTGGAGGGGCAGCACTTCTTCCTCGCGGAGGGACGCTGCACCGGGCGCGTGGCCGGCCGGCTCCCCTGATGGACGAGACCACCGTACTGATCCTCCTCGGATTCGCCGGCGTGGCGGCAACGTTCGCGGGATTCAGTGGCGTCGTTGCCGTGTTCGGTCGCCGCGCCCATGGGGAGTGGTTTCTCGAGGACCGGTTCCGGCTCACGAACATGCTGGTCACCTCGCTCGGCGCCGGCCTGTTCGCCTTTGTTCCGCTTCTTGGAGTGCTGCTGCACCTTCACGGACCCCGGAATTGGACCGTCTCCAGCCTTCTGCTGTGCGCCTATTGCGTGGCGTACATCGTGAAGTCGTATCCGCACTGGCAGCACCTTCTGCGCTTGCACCCCGGAGCGCTCTCCCCGCGAATATCCGTCGTCGTTTCGGGTTCCTTCTATTCGGCGGCCTTGATCCAGCTCATGAACGCCGGCTCGATCTTGTTCCATCGGGAGCCGGGTCCCTATGTCC
>QHRS01000259.1 GCA_003221435.1 Candidatus Rokuibacteriota bacterium
CGGGCGACCGCGTTCGGGTGGGCGTTGACGTGGAAGGACAGCGCCAACTCGTCCAACTCGTCGAAGGCGATCAGCGCCCAGTTACCGACGACGAGCGCCTCCAGCTCTTCCTCGATGGTCACGCCGCCCTCGAACTCGTCCGAGTCCCGCGCCAGATCGTAGAGGCTCCGGAGTCGGCTCAGCTTCTCCTCACTCGGCGCCATCACCGGCCCTTGAACGCGTCGTCCGCCCCCATTGCGACGAACGCCCGCTCATACGCGCTGATCGTGCGCGCGATGTCGGCGTCGGTGTGCACGGCCGACACAAAGCCGTGGTTCAGCGAACAGTCCACGCCCTCGTTGATCAGCGCGCAGCGGAGGAGGTGGTAGAGATCCGCGCGCCGCGGACGGTCGAAGCCGGCGAGCCCGGGCTTGCCCTCGAACGAGACGTGGTAGATCGACGCCTCGCCGTAGACAGCGCCCGGCACGCCCGCCTTCTTTATCGCGTCCGAGAGACCGCGGCGGATCTCTTCCCCGGCTTTGCTCGCGCGGGCCTGCAGCGCGCCGTCCGCGCAGATCTCAAGCGTCGCGATCGCCGCCGCGGCCGAGACCGGGTTCGCGTTGAAGGTGCCGGCGTGCGCGACCCGTTCGCTCCGGTCCCATGCGGGATCGCCGCGGTGGGCGATCAGCGACATCACCTCGCGCCGGCCGCAGACGGCGCCGCCCGGCAGCCCGCCCGCGACGATCTTCGCGAGCGTCGTCAAGTCGGGGACGACGTTGAAGTAGGCCTGCGCGCCGCCCGGGGCGTAGCGGAAGCCCGTGATCACCTCGTCGAAGATCAGCACGACGCCGTGACGCTTCGTCAGGGCGCGCAGCTCCTGGAGGTACCCGGGGATCGTCGGGGTAGTACCCGCCTGGCCGCCGGCCGGCTCGATGATCACGCCGGCGACGTCGCCGCGCTGCAGCAGCGTCTCGACGGCCTTGCTGTCGTTCGGCGGGCAGAGGAGCACCTGATCGAGCGTCGCGCCCGGGACGCCGGCCGAGAGCGGCACCTCGAAGGGCGGGTGGACCCCGGCCGCAACGCCGTCGTGCCAGCCGTGAAAGTGGCCCTGGAACTTCACGATCTTCGACTGTCCCGTGAAGGCGCGCGTCAGCCGGATCGCCAGGTGCGTCGCCTCGGTGCCCGACATCGTGAACCGCACCATCTCGGCCGAGGGAACGAGCTGCCGCACCAGCTCGGCCCACCGCACCTCCAGCTCGTGCGACGCGCCGAGGTGCGTGCCGCGCGCGGCCTGATCCTGGATCGCTCTGACGACCGCGGGATGACAGTGACCGAGCAAGAGCGCGCCACTGGCCGTCCACGTCCCACTTGCGCGCCCCGGAGGCGCGATCCACGTAGATCGGAAAGGGCCGCAAGTGGCGGATGTCGTGGGTGACGCCGCCGGGGATGACCTGCCGCGCCCGTTCGTACAGCGCCGCCGCCTTTGGATGGAGTTGCCGGTATCTCTCCTCGATGGTCACCGTCGGCCTCCCAGCGTCCGCATGAGCTCCACTATACCCGCGTGGGCGTCCAAAGGCACCCCGTCGACGGTCGGCTCCCGCCGCCGGGTGATGCCATCCACCGCCCCGGCGCCGACGCAGTGCTCGATCATCCGTCGCTCGTCCGCGGCGGTGTGGAGCAGGTCGAGGCCGCTCAGGCGGCGGAGCTGGGCGACGATGCCATACGCGCCCCAGTTCGACACCCCCGCGACCACGAGATGGTCGACCTTGACCGTCGACACGATCCGCAGCGGAATGCCTGCGGCCGCGAGCGTCCGGCGCGACACCCGTCCCATGCCGATCTCGTTGCCACCGTCGCCCACGCCGATCGTCGTCGCGCGCGAGCGAACCAGGAAGAGCCCGTCAATCGCGCGATTCCACGCCCCGACCGGCTCTCCTCGCGCGCTCCGGTAGACGCCGTCGCCCGCCCGGCCGGGCCGCTCGATCGCCACGAGGTGCGTGGGAGCGATCCGCCCGAGGATCTCACGTGCCGCGACCTCGGCCTCCGCCTCGGGAAACAGTTCGATCGCGGCCGGCTCGCCGAGCGCAGTCAGCGCCGCCTCGAGCGGGCGCGCGATCACGGGGTCCGTAACGTACCGCACCCGCGCGCCGAGCCGGCGGAGCGCGCGGCCGAGCACGGCCGCGCCGGGGGGCCCGTCGGTCTCGGGCATGTCGGGGCCGAGCGCGAAGCCCGTCGTGATCAACACCCGCCGCGCGCGTCTGAGGGCCCGCGCGGCGGCCAGCGCAGCGCCGCGGCGGAAGAACCGATCGATGCCGCGACCGCCCGGATCGAGAAGCAGGAGCTGATCGATCGGATCGAGAGCGCGCCGCACGCCGACGCTTACGCTATCACGAATTGACAGGAGGGTCTCGCGACTCAATAATGACCGAGCATGACACTGATGGGCCATTCCTTCGCGCTCGTGCTCCACACGCACCTTCCGATGGTGATCAATCACGGGCGCTGGCCGCACGGCAGCGACTGGCTCACCGAGGCGACCTTCGAGTGCTACCTCCCGCTGCTCGAGACGATGCAGCGCCTCGTCGCCGGAGGGGTGTCGCCGAAGTGGACGATCAACGTGTCGCCGGTGCTCGCCGAACAGCTCGCGTCGCCCGAGTTCCAGCGGGAGCTGGCGTTCTACGCGGACAATCTCCGCCGCACGTGCGCCGACAGCCGCGCCCACTTCGACAGGCAGGGCGACCGCGCGATCGTCGCCCTCACCGGGTTCTGGGAGCAGTTCTACGATCGCATGTGGGAGCTGCACCGGCGGATCAACGGCGACATCCCCGGCGCCCTCGCCGAGCTCCAGCGCGGCGGGCACATCGAGCTGATCACGTGCGCCGCGACCCACGGCTACCTGCCGCTACTCTCCCGCGAGGAATCGATCCATCTCCAGCTCCGCACGGCGGTCGAGACTCACCGCCGTCACTTCGGCGTGCCGCCCCGCGGTATCTGGCTGCCCGAGTGCGCCTACCGCCCGCGCTACGAATGGACGCCGCCGACCGGGCGCGACCGCGGGCGCGAGCGGCGCATGCGGCCGGGCATCGAGGAAATGCTCGCGATCCACGGGCTCGAGTACTTCGTCGCCGACCATCACGCCGTCGCGGGCGGCCAGCCGATCTACCCCTACCGGGATTTCGTCCGGATGCCGGGCGACCTCGCGCTCGAGACGCCCCAGATGCTGAGCATGCGCCCGCGCTCGCCCTACCGTCCCTACCGCGTGACGTCGCGGGGCGGGACGGGCCAGGCAGTGGCGTTCATCCGCGATCCGAAGAGCACGCTGCAGGTGTGGAGCCGCGAGGTCGGCTACCCGGGCGATCCCGCGTACCTCGAGTTTCACAAGAAGCACTTCCCCGGCGGCCTGCGCTTCTGGCGCGTGACCGACCCGAGCGGCGACCTGGGCACGAAGGCGGTCTACGATCCGGCGACCGCCGCCGAGCACGTCACGCGGCACGCCGAGCATTTCACCGGCCTGGTGCGCGAGACGCTCGACGGCGCGAACGGCAAGCGGCCCGCCCTCGTGTGCGCGCCGTACGACGCCGAGCTGTTCGGGCACTGGTGGTTCGAGGGGCCGCAGTGGCTCGAGCACGCCACCCGCGCGCTCGTCGCAGCCGGCGTCGTGCTGCGCACGCTCGGCGAGGCGCTCGATGCGGTTCCGCCGCGCGAAACTCTCGCGCTGCCCGAGGGCTCGTGGGGCGAGGGCGGCGATCACCGCGTGTGGCTCAACCGCGACACGGAGTGGACGTGGGACCGGGTCTACAGCGCGGAGGGCGAGTGGGCGCGGGACCTCGCGAAGCTCGAGGACGCGAGCCCCGACCTGCGACGCGTCCTCACTCAGGCCACGCGCGAGCTGCTGCTCCTCGAGGCGTCCGACTGGCAGTTCCTGATCACGACGTGGGCCGCGCGCGATTACGCCGAGCGCCGGGTCGCCGAGCACTATGCGGAGTTCAAGCGGCTGTCCGAGATCGCACGCAACGTGCGCCGCGGCGAGCCGCTCGCGCCCGACACGGCCGATACCCTGCGCCGGCTCGAGCGCCAGGACTTCTGCTTCCCCGACCTCGACCCGTCCTGGGCGCTGGGGCAACCCGCGAAGCGCTGAACGCCTCGGTGATACGGCGCGCGCGCGTCCTCGGGATGATCATGGCGGGCGGCAGGGGAGAGCGGCTCCATCCGCTCACGCGCGAGCGTTCGAAACCCGCCGTGCCCTTCGGCGGCCGGCACCGGATCGTCGATTTCGTCCTGTCGAGCTTCGTCAACTCGGCGCTGCTCTCGCTCTACGTGCTCGTGCAGTACAAGTCGCAGTCGATGATCGAACATCTCCGGCTGGCCTGGCGGGTGGGCGGCCTCGTGCCCGACCACTTCATCACCGTCGTGCCCCCCCAGATGCGATACGGTGAGAACTGGTACCGCGGCACCGCCGACGCGGTGCTGCAAAACGTCAACCTGATCGACGACTACACCCCCGACCTCGTGGCGATCTTCGGCGCGGACCACATCTATCGGATGGACATCAACCAGATGATCGCCTTCCACCGGGAGCGCGAGGCGGACGTCACCGTCGCCGCACGTCCGGTGCCGATCGCCGACGCCTCGAACTACGGCATCCTGGGCGTCGACGCCGAGAGTCGTGTCGTCGATTTCGACGAGAAGCCGCGCCGGCCGAAGCCGATGCCCGGCACTCCCGAGCGCGCCTACGCCTCGATGGGCAACTACCTCTTCTCCCGCCAGGCGCTCCTGGATGCGCTGCTCGCCGACGCGCGCCGCAGCACAGACCACGACTTCGGCAAGACGATCATCCCGGAGCTACGAGGTGCCCGGGGTCAAGCCGTACGAGGAGCTCGGCTACTGGCGCGACATCGGCACGCTCGAAGCCTACTGGCAGTCGCACATGGACCTGCTCGGCGAGTCGCCGCGCTTCGATCTGGACAACCGGTACTGGCCGATCCGCGCCGGCCGCCACAACGGCCCGCCGGCCCGGATCATCGGCGGGGAAGTCGACAACGCGCAGATCGCCGAGGGCTCGCTCATCAAGCGCGCCACGATCCGCAGCTCGATTCTGGGGCGGAGCGTGTGGGTGAACGAGGGCGCGGTGATCGAGGACTCGATCGTCATGGACAATACGACCGTCGGCAAGGGCGCCCGGCTGCGCCGCGCCATCATCGACCGCTTCAACATCGTCCCCGCGGACGCGGAGATGGGCTGGGACCCCGCGGAGGACCGGAAGCGCTATCACGTCGAGCCGTCGGGCCTCGTCGTGGTGCCCCGCGGCGGGCGGCGCGAGTTCCTCTCCGGCCTGGAGGAGTTCTGAGCGCGGCGGCGGAGTCGCAGCCCGGCCCGCGGTTCGTCGCCGTCTACGGGCATTTCTACCAGCCCCCGCGCGAAAATCCCTGGCTCGAAGCCATCGAGGTCCAGGACGCGGCGCACCCCTGGCACGACTGGAACGATCGCATCACGGTCGAGTGCTACGCGCCGAACACCGCGGCGCGGCGCGTGAGCGCGGACAACCGCATCCTCGACATCGTCAACACCTACGAGAAGATCTCCTTCGACGTCGGCCCCACGCTGCTCTCCTGGCTCGAACGCCAGCGGCCGGACGTGTACGCGAAGATCCTCGAAGCGGACAGGCTGAGCCGGCGCGCGCGCGGCGGCCACGGCAATGCGATCGCGCAGGTCTACAACCACGCGATCATGCCGCTCTGCACCCGGCGCGACAAGGTCACCCAGGTCCGCTGGGGCATCGAGGACTTCCGCCACCGGTTCGGCCGCGATCCCGAAGGCATGTGGCTCCCTGAGACGGCGGCCGACGGCGAGAGTCTCGAGGTGCTCGCCGAGGCCGGCATCAAGTTCACGATCCTGGCACCGCACCAGGCGCGCCGGATCCGCCCGCTCGACGAGGCGACCTGGCGGGACGTCGGTGACAAGATCGACCCGAGCCGGGCCTACCACTGGCGCGGGCCCGGCGGCCCATCGCTCGCGCTCTTCTTCTACGACACAGCCATCTCGCGCGCGATCGCCTTCGGGGATGCGCTCTCGCGTGGCGAGGTGCTGGTCGAGCGGCTGCGCGGCGGCTTGTCCGAGAACCGCGCCTGGCCCCAGCTCGTCCACTGCGCGACCGACGGCGAATCGTACGGCCACCACACGCGGTTCGGCGACATGGCGCTGGCCGCCGCGCTCGAGCAGATCGAGCGTGAGCGCTTCGCGACGCTGACCAACCACGGCGCGTTCCTTGAGGCGCACCCGCCGACCCACGAGGCGGAGATCCACGACAACTTCTCGTGGAGCTGCCCGCACGGCGTGGAGCGCTGGCGCGCCGATTGCGGCTGCCGCACGCGGGGCGACCGGCACCAGCGATGGCGCGGGCCGCTCCGGGCCGCGCTCGACTGGCTCCGCGACCAGGTGGACCTGCTGTTCGAGCGCCGCGCCGACCTGCTGCTGAAGGACCCGTGGGAGGCGCGCGACGACTACATCCGCGTCGTGCTCGACCGCTCCCGCGACACGCTCGGCGACTACTTCGCGCGCCATCGGCGGCGGCCGCTCGACGCGAGCGAGCAGGTGGCGGCGATCCGGCTCCTCGAGATGCAGCGCCAGCGGCTCCTGATGTACACCTCGTGCGGGTGGTTCTTCGACGAAATTTCCGGCCTCGAGCCGGTCCAGATCCAGAAGTACGCCGCGATGGCGATCCAGTACGTGCGGAGCCTCGGCGGCGGCGCGCTCGAAGAAGAGTTCCTGCGGCGGCTCGCCACGGCGCCGAGCAACCTCCCCGAGTTCGGGGACGGGGCCGGGACCTACCGGCGGCTCGTGCGGCCCGCGGTCGTCGACCTCCGGCGCGTGGTCGCGCACTACGCGATCTCGAGCCTCTTCGAGAGCTACGGCCAGGAGGAGCGGATCTACTGCTACGCGGTGCGCCGGCTCGACGAGCAGGTCGACGCCGACGGCGGCACGGCGCTCAGAATCGGCCGCGTCAGCGTGCGCGCGGAGATCACGGGCGAGACCGACGAGGCGGCCTACGCCGTGCTCCACTACGGCGGCCACGACTTTCACTGCGGCGTGCACAGCTTCACCGGCGCCGAGGCGTACGACGCGATGGTGGCCGATCTCCGCCAACGGTACGCGCGCGGCAGCGTGTCCGACCTGGTCCGCGCGCTCGATCGCCACTTCCCCGGCGAGCCGTACACGCTGCGGCACCTCTTCCTCGAGGAGCGCCGCAAGATCCTCGCGCGCGTCACGGAGAGCGTGCTCGAGCGGAACGAGGTCGCGTACCGCAGGATCTGGGAGGAGAACCGGAAGCTGATGCGCTACCTCCGCGACGCCGACGCGACGGTGCCGGAGGCGCTGACGATGGTCGCGCGGCACGTGCTCGCGCATGACATCACGCTGGAGCTGGGACCGGTGGAGATGACCGGGACCGTGCCGGAGCGCGTCGTCGAGCTGATGGACGAGGCGCAGGCGCTCGGGCTCTCGCTCGACATGAGTGCCGCCAGCCCGCCGATGCGCCGGGCGGTCGCGCGGGCGATGGACGTGCTGACCGCCGACCCGACGCCCGAGCGCGTCCGCGCGGCCCTGGCGCTGATCGAGTGCGCGCAGCGGCTCGGCGTGCGCTTCGGGCTGTGGGAGACTCAGAACCGGTTCTTCGAGGTCTGGCGCGGGCGCCCCGAGGCGCGTGACGCGCTTCGGCCGATGGCGGACCGGCTCGGCTTCCACCTCGAGCCCTGATCCGCTGTCCGCGGGCGTCGG
>QHRS01000261.1 GCA_003221435.1 Candidatus Rokuibacteriota bacterium
CCTCACCCGGACGATCAAGCTCGGCACCGGAGTGTCCTGCCTGCCCAACCACAACCCCCTCATGCTGGCCCAGCGGATCGCCCAGCTCGACCAGATGGCGCGCGGGCGCTTCTACTGGGGTGTCGGCTCCGGTGGGTTTCCCGGCGACTTCGAGCTGTTCGGCGTCAACCCCGAGACGGGCGAGCACCAGGCGGTGACGCGGGAATCGCTGGATCTCATTCTCCAGCTCTGGAGCGATCCCAAGCCCGGCCTGTACGAGTCGAAGTACTGGCGGTTCCGGGTGCCCGAGCCTCAGGAGGACATCGGGCTCTCCCTCCACCTGCGGCCGTATCAGCGCCCGCACCCGCCGATCGGCGTGGCCGGCGTGTCGCCGAAGTCGGAGACGCTCGTCATGGCCGGGGAGCGCGGGTACATCCCGATGAGCATCAACTTCGTGCCGGCGCGGACCCTCAGGACACACTGGGACTCGGTGGACGCGGGCGCCCGGCGCGCAGGGCGGCAAGCGGACCGGTCGACGTGGCGGATCGCGCGCGACGTGTACGTGGCCCAGACGACGTCCCTCGCACGGCGGGAGGCGCTCGCCGGACCGCTCGCGCGGGACTGGCGGGGATACTTCCTGCCGCTGCTCCGAAGGACCAAGCGGCTCGGACTTCTCAAAGTTGACCCCGACATGCCGGACTCCGAGGTGACGGTCGAGTACCTGCTGGACAACGTCTGGATCGTCGGCGATCCGGACACGGTGACCGAAAAGCTCTCGACGCTCGCGCGGGACGTCGGAGGATTCGGGGCCCTGCTGGTGATCGGCCACGAGTGGCAGCCCAGAGAGCCCTGGGTCCGGTCGATGACGCTCCTGCGCGAGCAGGTGCTGCCGCGTCTCTGACGGTGCGACAGGAGGATGGGACGTGACACCTCAGTCCGAGGTCGCTCTATAATCGGGAAGGTCGCACGAGGCGTGAAGATGTCGCGCTGGTCCGTGGCCCTCGGTCTTCTCCTCTCGCTGCTCGCGGGGTGCGCCACGCCCTACTGGCAAGGTCAGTCAGCGTTGAGGCAGGGGCGCTACGCTGACGCGGCGAAGCACTTCGAGGAGGTGCTTTCTCGAGATCCCGGCCGGGTCGGGGCGCTCGCCGGCCTCGGCATCTCCCGATACAAGGAAGGAGAGTTCGACGAGGCGGTAGCGCACCTCAGCCGCGCGGCCGAGCGAGATCCGAAGCACGAAGCGGCCCGGTTATACCTCGCGCTTTCGTACTTGCGGAAGGGCGAGGACGGCCAGGCCGAAGAACAATTCACCGCGCTGCGTCAGCTCGGGCCCGCCCGTCGCCTCGCCGCCCAGGTTGACCGAACGCTGAAGGTGATGCGGCAGGACGCCCCGCTCACGGACGAGACGCGGGAGTTCATCGCGGCAAGCCTGGAAGACGAGGCGGAGTCCGCGCGTGAAGTGCAAGAAGCGCGGCAGGCATACGCTTTCCCCCACTCATTCGCGTATCGGGACTGCTTCGTCACCGGGCGGCACCGGATCGTCTGCTTCTGACCCGGGCGGACGCAAGCGCGCCCAACCTCGCACGACCGACCTCGAAAGGGGCGCGTCGTGATACAACCTTCTGCATGAGCACTGGCAACGCGAGCCGGACGGGCGGCGAGTGGGTGGTCGAGGCGCTCCGCGCCGAAGGCGTGCGGCACGTGTTCGGCATCCCGGGCGTGCACAACCTGGCGATCTACGACGCGCTCCTGCGGCAATCCGCGATCGGCCACATCCTCGCGCGGCACGAGCAGGGTGCCGGGTTCATGGCCGACGGCTACGCGCGCTCGTCGGGGGAGCCGGGCGTCGTGATCGTGACGACGGGACCGGGCGCGACGAACACGCTCACGCCGCTCGCCGAGTCCTATGCGGGCTCGATCCCCGTCCTCGTCGTGATGTCCGACATTCCCGCGGCCCTCGTCGGGCGCGACCTCGGCGCGCTGCACGAGGTCGTGAACCAGATCGACTGCTTCAGGCCCGTCTGCCGCTGGGCCGAGGAGATTCTTGACGGCGGCGCGATCGCGGGCGACATCCAGGGCGCCTTCGATCTCTTCGCCTCGGGCCGTCCGGGACCGATCGCGCTGTCTATCCCGGTCGATCTGCTCTCGGCCCGGGGCGGGGGACGCATCGTGGAGGGGCGAGGCCGCGGCCGCCCGCCGTGTCACGTCGAGGAGATCGACGCCGCGGCGCGCCTGCTCGCGAGCGCCAGGCGGCCGCTGATCATCTCGGGCGGCGGAGCCGTCGCGGCCGACGCAGGCGGTGAGCTGCGTCGTCTCGCCTACCGGCTGGGAGCGCCGGTCATCACCACGGTCATGGGCCGCGGCATCATTCCCGAGACCGACGCCCTCTGGCAGGGCGTGCTGCCCAACAAGCGCGCGACCGAGGAGGCGATTCGGGCAGCCGACGTGATCCTCGCGGTCGGCTGCCGCTTTGCCCACCGCTCGACCCAGGGGCTCCTGCTCAATCTGTCGTTCTCGCCCGACCAGACACTGATCCACCTCGATATCGACCCGTCGGTGATCGGCAAGATCTTCAAGCCACGGCTCGGCATCGTCGGCGACGCGCGGGATGGTTTGGCGCGCCTGGCCGACCTGCTGGGCCCTGGCCGGAGCCGCGCGGAATGGGACGTCGAGCGCCTGCGCGTCCTGAAGACGAGCGCGAACGAGCGATACACCCCGGAGGTCGCCGACTTCATCCGCGTCCTGCGCGGGGCGCTGGCCGACGACGCGATCGTGGTCAACGACCAGACCGGCGTCAATTACTGGATGGAGTGGTTCTTTCCGGTGCTGGCGCCGCGCACGTTCCTCTATCCTGTCGGCTCGGCCACTCTTGGCTATGGCGTGCCGGCTGCGATCGGTGCCAAGGTCGCGAATCCGCGCAGACAGGTCGTCGCGGTCGTGGGCGACGGCGGATTCCTCTACTCGGTCAACGAGCTGGCCACGGCGGTGAAGTACGGTCTCGGCATCGTCTTCCTCGTGCTGAATGATGCGCGGTATGGGGCGATCACGTACCTGCAAGTCAATCCCGACTTCCCCGCGCTGGCGCGGGCCTTCGGCGCGGCGGGAGCGCGTGTCGATTCGCCCGCGGCGCTTGGTTCAGCTCTCGCCCGGGCACTTGCGGAGCCGGGGCCGACGGTGCTCGAGCTGCCGGTGGCAGTGGAGCCACCCTGGGAGCTTTGAACCGCCTGCGGGCGTTCTCGCGTCTCAACGTCAATGGACCACGTGCTCGCGCTTCTCGTGCCCTACGGCAACGTCGTGGTATTCGGCGTCATGCTTCTCGAGAACCTCGGCCTGCCCGTGCCGGGCATTGCGGTCCTCGTCCTCGCGGGCGCGCTGGCCGGAGCCGGCAAGCTCTCGCTTGCAGCCATCGGGCTGCTCGCGGTCACCGGCGCGCTCCTCGGCGACCTCGTCTGGTACGCGCTGGGGCGCTGGAAGGGCCGCCCCGTGCTGGGCCTGCTCTGCCGCCTGTCGCTCAATCCAGACACGTGCGTCGGCAACACCGAGCGGTTCTTTCTCCGCCACGGAATGCCGACGCTGCTCGTCGCCAAGTTTCTGCCGGGCGTGAACACGATCGTGCCGCCGCTGATGGGGACCCTCCGCGCCGGCGTGGCGGGGTTTGTCGCGTACGACAGCGGCGGCGCCGCGCTCTACACGATAGTGGCCGTCGGCACGGGCTACTTCCTTGGCCGCGAAATCGTCAACGCGGCCACCGCCCGGGTCGCGCAGCTCGCTGGCGTGATCGGGTGGGGCTTCGCCACGTTCGTGCTCGGCTACATCGCCTGGCGGCTGGCTCTCCGGTTGCGCGTACGGCGCGCGCTCAGGACCGTCGGCGTGACGCCCGGGGAACTGCGCGCCTTGCACAGCGACGGCGCGAACGTGCTCGTGCTCGACGTCCGCTCACCGCTGGCGGTCAAGGAAGACCCGCGGGTGATTCCGGGGGCCGTTCGCGCCGGACACGACGAGCTCGACTGGCTCGCCTCGACGCTGCCGCCCGACCGGCCGATCGTCGCCTACTGCGTCTGACCCAACGAGGTCTCCAGCGTCCGTGCGGCGCTCGGCTTGAAGGCGAAAGGCTTCACCGCCGTGTCCGTCCTGAAGGGCGGGCTCCGCGCCTGGATCCGCGCGGGATACCCCACCGAGCCCGCCGAAGTGCCGACCTCGACGTAACCTGATCTCGTCAGGGTTTTCCCCCGGATCGATTTAGGGGTTTACCTGATCGTCGGCCCACGCTCCACTC
>QHRS01000260.1 GCA_003221435.1 Candidatus Rokuibacteriota bacterium
CGCGCGCTGAAGACGCCGACCACGCCGGGGAGCGCTGACGCCGCCCGACCGTCGATCTTCACGATGCGGGCGTGGGCGTGCGGGCTCAGCACGAGGCGCGCGTGCAGCATGCCCGGCACCCGGACATCGCCCGCGTAGCGGGTCAGGCCCGAGACTTTCTCCGCGCCATCCAGGCGCGGCAATGCTCTTCCGATCGCCGAGAATTCGGGCACCGTCATCACCTCCGCGGCTTGATTGTAGAGCGTGAGTCGGGCCTTGTCTGCGCCGAGTTTTCCGGAGCGATCGCCGGTGTTGACAGCCGGGTCCGGCGCCTGAGATAAGCGTCACGGAGCTGCGGGGCGCGCCGTTCCAC
>QHRS01000091.1 GCA_003221435.1 Candidatus Rokuibacteriota bacterium
AGGCAACTTCAGGGCGATGTCGAGATGGCGATGATTGACCGACCGGGCCTCGACGGACACGAGCGCTTTGTCTCCGGCCACCTGCGCCCGGCCGAATCCGGTCATGCTACGGATCATCGAGGCGCGCCCATTAACGAATGATAGGCCCAAATGTGCCGGAGTGTCGAGTCTTGCGCGTTGGCAGCCGTTCTGGGTAGAGTGCCCCCGGCGTGAAGCGGGTTCTGGTTGCCCTCCTCCTCGTCCCCCTGGCGGCCGGCGCGATCTTCGCGCTGCTGAACTGGTTTTTTCGCCGACGTGGCTCGAGCTTCCCCCTGGTCGCCTCCGTCCTCTCGCAGTGGCTCGTCGCCTATCTGGTCTGGACGCTCCTGGGGGCCCTCGTCGAGGCCTCCGGAGTCCTCGGGGAGGCCGGGCGCGCCCCGTACACGCGCTACGGCTTCGGCCTCTTCGCGATTATCTTCGGCCTCTGGCAGTACCGGCTCGCCCGCGCGGGCGCCGCGCGCCAAGCCTCCCGCGTATTCGTCTGGAGCCAGATCGGCTGGCTCCTCCTGCTGCTGGCCGAACGCGGGGCCCTGGGATGAGCGTCCCAAGCGCGAGAGCCTTCTACCGCGTCCGCAGGTGATCCTGAAAGGGCCCGGCGGGCGAGAGTCAACCCGGCTGGCCGGCTCGGGGGCCGGCGCGGGTTTCATCCCGGTGTCAGGCGCGGCTGCCGGGCTTGATCGCGCGGCTGCCGGCCTTGCAGAGCGGGCACTCCTCCGGCTTGAAGGTCGGCACCGAGATGGTGGCGAGGGCCGCCCGCTTCACCGCGAAGGCGGCCGCGCCTCCGCTGCGATCGATCAGCGCCCCGACGCCGACGACGAGCCCGCCCGAGTCCGCTACGGCCCGCATGACCTCGCGCGTCGACCCCCCCGTGGTGACCACGTCCTCGACGACGAGGCACCGCTCGTCCTTCGCGATCGAAAATCCGCGGCGCAGGCGCATGACGCCGTTCTCGCGCTCGGTGAAGAGCGCACGGGCGCCGAGGGCGCGCGCGACCTCGTGCGCCACGAGGACGCCACCGAGCGCGGGGGCGATGACGATCTGGACCTGGTCCTCTTTGAAGCGCCCCGCCAGCTCGGCGCAGAGCGCTGCCGCGTGGTCCGGATACTGCAGCACGAGCGCCGACTGCAGGTAGGTGTCGGAGTGGAGCCCCGAGCTGAGCAGGAAATGACCGCGCAGCAGCGCGCCCGTCTTCTCGTAGAGGGCGAGCGTGTCGGCGGGAGTCAGGCCATTTGCTCCAGGATCCCGCGGGCAGCCGCGGCCGGGTCCGGCGCGGCCGTGATCGGCCGGCCGACCACGAGGTAATCGGCGCCGGCGCGAATGGCGGCGGCCGGCGTCGCCGTGCGAACCTGATCGTCGGCGCCGCCGCCCGCGGGGCGGACACCGGGCGTCACGATCACCCACGTCCGCGGCATCAGGGAGCGCAGCCGGCGGATCTCGTGTGGCGAGGCGACGCAGCCGTCGAGGCCGGCCTCGCGGGCCCGCTCCGCCAGGTGCACGACGTGGCCCTCGACCGAGCTGGCGAGACCGAGGTCGTGCTGGAGAGCGGCGCGGCCGAGGCTCGTCAGCACCGTCACGCCGAGGCAGATCGGCCTCGGAATGCCGAATTCCTTCGCCGCCTCTGCCGCCGCCTCTGCCGCCGCCCGCATCATGGCCGTGCCGCCGGATCAGCATGAAGACCGCGAGCCGGGTCGCCTCACGCACGGCGCCCGCGACGGTGTTCGGGATGTCGTGGAACTTGAGGTCGAGGAAGACCTTGAAGCCGCGCTTCCGCGCGTGCTCGACCGCGGCGGGGCCGGCGGCGGTGAAGAGCTGCGGGCCGATCTTGCACCCGGTGGCGACGCCGCTGAGCCGGTCGAGCAGGCGGTCGGCGTCGCCGAGCGTCTCGACGTCGAGCGCGACGAGCAGCCGGTCCTCACCCTTCACGGTGGTATTCCTGGAGCGTCCGCACCGTGTGCTCGCGCTTGAGCATCGCCTCGATGGCGCCGATCGCGGCCTGGGCACCGTCGGGCGTCGTGTAATAGGGGATGTTCCGCATCACCGCGGTGCGGCGGATCAGGTAGGAGTCCTGGCGCGCGCGGCCGTCCTCGGGCGTGTTCAGGAGGAGCGCGATGTCGCCGCGCCGCATCAGGTCGAGCACGTTCGGGCGGTAGCCCGAGCCCGAGCACCTTCGCCGTCCCCTGCGTGGCGACGAGCGAGAACCCGAGGTCGGCGAGCCGCTGCGCGAGGACCGTGATGAGGCGCTTGTCGCGGTTCTTCACCGAGACGAACACCTTGCCGCTGAGCGGGAGCGGCGAGTCGGCCGCGATCTGCGCCTTGTTGTACGCCTTCCGGAAGTCGCGGTCGATGCCCATGACCTCGCCGGTTGACTTCATCTCGGGCCCGAGCACCACGTCCACGCCGGGGAACTTGGCGAACGGAAACACCGCCTCCTTGACCGCGATGTGCGACACGGTCCGCTCGGCGGTGAAGCCGAGCGATTCCAGGCTGTGCCCCAGCATGACCTTCGTCGCGAGCTTCGCCAATGGCACGCCGATCGTCTTCGACACGAAGGGGACCGTCCGCG
Organism: Candidatus Rokuibacteriota bacterium; assembly: GCA_003221435.1. GTDB lineage: Bacteria > Methylomirabilota > Methylomirabilia > Rokubacteriales > CSP1-6 > AR9. Next base: position 2,603 of record QHRS01000091.1, read on the forward strand.
AGGCGCGCGGGTTCACCTCGAGGACGAAGATCTGCTCGTTCCGGATCGCGAACTGAATGTTGATGAGGCCGACGACGCCCAGCTCCTTCGCGAGCGCTTTCGCCTGGGCCCTCAGCGCGTCGATCTGATCGTCCCCGAGCGAGTACGGCGGGAGCGCGCACGCCGAGTCGCCCGAGTGCACGCCGGCTTTCTCGATATGCTCCATCACGCCGCCGACCGTGACGACCCGGCCGTCAGCGATCGCGTCGACGTCGACCTCGAGCGCGTCCTCGAGGAACTTGTCGACGAGCACCGGATGCTCGGGCGACACCCGCACCGCCTCGCTCATGTACGCTTTTAGATCTTCCGCGTCCCAGACGATCCGCATCGCGCGGCCGCCGAGCACGTACGAAGGCCGCACGAGGACCGGGTAGCCGATCGTCGCCGCGATCCGCTCGGCCTCGTCGAACGAGCGGGCGGTCGCGCCCGGCGCCTGCGCCAGGGCGAGGTCGTTCAGGAGCGCGCTGAAGCGCTGGCGATCCTCCGCGCGGTCGATCGCGTCGGGCGACGTGCCGAGGATCGGCACGCCCGCCCGGGTCAGCGGCACCGCGAGCTTCAGCGGTGTCTGCCCGCCGAACTGGAGGATCACGCCGAGCGGCTTCTCGCGATCGACGATGTTGAGCACGTCCTCGAGCGTGAGCGGCTCGAAGTAGAGCCGGTCGGACGTGTCGTAGTCGGTCGAGACCGTCTCGGGGTTGCAATTGACCATGATGGCCTCGACACCGAGCTCCCGGAGCGCGAAGGCCGCGTGGACGCAGCAGTAGTCGAACTCGATGCCCTGGCCGATCCGGTTCGGGCCGGAGCCGAGGATCACGACCTTGGGCCGCCGGGTCGGCGGCGCCTCGTCCTCGTCCTCGTACGTGGAGTAGAGGTAGGGTGTATACGCGACGAACTCCGCGGCGCACGTGTCCACCATCTTGAACGTCGCGCGGATGCCGTGGCCGAGGCGGAGCGTCCGGATCGCCGCCTCGTTGGTGCCGGTCAGCTCGGCGATGCGCCGGTCCGCGAAGCCGAGCTGCTTCGCCCGGCGGAGCACGGCCGCGTCGCGGAGGGCCGCGTCGCGGATCACCGGCTCGAACGCGACGATCTCGCGGATGTTCTCGAGGAACCACGGGTCGATCGCGGTCAGCGCGTGGATCTCCTCCGTCGTGATGCCGTGCCGGTACGCCTCGCCGATGGCGAAGAGGCGGTCCGCGTTCGGCACCGCGAGCGTGCCGCGCAGCTCGTCGAGATTGACGCTCGGCAGCGTCAGCGCGTAGCGGTCCTGCTCGAGCGAGCGGACCGCCTTCTGGAGCGCTTCCTTGAACGTCCGGCCGATCGCCATCACCTCGCCGACCGACTTCATCTGGGTCCCGAGCGTCTGGTCCGCCTCCGGGAACTTCTCGAACGCCCAGCGCGGCACCTTGACGACGCAGTAGTCGAGGGTCGGCTCGAACGAGGCCGGGGTCTCCCGGGTGATGTCGTTGCGGATCTCGTCGAGCGTGAAGCCGACGGCGAGCTTGGCGGCGATCTTCGCGATCGGGAAGCCCGTCGCCTTGGACGCGAGCGCCGACGAGCGCGAGACGCGCGGGTTCATCTCGATCACGACGAGCCGCCCGTCGGCGGGATTGACGGCGAACTGGATGTTCGAGCCGCCCGTCTCGACGCCGATCTCGCGGATGATCGCGACGGCGGCGTCGCGCATGATCTGGTATTCCTTGTCCGTCAGCGTCTGCGCGGGCGCCACCGTGATCGAGTCGCCGGTGTGCACGCCCATCGGGTCGACGTTCTCGATCGAGCAGATGATGACGACGTTGTCGCGGAGGTCGCGCATCACCTCCAGCTCGAACTCCTTCCAGCCGATCACGGATTCTTCGACGAGCACCGACCCGAGCGGCGAGAGCTGCACCCCCCGCTCCACCGCCGCGGCCAGCTCCTCCGGTGTGCGCGCGATCGATCCGCCCGAGCCGCCGAGGGTGAACGACGGCCGGATGATCGCCGGGTACCCGATGGTCTTGCCGATCTCGAACGCTTCGTCGACCGAGTGGGCGTAGCCCGAGCGGGGCACGGCGAGCCCGATCCGCTGCATGGCCGTCTTGAACAACGCGCGGTCCTCGGCCTTCCGGATCGCGGGGAGCTTGGCGCCGATCAGCTCGACCCCGAAGCGCTCGAGGGTGCCGTCTTCGGCGAGCGCGACCGCGAGGTTCAGCCCGGTCTGGCCGCCGAGCGTCGGCAGCAGCGCCTGCGGCCGCTCGCGCTCGATGATCTTCGCGACGATCTCGGGGGTCAGCGGCTCCAGGTAGGTCCGCGGCGCGGTCTCCGGGTCCGTCATGATCGTCGCGGGATTCGAGTTCACGAGGACGACCTCGAACCCTTCCTCGCCGAGCGCCTTGCACGCCTGCGTGCCCGAGTAGTCGAACTCGCACGCCTGGCCGATCACGATCGGCCCCGAGCCGATGATCAGGATCTTCCTGAGGTCAGTGCGCTTCGGCACTCATTCCTCGATGACCCCGTACACGATCGAGGTCTCCGGCGCGGCTTCTTCGCGCTTGTAGAGCACCTCGTCGATGCGCCCCCCGCCGATCCAGACCACCTCGCCGTTGCCCCAGAGCTTCTCGCCGAGCACGCTCATGCGCTTGTCGACTCGCTCTCTGATCGCCTGGGGCTCGAGCCGGGCGTCGTCCTGGGTGGTGAACGACGTCCATTCGGGCTTCTGCCCCGCCTCCTCGGTCTTCCGATAGGACACGAGATACTTCGGCATACGTTGGATCAGCCTCCCTCCCCGCGTATCAGCGCCGTGAAACGGCTGAACAGGTAGCTCGCGTCGTGCGGCCCCGGCGAGGCTTCGGGGTGGTACTGCACGGAAAACATCGGCAGCGCCCGGTGGCGCATCCCCTCGCACGTCCGGTCGTTCAGGTTGACATGGGTCATCTCCCACCCGTGGGGCTCGACCGACGCGGGATCGACCGCGAAGCCGTGATTCTGCGCCGTGATCTCGACGCGGCCCGTCGCGAGGTTCTTCACCGGATGGTTTCCGCCGTGGTGCCCGAACGGCAGCTTGAACGTGGCGCCGCCCGCCGCGAGGGCCAGGATCTGGTGCCCCAGACAGATGCCGAAGATCGGGACCTGGCCGAAGAGCTGCCTGACCGAGTCCACCAGGTATGGGACGGCTTCGGGGTCTCCCGGGCCGTTGGACAGGAACACGCCGTCCGGCTTCATTTCCAGCACCTGCTCGCCGGACGTGCGCGCGGGCACGACGGTGACCTCGCACCCGGCGGAGGCGAGCTGGCGGAGGATGTTGAGCTTGATGCCGGAGTCGTACGCGACGACACGGAGCGGCGCTGTGCGCGGGCGCTGCGCGACGTGTCCGCGCGAGAGATCCCAGAGGCCTTCGCGCCAGGTGAACGGCGCGTCGGCGGTGACTTCCCGGACGAGGTCGCGGCCCACGAGCCCCGGGAGCGCCTGAGCACGCTCGACGAGGCGGTGCTCGTCCAGGTCTCCGGTCGAGATGATGCCCTCCTGGGCGCCGTGGTCCCTCACGTGCCGCGTCAACGCCCGCGTGTCGATGCCCTGGATCCCGACGACGCCGTGGCGCTTCATGTAGTCGTCGAGCGACACCCGGCCGCGCCAGCTCGACACGACGGCGCTCGCCTCCCTGACGATGAAGCCGTTGGCCCAGGGCCGGCGGGACTCCGCGTCTTCCTCGTTCAGGCCGTAGTTGCCGATGAGGGGATAGGTCATCAGGACGATCTGCCCCCGGTACGACGGGTCGGTGAGGATCTCCTGGTAGCCGGTCATGGACGTGTTGAACACGACCTCGCCCGACGCCTCACCCGCTGCGCCGAGCGATTCGCCGCGGAAGACGCGGCCGTCCCTGAGCGCCAGCACCGCCCGCCGACTCGTCATGCTCGCCACATGATTCTACCGCCGACGATCGTGGCGACCGGGGCGCCGACGGCCTCGAAGCCGCCGAACGGCGTGTTCCGGCTCCGGGATCTGAACGCGGACGGGTCGATCGTGAGCTCCCGATCCGGGTCGACGATCGTGATGTCCGCCGGCGCGCCGGCCGCGAGCGTGCCGCCGGGCAGGTTGAGGAGCCGCGCGGGCGCGCTGCTCATCCGCGCGATCAGCGTCGGCAGATCGATCACGCCCGGGCGCACGAGCCGGTCGAGCAGGACCGAGACCGCCGTCTCGAGGCCGATGACGCCAAAGGCCGCGCGATCGTACTCGCCCTCCTTCTCGCTCGACGCGTGGGGCGCGTGGTCGGTCGCCACGCAGTCGATGGTGCCGTCGGCCAGCGCCCCCACCAGCGCGTCGACGTCCTGCCGCGTCCGGAGCGGCGGGTTCATCTTCGTATTCGGATCGTACCCGCGGACCGCCTCGTCGGTCAGCACGAGGTGGTGCGGCGTCGCCTCGGCCGTCACTCGCACCCCGCGTGACTTTGCGTCCCGCACGAGGCGCACCGCCCCCGCGCTGGAGAGGTGGGCGATGTGGACGTGCGCGCCGGTCAGCTCCGCGAGCTGGATGTCGCGCGCCACCATCGTGTCCTCGGCGGCGGCGGGCGCTCCCTTGAGGCCCAGCGCGGTGGACACGACTCCCTCGTTCATGCACGCCCCGTGGCTCAGGGTGGTGTCCTCGGCGTGGCTGATGACGGGACAGCCGAACGGCAGCGTGTACTCCATCGCACGGCGATACAGCTCGGCATTCATCACGGGCTTGCCGTCGTCGGAAAACGCGACGCATCCGGCTTCGGCCAGCTCGGCCAGCTCCGCCAGCTCCTTGCCGCCGAGCCCGCGCGTCACCGCGCCGATCGGGTAGACCCGCACGGCGCCCTCCGCCCGGGCCTTGGCCAGGATGTAGTCGGTGACGGCGCGGGTGTCGTTGACGGGCTCCGTGTTCGCCATGCAGCAGACGGCGGTGAAGCCGCCGGCCGCCGCGGCGCGGGTGCCGGTCTGCACGGTCTCCTTGTACTCGTAGCCGGGCTCGCGGAGGTGGACGTGAATGTCGATCAGGCCGGGACACACGACCTTGCCGGTCGCGTCGAGGACCTCGGCGCCCTCCCGGGCGGCCCGCTCGATGTGCCGGCCGGTCTGCGCGATCAGCCCGTCCTGCACCAGCACGTCCTGGACGGCGTCGACGCCGTTCGCCGGATCGATCACGCGACCGTTCCGGATGAGGAGCTTCATAGCCCGTGTCCCCGCTCCGCCTGACCGTCCTGGGAGGCCATGGCGCCGGCGAGCAGGAACAGCACCGCCATCCGGACGGCGACGCCGTTCGCCGCCTGCTCGAGGATCACCGAGTAGGGCCCGTCCGCGACCTCGGGCGAGAGCTCGATCCCGCGATTCACGGGCCCGGGGTGCATGATCAGGACGTCGCTCCGCGCGCTCGCGTGGAGCTTGTCGAGCGTGAGCCCCCAGTACCGCGCGTACTCGCGGAGCGACGGGATCAGCCCCGCGCTCATCCGCTCCTGCTGCAGGCGCAGCATCATGATCACGTCGACGTCGCGGATGGCGTCCTCGAGCCGGTGGCTCACCTTGACGCCGAGCTCCTGCGCGTGGGGCGGGATGAGCGTCGGCGGGCCGGCGACGGTGACGGTCATGCCGAGCTTGCGCATGCCGTAAATGTTGGAGCGCGCGACGCGGCTGTGCGCGATGTCGCCCACGATCGCCACGTGGAGCCCTTCGAGATGTCCCTTGCGCTCGCGGATCGTGAGCAGGTCGAGGAGGGCCTGGGTGGGATGCTCGTGGGCGCCGTCGCCGGCGTTGACGACCCCGCACTTGAGCGAGCGCGCGAGCAGCTCCGCCGCGCCGGACGACGAGTGGCGCACGACGACGACGTCCGGGCTCATCGCCTCGATATTCCGAGCGGTGTCGAGCAGGGTCTCGCCCTTGCCGATGCTCGAGGTCGACGCCGAGAAGTTGACCACGTCGGCGGAGAGCCACTTGCCGGCGATCTCGAATGAAGTCCGCGTGCGGGTCGAGGGCTCGTAGAAGAGGTTGACGATCGTCTTGCCGCGCAGGGTCGGCACCTTCTTGATCTCGCGGGTCCCGATTTCCCGGAGCGAGGCCGCGGTGTCGATGAGCAGCGTGATCTCGGCCGGATCCAGCTCCCGGATCGTCAGCAGGTCCTTTCGCTTCCAGGCCATCGCTACGCCTCCTCCGGCTCTTCGATGACGACACGGTCTTCGCCGTCGTGTTCCCTGAGGCGCACGGCGACGCTTTCGCGGCGCGAGGTCGGCAGGTTCTTGCCCACGTAGTCCGGTCGGATCGGCAGCTCGCGGTGCCCGCGGTCGATGAGGATCGCGAGTTGGATCATCTTCGGCCGGCCGAGGTCGATGAGCGCGTCGAGCGCGGCTCGGATCGTGCGGCCCGTGAAGAGCACGTCGTCGACCAGCACGATGGTCTTGCCCTTGACCGGGAAGGGGATGTCCGTGCCCCGGACCATCGGCTGGTCCTCCTTGAGCCCGAGGTCGTCCCGGTACAGCGTGATGTCGAGGGTGCCGACCGGGACCTTCGTGCCGTCTATCGCCGCGATCCGGTCGGCCAGCCGCTCGGCGAGCGTGACGCCGCGGGTCCTGAGCCCCACGAACGCGAGGTTGGCGGCGCCGCCGTTTTTCTCGAGGATCTCGTGGCTGATTCGCGTGAGGGCCCGATCGAGGGCCGCGTCGTCGAGGACCTGCGCCTTGATCACGCCGAGGCCCTCCGGCGGGCAAAAAAAATGCCCCTCGCGGGGCTCCTGGCTTTTCGGACTGCTGGGCGAAGCGGCTTCATGATCTCTCCTTACGAGCCTCCCGGGCTCACTTAAAGGAGCTACGTGATCGTTCGTACTCTACACGCCGGTCGCCCGGATGTCAACGCGCCGGTGCTGGACTGTCGAAGGGGGCCTCGGCGGCCCCCTCCGAGCCTCCCCCAGAATCGCACTGCGCCGGCAAAGCCGGCGCTCGATGGCGGACACTGCGACGGGCCTCGTGTGGCTCGCAACTTGGAACGGCACCACGAGCCCGACTCCAATTAACCGCAGGTCGTTGGTACGGGCGCTAGGAGGCGCCGTCCGGGTCCGCTCGGTCCAGAGCGGCCAGCGCCCGTTCCGCCCGCTCGCGCTTGGCCGGGTCGGGATCACGGTGGGCAATGCGTAACAACGCCGGGCGCGCCACGGGGTCGCCGCGCTCCGCCAGCTCGAAGGCCTCGCGGTCGCGATTCTGGAAGTACGTCGTGTCGAAGCGGCTGACCGCCAGGTCGGTCCGCTTCCAGTAGAACTGGAGCTCCTCGGACCGCCAGTCGCGGTAGACCTCTTCCCAGGTCGCCTGACCGGTATGTGGCTCTAGGTTGGACTCGGCGATCGGCTGGGAGCGGGCCTGGTAGCGGTAGTCGACCGAGAGGCGCATGCGATCGGGCGTGAGGTTGGGAAGCGCCCGATGCACCATGTGGCTGTGGAAGAGCAGCACGTCTCCCGCCCGGTAGTCGGAGGTGTGCCACCGGTCGGGCAGCGCGCTCGGGTCGATGCCCATGCCGCCGGCGCCGAGGCTCAGGTGATACTCGTAGAGGCCAGCCGTGTGGGTTCCCGCATTGACCATGAGCCCGCCGAGCTGCCGCGGCACATCGCCGAGGGGGATCCAGGCGGTGAACGTCTCGGCCGTGCCCTGGATGAACGGGAAATCCTGGTGCGCGGGCGTGGTGTGCCGAACGTTCTGCGGGAAGCTGAGCCGCGCGATCTTGTTCGGATGCGGCAAGGCCGGCTCACCGAGCACCGCTTCGGCCAGGGCGAGGAGCGCCCCGTGATGGGCGAGAGCGTGGAAGGCCTCGAGCTTCTGCACTTCCCGGTACACCGCGATGAAGGCCGGCTCCGGCTCGACGCAGGCCTTCGCCGGATCCGCGCGGTCGTCGGGCGAATCCGGGCCGTCGAGCAGCCAGCCCGCGGCGCGGCAGCGCCCGAGGATCCCGCGGCGCACCCGTTGGATTTCCTCGCGCGGCAGCAGGCCCCGGAAGAAGAGGAAGCCGTCCCGGTCGAGCAGCGCGCGTTGCTCGCCGGGCTCGTCCAGGAGGTGATTCGCCGGGCTCAGCTCGTAGAGCGTCATGGATCCGTCCGTGCCCGCCCAGTTTACGCCTTCGGCGGCGTGATCGAGTAGGCCTTGATCTTCCGGTAGAGGTGACTGCGCTCGATGCCGAGCCGCTCCGCGGTGTGCGTCATGTTCCAGTCGTTCGACCGCAGCTCCCCAAGGATGTAGGCGCGCTCGAAGGCTTCTCGCGCCTCCTTCAGCGTGCGCTCCCGGCTGCTGTCCCCCCCGGCCGCGAGGTCCTTGGGCCGGAGCGGCGCAGGCAGGTCGTCGGTGCCGATGATGGCGCCGGGGGTCATGATCACGAGGCGCTCCACCATGTTCCGCAGCTCGCGGACGTTGCCGGGCCAGTCGTAGCACTGGAAGTACGCCAGCGCCTCGACGGAGATCGTCTTGACGCGCTTGCCGTTCTCGGCGGCGAACCGCCCGATGAAGTGATTGATCAGGAGCGGGATATCTTCCTTGCGCTCGTGGAGCGGCGGCACCTCGATCGGGATCACGTTGAGCCGGTAGAAGAGGTCGTCGCGGAACCCGCCTCGCTCGATCAGCTCGGGCAGGTTTTTGTTGGACGCGGCGATGACCCGCACGTCGACCTTGATGGTGTCCTTGCCGCCGACGCGCTCGAACGCCTGTTCCTCGAGCGCGCGCAGCACCTTGGCCTGGGTCTTCAGCGTCATGTCGCCGATCTCGTCGAGGAAGAGCGTGCCACCGTTGGCCAGCTCGAACTTGCCCCTGCGCCGGGCCACCGCGCCCGTGAACGCGCCCTTTTCGTGGCCGAACAGCTCGGACTCGATCAGCTCCTCCGGGATGGCGGCGCAGTTCACCTCGACGAAAGGCTCGGCGGCGCGCGTGGAGTGCTGGTGGATCGCGCGGGCCACCAGCTCCTTGCCGCTGCCGTTCTCGCCGTGGATCAGGACGCGGCCGTTGGTCGGCGCGGCCGTCGCGATCTGCTGGCGGAGGGCCTGCACCGCGGCGCCCTGGCCCACGATGTCCCACTCGAGGTCGAGCCGCTCCCGGAGCTGGGCGTTGTCGCGCTCGAGCCGTGCGTGCTCGAGCGCGCGCGTGGCGGTCAGGAGCGTCTTTTCGAGCGACAGCGGCTTTTCGATGAAATCGTAGGCGCCAAGCTTGGTGGCCTTGACGGCGGTCTCGATGGTGCCATGCCCCGAGATCATCACGACGGTGGCGTCGGAGCGGACGCGCTTGATCTTTTCGAGCGTCTCGAGACCGTCCATGCCGGACATCCAGATGTCGAGGAAGACGAGGTCCGGCGTCTCCTCGGCGACCCGGAGCGTGCTCTGGATCGCGGGCTCGTCGTCGACGATGAGGATGTGCTCGCCGGCCATGGCGCTGTCAGGTCGCCACCGGCGTCGGCTGGCTCGCCGCGGCCGGCAGCTCGATCGCGAAGCGGCTGCCCCTGGGGTGATTGTCGTCGACCCAGATCGTGCCGCCGTGATCCGACACGATCTGGTGGACGATGGGCAGGCCGAGCCCCATCCCGGTCGCCTTCGTCGAAAAATACGGGATGAAGAGCTTCTCCTTGTCCTCGGGCGCGATGCCCGTCCCGTCATCGGTCACGGTGAGCCGCACGCGCCCGGTGTCGGGCGAGTAGCCGAGCTCGAGCGCGACCGTTCCCACGCCGCTGACCGCCTCGACCGCGTTGTCCACGAGGTTCAGGATCGCGCGCTTGATCTGATCCGGATCCACCTGGAGCAGCGGCAGGTCGTCGGCGAAGTGCGTGATCAACGAGAGGCCGGGATGCGATTCGCGATAGAGCGCGAGGACCCCGTCGACCAGCGACCGGAGGTCGGTCGGCTTGGGCGTCAGCGCGGGCATCCGCGCGAACCGGGAGAACTCGTCCACGAGCCGCTTGAGGCCCTCCACTTCCTGGATGATGGTCCCCGTGCACTCGTCGAGGAGGCGCTTGTCGTCGCCCCCGCGGTCCGCGAGCCGGCGCCGCAGGCGCTGCGCCGAGAGCTGGATCGGGGTCAGCGGGTTCTTGATCTCGTGCGCGATGCGCTGCGCGACCTCGCGCCATGCCGCCAGGCGTCGAAGACGAACACGACGCCGGCGTACTCGCCCCCTGGCCCGCGCAGCGCCGTCGCGGCCGCCAGCAGCGTGGTCGCGGCACCGTCGCGCCGCAGGTGCAGCTCGCGCTCGGCCGTTTCGCCCTTGGCGCGACTCACCCGGTGCGCCAGGGCGATGACGTCGTCGAAGTCGCGGCTCGCGAAGACCTCGCGCAGCGTCTGTCCGGGGCTCGCCACGGCGGGCAGGCCGAGCATGCGGGCCGCCGTGCGGTTCATCGTCGTCAGGCGTCCGGAGACGTCGAACGAGACGACCCCGGTCGCGATGGCCTCGAGGACGGTCTCCGTGTACCGGCGGCGTCCCTCCAGTTCCGCGTGCTTGGCCTGGAGGTCGAGGTACGCGGCTTCGAGCCGCGTCTTGGACTGGTCGAGGTCCCCGGTCATCTGGTTGAACGAGTCGACGAGCACGCCGATCTCATCGTCGGCCCGGGCCTGCACGCGATAGCTCAGGTTGCCGGCCGCGACCTCGCGCGTGCCCTCGGCGAGCTGCTCGATCGGCACGGTGATGCCGCGCGCCAGATAGAGCCCGAACCACGCGAAGGAGAAGACGATGATCAGGGTCATCAGAAGGAACAGCAGCATGTAGATGCCCTTGATCGGGTTCTTCAGAAGCTTCAGCTGCTTGTAGTCGGTGAACGCCTGCGAGATTCCGCGGACCTTTCGCTCGAGCCGCTCGGCGACGTGGGTGGCGACCACGATGGCGCCGATGATCTGCCGAGCGGGCTCGGGCGACCACACGGGCGTGACGGCCTGGATGAGGTCCCCGGCCTTGATCTCGCGCACCGTGGTGACTTCCTGGCCGTCGAGCCCCTGGCGCACCTGACGCGCGCTGATCTCGCTCGTCGGCAGATCGCCGAGGACCGGATCCTTGACGTGCACGAGCTCGTGGCCCGCGGTGTTGAAGACGGTGACGGCGCTCAGCCCGAGCTGGTCCTGCTGGTCGACGAGGTACGCCGCGAGCACTTCCCGGCGGTCCTCACCGAGGAGCCCATCGCGCGCGATCGTCCGGGCGAGGTGCTGGCCGTGGCGCAGGGCCGTCGCCTCGAGGTTCTGGTAATACGTCTGGGCGACCGACAGCGCCTGGTCGAGCGGCTGCTCGACCTGCGGCTTGAACCAGCCCTCGATCGAGGTGTTGATGAAGTTCGACGCGATGATGAAAATCAAGATCGCGGGCGCGAGAGACAACGAGAGGAACGCGAGGACGAGCTTGGCCTTGAACTTGGACCCGATGACCTTCTGGCGGCGCTCGAAGGAGAGTTTGACCAGGTTCCGGAAGAGCAACACCAGCAGGAGCAGGAAGACGATCAGGTTCAGGTTGAAGAGGGCGAAGACCACGATGGTCGAGGCCACGGGGATGTTCGGGGTGCGGATGCCGAACTCGAACGCGGTGGCGACGACCAGCAGGACGAGGAACCCGCAGATGATGATCAGGTTGCGCTTGCGGCGGCCCTGGTCGCTCACGAGCGGCATCTTACTGGACCCGGCTGATCGTGAGGAGCGAGGAGTCCATCCAGGGTGTTTCCTCGGCCGCGCCCGACAGGCGCGTGAGGAACGTGTTCTGGCCGCTGAGTGCGGCCTCCGCCCGCACGCGCACGTAGAAGAGTTCGCTCTGGTCGAGCTGCGCGGCCGGCATCAGCTTGAGCCCGCGCAGCTCGGAGAGCACGCGCTGCGCGTCGCGCAGCTCCCGGGAGACGTACGGCTCCCGGGTTTCGCCGGCCAGGGAGGCGTAGAGGAGCTGGCGTTCGACCATCCGCCTCTGCAAGAGGCGGTCGAGCCACATTGGCCGGTGCTGCCACAGCTCCACCGTGAAGCGCACATGGCTCGGAATCCCGCTCCGGATGCTCTCGGTGAAGCTCGCGGGGATCGCGCCGAGCACCGTCGTCTGGACGGTCACGTCCTGGTCGTTGAGGTAGACGGAGAGGCTGCTGATGCGTAGCTCGGCGCTCGCCGGGACCGCGATTGCTACGATCAGAATCGTGAAGCAGACGCCCAGAATGGGACGCGCGCGCATATCGGCCGGACCGCATTATAGCGCGGGCGGGCACTCCGCTCTCCCGAGTCCGTCCGGCGCCCCCGGCCCTGCTCGAGAAGGTCGGAGCCGCGGGGCGGCGACAGCGCGAACGACCGAGTCAACGTCGGGGGGAGCGAGCGCCGCTCCCCCCGACACCCCCCACGGGGCCACCGGTCGCGACGATTCTTTCACGAGCTCCGAGACGTACACGGGCGTACGTCGCAGTGAGGAGCGACCGAGCCAACGACACGGACGGGCTTTTGGCGGCGGCCCGCGAGACCAGACGAGCGGGGCCCGTCGGAGTGTCTGCCTTCGAGCGCCGGCCGGCGCAATGCGATTGTGGGGGAGGCTCGGAGGGGGCCGTCGAGGTCCCCTCCGATGGTCTAGAGGGCGGCGAAACCCGGGGCGGGCGTCAGGTCGGCGGCCCGCGGGATCAGCTCCCGCGCGGGGCTCGCGGCACGCCGCGGGGCACCGTACGCTTGCTCGAGGGCCGTGACGAGCTGGAAATTCAGCGCGTGGCCGGCGTTGCGCGCGATGACGTGGCCCTGAACCGGGCGGCCGAGCAACGCGAGGTCGCCGATCAGGTCGAGGATCTTGTGCCGGACGAACTCGTCGCGATAGCGGAGCTGGTTCAGCACGCTGCGCTTGCCGACGACGACCGCGTTGTCGAGCGAGCCGCCCTGCGCCAGGCCGTTCCGGCGCAGCTCATCGACGTCCTTCAGGAAGCCGTAGGTCCGGGCCGGCGCGAGCTCCCCGACGAACGTTTCTTCTGTCGGCTCGCACGAAATCACCTGGGTTCCGACGGCCGGATGGGTGCTGTCAAGCGTGTAGCTGATGCGGAACGTGTCGCAGGGGAGGACCTGGAGCCAGCGGGACTCGGTGCCGACGCGGATCGGCCGGCTGATGACGAGCGGCTGGCGCCGGGCGCCAAGCGTCATGCGGCCGGCAGAGCGCAGCAGCGAGACGAAGGGCTGGGCGCTGCCGTCGGCTGCCGGAACTTCGGCTCCATCCACCTTGATGTCGAGGTTGTCGATGCCGAGTCCCGCGGCCGCGGCCATGAGATGCTCGACCGTCTGGACGCGCGTGCCGTTCGCGCCGAGCGTGGTCGCGTAATGGGAGTCGACGACGCTCGACGACAGCGCAGGGATCGCGATCGTATGGCCGACGACGTGGAACAGAACCCCCGCGTTCGGGCCGGCCGGCGAGATGACGATCTTCGTGGGCCGCCCCGAGTGAAGTCCGATCCCTTCGAAGGCGACCTGTTTCTTGATCGTCTGTTGGAAGGTCATCTTCACGTGGGAGTTTAGCAAGCCAGATGCCATAGTGGCGAAATTTCCGTATCGGCCTGATCTTGAAGATGTTTCACGCGTTCCCGCCCGAACGCGGGGTAGGCCTCCGCGTTCCGAGAATGACACATTAAGTTCTCTGCGGCGTCTCGTTTACGAGACGTTCGCGGCGTTCATCTGCCGAGATCGCCAAGCCGGGATTGGAGGACTGCGATGATCGCCGGGCCCGCGGTCTCCGTCCTCAGGATCCGCGGGCCGAGACTCGCGGGAATGAACCCCCGCGCGTTCGCCGATTCGACTTCAGCAGCGGAGAAGCCGCCCTCGGGGCCGATCAGGACCGTCGCGCTGCGCAGCGGGCCCGCGAGGCCCGAGAGCACGGCGTCGAGACTTCGCGCGTCACCTTCCCAGAGGCACAGACGGAGGGCTCCGTGCGAATCGGCGCCGAGAAACTCCGAGAGGCGGCGGGGCGGCTCGACGGTGGGAATCACGGCGCGCCCGCACTGCTTGGCCGCCTCCTTCGCGATCCGCTGCCAGCGCCGCGCCCGGTCGCGCCCGCGGGCCGCATCGAGCCGCACGATCGTCCGCTCGGTGATGATCGGGACGATCCGGGCGACGCCTAGCTCGGTCGACGCCTGGATGATCGCCTCGAGTTTGTCGCCCTTGGGCACGCCCTGGGCCAGCGTGATCGCGAGCGACGATTCAGAGGGCCGCCGGTCCGAGGCAAGGATGGTTCCGACCGCGGCGTGCGCCGTCACCCGCTCGAGTCGCACCGTGTACCGGCCGCCGCTTCCGTCGACCGCGCTGATCAGATCGCCCGGGACGAGGCGGAGCGTCCGGAACATGTGCCCCGCTTCCTCGGCGTCGAACGTGAGCCGCTCGCCCTCGACGGCCTCGGGTTTGACGTGGAATCGGTGGAGGCTCATGAGTGCGCCGGCGGAGCCGGCGCTCGAAGGGCTGCCCGAAGGCTCATGCAGAGCGCCGGAGCAGGAGGCTCGCCCAGCCGTCGATGACTTCGGAATCGGTCGCCCTGAATCCGAGCGGATCAAGGGCGCCCAGGACCTCGTCGGCCTCGCCCTCGAGCATCCCGCCGAGGATGAGCGCGCCTGTCGGAGCGACGAGATGACGGTAGCGTGCGCCCAGGCGCAGGTGCGCATTCACGAGCAGGTTCGCGATCACGAGCTGGAAGGCGGTCGCGGCGCGCGCGCTATGCGTGAAGTGCCCCACCGGCCAATCGGACGGCTGTGACTCGCCCGGCGCCTCGGCGTCCGCCATCGCGCAGCGCACGCGATCGGGCACGCCGTTTCGCGCCGCGTTCGCCGTCGCGGCGGCGATGGCGTCTGGGTCGTTGTCGACGGCGAGCACGTCCGGAATCCCGAGGTGGGCCGCCGCGATCGCGAGGATGCCGGAGCCCGTGCCGAGATCGAGGGCGCGCTCGATGGTCCCTCCCGAGCACGCGCGCTCCAGCAGCACGAGGCATCCAGCGGTGCTTCCGTGGTGCCCCGTTCCGAAGGCGCGTCCCGGCTCGATCACGATCGCGAGCCGCGGCGTCGCCGGAACGTTCCACGGGGGCGCGACGAGCAGCCGAGCGCCCACCTCGATCGGCCGGAAATGCTCCTGCCACGACTCGGCCCAGGCGAGGTCGGCGACCGCCCGCACGGCCGGCGCCGGGTCCGTGACGGCGTATCCGAGCGCGCGCAGTCCGGCCAGGTATTCGCGAACGCGGGCGTCGAGCGTCTGCGGGGCCACGTCGGGCGGGAAGAACGCGCGCAGGACCTCGTCCTCGACGACGCCCAGCGCGCCCAGCTCCCAGACGAAGTTGGTGAGCGCTTCGGAGATCTGCTCGGAGACCGGGACGGTCAGTTCCCAGTAGGGCGGCGACATCACCCGCCGAGGATCTTCTTGACCCAGCCGCCCTCGTCCTTCATCGCCGCCTCGAACGCCTCGAGCGCCTCGCGTTGCTTCGCGGTGAGCTTCTGTGGCACTTCGAGTACAACCTGGTAGCAGGCATCGCCGTGCCCGCGGCCGCGCAGGTGCTGCATCCCTTTGCCGCGCAGCCGGAGCACCTGGTTCGGCTGGGTCCCCGGAGGCACCTTGAGCTTCGCGGTTCCGCCGAGGACCGGCACCTCGACCTCCGTGCCGAGGGCGAGCTGGGCGAACGTCAGCGGCAGCTCCGTGTAGAGGTCGGAGTCGCGGCGAACGAACCGCTCGTGCTCCTGCACGCGGACTACGACGTAGAGGTCTCCCGGCGGCCCGCCGCGCGCGCCCCCGGCGCCCTCGCCCGAGAGCCGCATCTGCATGCCGTCCTCGATGCCGGCCGGGATCTTGACCTGTAGCAGCCGCTCGCGGCGGACCCGTCCGTCGCCGCGGCAGGTGGCGCACGGGTTCGCGACGATCTCGCCCTGGCCGCCGCAGCGCGGGCACGTCCGGCCGACCGTGAGGAAGCCCTGGGTGTAGCGAACCTCGCCGCGCCCGTGACACGCCTGGCAGACTTCGCGCTTGCTGCCGGATTCCACGCCGCTGCCGCTGCATGTCTCGCACGTCTCGAGGCGCGGGACCTGGATCTTCGTCTCGACCCCGCTCGCCGCCTCCTCGAGCGTGATCTTCAGCTCGTATTGCAGGTCTTCGCCGCGAACGGCGCGGCTCCGCTGCCGGCCGCCGCCGCCCGAGAAGAAGCCCTCGAAGAGGTCCTCGAACAGCGTCCCGAAGCCGACGTCGCCGAACCCGCCCGCCCCGGGCGAGACCGTGCCGAAGCGGTCGTACTGCGCCCGCTTGTCCGCGTCGGACAGGATGGCGTACGCCTCGTTCAGCTCCTTGAACCGGTTTTCTGCTTCGGCGTCGCCCGGATTCTTGTCGGGGTGATTGCGCATCGCGAGCTGCCGGTAGGCCTTCTTCAGCTCGGCGTCAGTCGCGTTGCGCGAGACGCCGAGCACTTCATAGTAGTCGCGCGGCACCACTCGGTGCCGGTCCAAATGACGAGCCAGACGAGGCCCAAGGGAGGGGGCGCCCGGAGTGTACGCGGTCTCGCGCGTCGTCTCGCCCACGGTCACCATGCCATGCGGACCGGTCCCCTGGGGGAGGCTCGGAGGGGGCCGCCGAGGCCCCCGTCGATGGGCAACGAAGTATGGCGAAGTAAGGTGGCCCGGCACTAGGCGTCCCCGTCGGGCGCGGTGGAGACCGTGACCAGCGCCGGGCGCAGGACCCGCCCGTTGAGCGCGTACCCGCGGAGCGTTTCGCCGACGACCGTGTTCTCGGGATGCTCCGGGCTGACCACGCGCGACACCGCTTCGTGGCGCGCGGGGTCGAAGCTGGCGCCGAGCGCGGAATACCGCTCGACCCCGAATCGCTCGAGCACCTTCAGGAGCTCGCGCTGGATCAGCTCGATGCCCTCAACCATCGGCGCCGCCTCGACGCGGGTGCGCGCGGCCTCGAGGGCGCGGTCGAAGTTGTCGAGCGCGGGCAGCAGCTCGCGGATCAGCGATTCGTTCGCGTACCGGATGTACTCCTCGCGCTCGCGTTGGGCCCGCCGCTTCGTGTTCTCCATCTCCGCGAGCGCGCGGAGGTAGCGGTCGCTCTTCTCTTCCAGCTCGCGCCGGAGCTGCTCGACCTCGCTCGCGGGCACGTCCCGGGGGGCGGTTGCCGATACTGACGGCCGTTCGTCCATGCCACCAGAAAGTATAGCAGGCCGGATCAGGCGACCGGAGTCAGGACGGGAAGTAGAGGTCGCGCCGGACGCGGGAGAGGCGCTCGCTCACCTGATGGGCGGCGTCTCCCACGATCGAGATGACCTGCGGGTACGGCATCCGCCGTGGGCCGACGATCCCGAGAATGCCCAGGACCTGGTCCCGGTAGGTGTACGTCGACGTGATCAGCGTGCAGTCCTGCAGGTCCGGGACGGGGTTCTCCTCGCCGATCGTGACGCGCACGCCGCCCAACTGGGACAGGCCCGACAGCAGCTCGATCAGGCGGTCTTTCTGCTCGAACGTCCGGAGCATCTGGCGCATGGCCGCGACGTCGAGAAACTCCGGGTGGTCCAGCATGTTGATCGCGCCCCTGACGTAGAGCGTGCGGTCCCGCAGGAGATCGAGGATCTGCTCGACGAGCGCGCCGACGCGCGTCCTGAGGCGGTCGAGCGGATCCGCCGGCGCGGCATAGTCGTCGAGCACCTGCTGGACGGTTCGGCCGCGCACGCGCCGTGTGATCTCCCGGCCGATCTCGCGCAGGTCGTCCGGCGCGATGTGCGGAGGAAGGTTGAGCCCGCGGGCGGTCACCCACCCGGCCTCGGTGACGATCACGGCCAGCACCCGGTCGTTCTCCAGCGGGATCAGCTCGAGCTGCGCGAGCCGCGTGTGCTTGAGCGGCGGCGTGAGGAGCAGGCCTGTGAAGTGGGTCGTCTCGGAGAGCTGCGAGGCGGTCTGCTCCATCAGCCGGTCGACGCCGTCCTGGCGCTCCCGTGCCGACGGCTCGACGAGCGCGACCGTCGCGGGCGACGGCGGGGGGAAGGAGTCGACGTAGAAGCGGTACGCTTCGTCGGTCGGCACGCGGCCAGCCGACGCGTGCGGCTGTGACAGGTATCCCATCTCCTCGAGGTCGGCCATCGCGTTGCGGATGGTGGCGGGCGAGACCGTCGGCATGTGGCGCTTGGCGAGCGCTCGCGAGCCGACCGGCTCGGCCGAGTCGATGTACTCGCGGATGACCGCGATCAGGACTTCCCGGTGGCGCGCATCCATGGCACCTAGATTGTTAGCACACTTAGAGAAGCTCGACAAACAGCGCGTCCGAGAGCAGGAAACCGCGCTCGGTAAGCCGCGCCCGGCCGCGGGCGATCGACAGCAGGCCCGCTTCCTGCCAGGCATCGAGCCGTGCCGTGAGCGAGGGGTCGAGCGCCGCGCGCTCGGTCAGCCACGGGGCGGCTACGCCGTCGAGGGTGCGGAGGCCGAGGATCAGCCGTTCGCCCGCTTCCTGGCGGTCGCTCAGCACCTCGTGCCCGGCGACGGGGAGCAGTTCGCGCTCGAGGAGGTCGCAGTAGCGGTCCGTCGATCGCGCGTTGCTGTAGCGTATCCGGCCGAGGAAGCCGCAGGCGCCGGGTCCGAGCCCGAGATACTCGCGGCGCTGCCAGTAGATCTGATTGTGGCGGGAGCGGCAGCCCGGGAGCGCGTAGTTGGAGATCTCGTAATGCTCGTAGCCGGCCGCGGCGGCGCTCCGGGCAAGCGCCCAGTACTGCTCGACGACCGTGTCCTCCGGGGGAAGGCCCGACACGCCCGCCGAGCCCCAGAGGCTGCCGTCGTCGAGCGTCAGCCCGTACGCGGAGAGGTGATCCGGTCGCCAGTCGAGCACGGCGCTGACGGTGCGCTGCCAGCCGTCCGCGTCCAGCGCGGGCAGCCCGTACATGAGGTCGACCGAGACCTGCGGCACGCCGGCGGCCCGGGCCGCGTCGAACGCCGCGCGGGCGCCGGACGCCGCGTGGAGGCGGCCGAGAAGGGGCAGGATCGTGTCGTCGAGCGATTGCACGCCGAGGCTCACGCGCGTGACGCCCGCCGCGCGGTACGCCCCGAGCTTCGCACGATTCACGCTCTCCGGGTTGCACTCGACGGTGACCTCCGCGTCGTCGCGCACCGTGAACCTGCGGCGCACGCGCTCGAGGATGTCCGCCAGCTCGCCGGACTCGAGCAGCGACGGTGTGCCGCCGCCGAAGAAGATCGTCTCGACGCCGATCCCCGCCGCCCAGCCGGCGCCGGCGACGAGGTCGATTTCCCCGCCGAGCGCGCGCACGTAGCGATCCTTCGCCTCGTCGCGAAAGGGGGCGGTGTTGAAGGAACAGTAGTAGCAGCGCTTGAGGCAGAACGGGACATGAATGTACAGCCCGAGCGATGTCGCCCGCGGCGCCGCCCCGGCAAGGACGCCGAGCTGATCCGCGCGCGTACGGCTGGTCGGGCGGGTCGCCACGCTCATTGATTGTCACCGCCCCAGGCTGCGGCGGGGCCTGGGCGTGTCGAAGTGGAGGCGCCCTGGTGAGAGATTGGGTCCGCCGCGCGGACCACAGCGCTCATTCGCTTCGCGTCGAGCACGGCCACGGCGGGGCATGGGCGTGGCGAAGCCCGGGTGCCCATGCCCTGGTCAAGGAATGTAGTTCAGGAGCCGCTTCCAGCGTAGCCAGTGGCGGTCGCTGTCCCATGACCAGTAGATGAGAAAGGCCTTGCCCTTGATCTTCTCGCGCCTGACGAAGCCCCAGTATCGGCTGTCTTGGGAGTTGTCGCGGTTGTCACCCATGACGAAGTAGGAGTCGAGCGGGACGGTCGTCGCCTCGCAGCCGTACGCGTAGCCGCAGTAGCCGGGTGGATCGGCGCGGGCAACGGACGCCTGCGTCTCCTTCATGTACGGCTCGACGAGCGGTTCGCCGTTCACGATGACGGTGTGGCCGCGGATCAGGACGCGGTCGCCGGGCGTGCCGATGATGCGCTTGATGAAGTCGCGCTTCTCGTCCTGTGGGTACTTGAAGACGATGATGTCGCCGCGGCGCGGATCGCGAATCCCCGGCAGGTGCGAGTCGCTGAGCGGGATCACCGGACCGTACAGAAACTTGTTCACGAGAATGTAGTCGCCGACGAGGAGTGTGTCCATCATCGAGCCCGACGGGATCGTGAAGGCCTGGACGACGAGCGTACGGATCACCAGCGCCAGGAGAACCGCGAAAGCGATCGCCTCGGCGTACTCGCGGACGAGGGACTTGCGCCGCTTGGCCGCTTCGACCGGCTGCGGGATCTCCTCGGTCTCCTCTTGCACGCCCATCGTCAGCTCTTCAGAACCGACAGGAACGCCTCCTGCGGCACCTCGACCTTGCCGACCTGTTTCATCCGTTTCTTGCCTTCCTTCTGCTTCTCGAGCAGCTTGCGCTTGCGTGTGATGTCGCCGCCGTAACACTTGGCCGTGACGTTCTTCCCCATCGCCTTGACGGTCTCCCGCGCGATGACGCGGCTGCCGATGGCGGCCTGAATGGCGACCTCGAACATCTGGCGCGGGATCACGCCGCGCAGCTTTTCGACGAGCGACTTGCCCTTCTCGTACGCCTTGTCGCGGTGGACGATCGTCGAGAGCGCGTCGACCGGATCGCCGTTCAGCAGCACGTCGAGCTTGACCAAGTCCGATTCGCGGAGATCCGCGAACTCGTAGTCGAACGACGCGTACCCCTTGGAGATCGACTTCAGCTTGTCGTAGAAGTCGATGACGATCTCCGAGAGCGGGAAATCGAACTGGATGCGGACCCGCTTGCCGAGGTACTCGAGCGACCGGTGCTCCCCGCGCTTCTCCTGCGCCAGCTTGTAGATCGCCGTCATGAACTCGGTCGGTACGAAGACGGAGCCGCGCACGTACGGCTCCTCGATGTGGTCGATCCGGTCCGGCGCGGGGAGCCTGGCGGGGTTGTCGACCTCGAGGCTCTCGCCCGCGCTGGTGACGACCTTGAACCGCACGCTCGGCGCGGTCACGATCAAGGCGCACACGGTGCGTCTGCTCTACAAGGCCGGCGACGGACAGGAGTACACGCTGAACCTGATCGACACGCCGGGCCACGTGGACTTCTGGTACGAGGTGTCGCGCTCGCTCGCCGCGTGCGAGGGCGCGCTGCTGATCGTCGACGCCGCGCAGGGCGTCGAGGCCCAGACGCTCGCGAACTTCTACCTGCGGAGTTGCTCGGTGATCGTCTCGCCGACCTTGGCGTCGGCGATCCGCTTCATCGACGCCGTGATGAACCCGACCTGGCCCGCCGACAGCTCCTCGACCGGCCGCATGTCCGGCGAGAAGACGCCGACCTGCTGCACCTCGTACGACTTGCCGTTGGACATGAGCAGGATGCGCATGCCGGGCCGCACCCGGCCGTCGAACAGCCGCACGTACACGACGACGCCCTGGTAGGAGTCGTAGAACGAATCGAACACGAGCGCCTTCAACGGCGCCGCCGGATCGCCGGCCGGCGGCGGAATCCGGTGGATGATCGCCTCGAGGACCTCGGGGACGCCGGTGCCGTGCTTGGCCGACATCGCGAGCGCCCCGTCGCCGTCGAGGCCGAGCACGTCCGCGATCTGCCGGCGCGTGCCCTCGACGTCGGCGGAGGGCAGGTCGATCTTGTTGATGACCGGCACGATCGTGAGGTTTGCATCCGCCGCCAGGTAGAAGTTCGCGAGCGTCTGGGCCTCGACGCCCTGCGCGGCGTCGACGATCAGCAGCGCGCCCTCGCACGCGGCGAGCGAGCGCGACACCTCGTACCAGAAGTCCACGTGGCCCGGCGTGTCGATCAGGTTCAGCGTGTACTCCTGTCCGTCGCCGGCCTTGTAGAGCAGACGCACCGTGTGCGCCTTGATCGTGATCCCGCGCTCGCGCTCAAGATCCATCGAGTCGAGCACCTGGTCGACGGCCTTCTTGGCGTCCATCGTGCCCGTCAGCGAGAGCAGCCGATCGGCCAGCGTCGACTTGCCGTGATCGATGTGGGCGATGATGGAGAAATTCCGGATGCGAGCGAGCGTCATCCGGCTCAGGATAACACGTCAGCGACCGAGCCGCGTGTGGTCGGGGACGACCGCGCCGGCCTCGAGCACGACGCCGGGCGCCGCATCGACATGCGCGCCGATGACCGCGTGCGCGCCGACGATGCAGTCGCGGAGCACGGCGCCCTCGCCGACCTCGACGCGCTCCCAGAGGATCGCGCCCTCGATGCGCGCACCGCGGGCGATGCGGGCGCCGTCGCCGATCACCGTCAGCGGGCCCAGGCGCGCGCCGGCTTGTACGCGCACGTCGGTGCCGATCACCGCCGGCCCGCGGAGCACGGCGCCGGCGTCGATCCGCGCGCCCGCGCCGATCCAGCACCCGTCGCGGAGCGTGCCGGCGGGCGTGACCTGGGTGGCGACGCGCCCGCGGAGCAGGTCGAGCTGCGCCTCGCGGTACGCGCTCGGGCTGCCGATGTCACGCCAGTAGCCGCCCAGCGGAACACCGAAGCACGGCACGCCATCCGCCAGGAGCGCGGGGAAGAACTCCCGCTCGATCGACACCGGCCGGTCGGCCGGAATGCGGCGGAGCAGCTCGGCTTCGATGACGTAGACCCCGGCGTTGACCATGTTCGTGGTGATCTCGTGCGGTTTCGGTTTCTCGAGGAAGCGGCGGATCGCGCCGCGCGCGTCGGCCTCGACGAGGCCGTACTGGGTGGGATCGTCGACCGGCGTGAGGCCGATCGTCGTGCGGGATCCCCGCGTCTCGTGGAAGCGCAACACGGCCCCGACATCGGCGTCGGTCAGGACGTCACCGTTGAGGACGACCAGGCGGCCGCTCGCGAGGTCGGCGGCGTTGCGGACGCCGCCCGCCGTGCCGAGCGGCTCGGACTCGGCGACGTAGCGCAGCCTCACGCCGGCATCGGCGCCGCTTCCGAGCGCGGCGCGGATGTCGTCCACCCGATGGGAACAGGACAGGATGATGTCCGTGACGCCGTGCTGCCGCAACAGCGCGAGCTGGTAGTGCAGGAACGGCCGGTTCAGCAGCGGGACGATGGGCTTGGGACGCGCGTGGGTCAGCGGGCGCAAGCGCGTCCCCTGGCCGCCCACCAGGATTACGGCTTGGGCATCCACGGGTCCGCTTCGTTGATCAGCATGACGGGGATCCCATCACGAATCGGATACGCCTTCTTGCACGCCGGGCAGATGATGCGGGTCTCCTCGAATACGAGAGAGCCTTTGCAGGCCGGGCACGCGAGAATGGCCTTCAGCTCCTCGTCGATCATTGCGCCACCCCTCCTTTCATGCCGGTCTTCCACGCGGGCCGGCGGATCAGGATTCAGCAATTCGGCTCGGGCTCCGAGTCGTCGCTGGCGTCCATGCCAGGAGCCGCTTCGCGCGCGACGCGTCGAGCACGCTCCGGCGCTGCTCCCCCCGCTTTGCCGCGCCGTGCCGCGCGGGAGCATCGACGCCTGAGGCGGCGGTCAGGCGGTGGTAGAGATCGTTGACCGAAGTCTCGACGCCCGTACCGATGTTGACCGCGCCCGTGGCCCGGGATCTGTTCACCGCCTGCACGGTCGCGTGCGCGACGTCCTCGACGTAGACGTAGTCGCGCGTCTGCTCGCCGTCCCCGTTGACGATGCACGGCTGTCCCGAGAGCAGCCGCGCCGAGAAAATCGCGACCACCCCCGCCTCGCCGAGGGGGTTCTGCCGGGGCCCGTACACGTTGGCGTATCGAAGCGCGACCGCGGCGGCCCCGGTCAGCTCCGTCCACGCCGCGATGTAGCGTTCGGCCGCGAGTTTCGCGACACCGTAGGGCGAGGCGGGGCGTTCCGGCTGCGTCTCGGGCGTCGGAATCGTGTCGCAGTCGCCATAGATCGCGCCGCCGCTCGAGGCGAAGATGAGCCGTTCGACGCCCGCTCGGCGGCAACACTCGAGCAGGTTGAGCGTCCCCAGGACGTTGACGCTCGCGTCGAAGATCGGGTCGGCGACCGACCGGCGGACGTCCATCTGCGCGGCCAGGTGGACGACCACCTCCGGCCGGGCCTCGCCGAAGACCGCCGCCAGGCGCGCGCTCCGGATGTCCGTCACGTGGAGCCGTGCCGCCGGATTGGCGTGCGCCGGCCGGCCGGTGCTGAGGTTGTCGACGATGTCGACCTCGTGCGCGCCGGCGAGCAGGCGATCGACGACGTGAGAGCCGATGAACCCGGCGCCGCCCGTGACGAGCGCCTTCACGAGTCCTCGGAGGGGGGCTCCGCCCGCGCGGAGTGCCTCATGCGCGGGCGAGACGGGCGCGGAACCAGGCGAGTGTCCGCCGCAGCCCTTCGTCGACGTCGATCCGTGGCTCCCAGCCGAGCAGCGTCCGCGCCCGCGTGATGTCGGGCTGCCGGACCTTGGGGTCGTCCTCGGGAAGCGGCTCGAACACGATCTCGCTCGACGAGGCGCTCAACCTCAAGATCTTCTTCGCCAGCTCGAGGAGCGTCATCTCCTGCGGGTTGCCGATGTTCACCGGCTCGGTGACCCGGGACTGCATGAGCCGCCAGATCCCCTCCACCAGGTCCGAGATGTACTGGAACGACCGCGTCTGCGAACCGTCTCCGTACACCGTGAGCGGCCTGCCGGTCAGCGCCTGGGTGATGAATGCGGGAATCGCGCGGCCGTCCTGGAGCCGCATGCGTTCGCCGTACGTGTTGAAGATCCGCGCGATGCGGGTCTCGACACGGTGAAACCGGTGATACGCCATCGTCATCGCCTCGCCGAAGCGCTTGGCCTCGTCGTAGACGCCCCGGGGGCCGATCGGATTGACGTTTCCCCAGTACTCCTCGCGCTGCGGATGGACCTCCGGGTCGCCGTACACCTCGGAGGTCGACGCGAGCAGGAAGGTCGCGCCCTTCGCCTTGGCGAGCCCGAGAGCCTTGTGCGTGCCGAGCGCCCCGACCTTGAGCGTCTGGATCGGCATCTCGAGGTAGTCGCGCGGCGACGCGGGGCTGGCGAAGTGCAGGACGTACTCGAGCGGCCCCTCGACCCTGATGTATTCGGTCACGTCGTGCCGCACGAACGAGAACCCCGGCGCGGCCGAGAATCCGGCAATGTTGTCCATCGCGCCGGTCAGAAGGTTGTCCATGCACACGACCTCGTGCCCCCGCGCGAGCAGGAACTCACACAGGTGCGAGCCGATGAAGCCGGTTCCGCCGGTGACGAGGCTGCGCATCCGGGGGTGCTACTGAGAGATCACGGGCTTGCGGCCGATCGAGTGGTACTCGAACCCGAGACGCCGCATGCGCTCCGGCTCCCAGAGATTGCGTCCGTCGAAGACGACGGGCCGGCGCATCACGGAGCGCAGGCGCTCCAGGTTGATGAACTTGAACTCGTTCCATTCGGTGACGAGCGCGACCGCGTCCGCGCCTTCGGCCGCCTCGTACGTGGAAGCGCAGTACCGGACCGACGGCGGCAGGACGGCGCGGGCGTTGTCGGTCGCGACCGGGTCGTAGGCGCGCACGCTGGCGCCCGCCGCGAGCAGCAGCCCGACCACTTCCACGCTCCGGGCGTCGCGCATGTCGTCGGTGTTCGGCTTGAAGGCGAGCCCGAGGACGCCGATCACCTTGTCGTCGAGGGGTGCGAGCACTTTCCGGATGTTGTCGACGAAGTGCGTCGTCCGCTCGCGATTCACCTCGACCATCGCCCGCAGGAACTTGAAGTCGCAGCCGAGGCTCGCCGCGGTGTGGATCAACGACTCCGCGTCCTTCGGGAAGCACGACCCTCCGTAGCCCAGGCCCGGCTGCAGGAACGCCGGGCCGATCCGGGCGTCGAGGCCCATGCCCTTCATCACCTGCGTCACGTCGGCGCCCGCGAGCTCGCAGATGTTCGCGATCGCGTTGATGAAGGAGATCTTGGACGCGAGGAACGCGTTCGAGGCGTACTTGATCATCTCGGCCGAGGGGACGTCGGTGATGATCATCGGCCGCTCGAGCGGCGCGTACAGCTCGAGCAGCGTCATCGCGACCTGCTGGGTCCGCGCGCCGATGACGATGCGGTCCGGGCGCAGCGTGTCCTCGATCGCCGAGCCCTCTCGGAGGAATTCCGGGTTCGACACGACGTCGAACGGCACGGGCTTCGACTGATGCCGCGAGATCACGTCACGCACGAACTCGCCAGTGCCGACGGGCACCGTCGACTTGTTGACGATTACCGTGTACCGCTCCATCGCTCGCCCGATGCCTCGGGCAACGGCCTCGACCGCGCTGAGGTCGGTCTCGCCGTCCAGCTTGGACGGGGTGCCAACCGCGATGAAGACGATTTCGGACCGCCGAACGGCGTCCGCGATGTCCATCGTGAACGACAGCCGGCCGTCGGCGGTGTTGCGAGCGACCATCTCCTCGAGCCCGGGCTCGTAGATGGGCATGCGGCCGGCCTGGAGGGCGGCGATCTTCTCGGTGTCCGTGTCAACGCAGATCACGTCGTTGCCGAGGTCGGCAAACACCGCGCCGGTGACCAGGCCGACGTATCCGGTTCCGACGACGCAGATGTTCATGCGGGCAGTTGCTCAAAACTATAACAAAGTTGGTCCCCGCGCGGGATGCGCAAATTTGCGCGCGCCGGCGATCGTCCTCGCATCATTCATCCCCGGCGGCAGCCCAGCGGAGGAAGACCCCCGTGTGCGAAATCAGACCTCGCCACCGCGGTGCTCATGGGCTTGTCCCACATGGCTCCGGAGGATATTCAACAACCAGCCGAGCCGCAAGCGTGAACGGCCGGCGACGTCCCCGCCGACGCCGCCACGGCGATCGCCTCCGCGCGCAGGGTGGCCGAAGGCGAGCCCGTGACGACGCTCGAGCCGACGATCGATGTTCTGACCCCGCCTTGACTTCCCCTGAAAGCGGCCCATAGAATGGCGCTGAACCGTCGTTCAGCCCTCGAGCGTCGTCCGATCAGGAGGGACCATGGATCTCACGCTGACTCCGGAACAGCAGTCATTCCGGGACGAAGTTCGAGCGTGGCTCGAGGCGAACATGCCCCGCGACTTCGCGGCACGCGTGATGGCCTCGTCGGACATCCCGCGCCCCGAAGCGTACGACCTGCTGCGCGAGTGGCAGAAGCAGCTCCACCGGGCCGGGTTCATCGGTCTCACGTGGCCTAAGGAGTACGGCGGGCGGGGGCTGACGTTCGTGGAGGAGATGATTCTCCACGCGGAGATGGCGCTCGCGAAGGCGCCGCCCGTCCTGAACATCCTCGGCGTCGGCATGGCCGGACCGACGATCATCGCCTACGGCACCGAGGAGCAGAAACGCCGCTACCCGCCGAAGATCCTCTCCTGCGAGGAGATCTGGTGCCAGGGCTACTCCGAGCCGAACGCAGGCTCCGATCTGGCCGCGCTGCAGACCCGCGCCGTCCGGGACGGCGAGTCCTACGTCATCAACGGACAGAAGGTCTGGACTTCGCTCGCCCACGTCGCGGACTGGATGATGCTGCTCGCGCGTACCGACCCCGACGCGCCCAAGCACAAGGGCATCACGTACTTCCTGCTCGACATGCATCTGCCCGGCGTCACGGTCAAGCCACTCAGGCAGATTACCGGCGACGAGGAGTTCAACGAGGTGTTCTTCGACAACGTCCGCGTCCACGAGTCGCACGTGCTCGGGGGCGTCAACAATGGCTGGGCGGTCGGCATGACGACGCTCATGTACGAGCGGCTGGCGCTCGGCTTCGGGCTGCAGGTCAGGCTGCGGATCGCGCTCGACGGCCTGATCGAGATGGCGCGGCGGGTCGAGAAGGGCGGCGCCCGGATCACGAAGGATCCGGTCATGCGCCAGAGGATCGCGCAGCTCTGGATCGATACGGAGTGCCTGAAGTACACCGGCGCCCGCGCGATCACGAGGCTCCTCAAGGGCGAGATGCCGGGGCCCGAAGCGTCGACCGGCAAGATGGGCTGGGTCGATACGCACCAGCGACTGCAGGAGCTGGCGACGGAGATCCAGGGGCCGTACTCGCAGCTCATGAAGGGCACCCAGTGGGCCGTCGAGGGCGGCCTCTGGCAGTACACCTTCCTCCGCTCGCGAGCCAACTCGATCGAGGGCGGCACCACGGAGATCCAGAAGAACATCATCGGCGAGCGCGTGCTCGGCCTCCCCAAAGGTTAAGGCGCGAGGTTCACATGGACTTTGGATTCAGCGAAGAGCAGGAGCTGCTGCGCTCGACGGCGCGCAAGTTCTTCGAGAAGGAGTGCACGTCCGAGTTCGTCCGCAAGATGATGGCGACCCCGGAAGGCACGACGCCCGAGTTCTGGGCCAAGCTCGCCGAGCAGGGCTGGCTCGGGCTGATCTTCCCCGAGGTGTACGGCGGCGCCGGCCTCGGCTTCGTCGACCTCGTCGTGCTCATGGAGGAGATGGGGCGGGCGGTGATGCCCGGCCCCTACTTCTCGACCGTGCACCTCGGCGGGCTGACCATTCTCGAGGCGGGCAGCGACGCGCAGAAGAAACGGTGGCTCCCGAAGCTCTCGGCGGGCGAGGCCCGCGTGACCCTGGCCTGGACCGAGCCCAACGCACGCTGGGACGCGCAGGGCGTGACGGTGGCCGCGACCGAAGCGGGCGGCGGCTTCACGCTGTCCGGCACGAAGCTCTTCGTTCCCGACGCGCACATCGCCGACGCGCTCGTCGTCGTGGCCCGGACCGCGGCGGGCGGGAACCCCCAAGAGGGCGTGAGCCTCTTCCTCGTGCCGAAGACCGCGCCGGGGCTCGAGGTGACGCTGCTCCCCACGATGGACCAGACCCGCAAGCTTTGCGAGGTGAAGCTTGGCCGCGTCGCGGTTCCGGCGGACGCGCTGCTCGGCGAGAAGGGCAAGGGCTGGCAGCCGCTCACGCGCGTGGTGGAGCGCGCGACCGTCGCGTTGTGCGCGGAGATGTGTGGCGGCGCGCAGCGGGTCCTCGACATGACGACCGAGTACGCGAAGATCCGCGTGGCGTTCGGCAAGCCCATCGGCGCTTACCAGGGGGTCAAGCACAAGGCCGCGGACATGCTCGTCGAGGTCGAGAACGCGAAGTCGATCACCTACTACGCGGCCTGGGCCGTGGACGAGAGCGCGCCGGAGGCCGCGCGGGCCGCCTCGATGGCCAAGGCGTACGTCAGCGACGCGTCCCGGCGGGTGTCAGCGGCGGGGATCCAGCTCCACGGCGGGATCGGGTTCACCTGGGAGCACGACCTGCACCTGTACTTCAAGCGCGCAAAAGGCTCGGAGTTCACGTTCGGCGACGCCACGTACCATCGCGAGCGCGTCGCCCAATTGATTAATCTGTAAGCGCGTCCTATCATTTGCGGCATGAAGCGACTCCTCCGTCGCCTCGCGAGCCGCGCCTCCGAGTCCGCCGGCCTGCCTCCGCTGATGCTGAGCGGACACGAAGAGATCCCCCTGATCGTCAATCGGCTCACCGCCCTCAAGGCGGAGATGGACCGCTCCTTCTACGAGCTGCGCGGCTGGTCGCGGGCGCTCGGGCAGCGCCTCGGCCCACTCCGGGACGAGCTGGCGCGGAGTCGCAACCTCTTCACGCTCGGCGACACGATCGGCGGCCTCGCGCACAACTTCAACAACTCGCTCGCGGCGATCCTCGGCTATACCGAGCTGCTGCTGCAAGAAACCGGCGACGAGACGGCGCGCCGCCGCCTGGCGGTGATCCGGCAGGTCGCGCTCGAGGCGGGCGCCACGGTCCGCCAGCTCCAGGAATTCATCGCGCAACAGCCGCAGGTTGCCTTCGGCCCCGTCGCGCTCCAGCCGCTCATCGCTGACGCGCTCGCGCTGACCGAGCCGCGGTGGCGCGACGACGCGGAGCGCCGGGGCATCACGATCGCCGTCATCCGCGACGTCGAGTCAGCGCCCCCGGTGGAGGGCAACTCCGTCGAGCTGCGCGACGTGTTCGTCCAGCTCATCATGAGCGCGGTGACCGCGATGCCGCGCGGCGGCGCGCTCACGATCCGCGCGTGGGGCGAAGAGTCGGGTTGGGTCTTCGCCGAAGTCAGCGACACCGGAGGCGGGGCGCGCGAGCTCCTGCATCTCTCGCCGATCATCGAGCGGCACGGCGGGTCGATCACCGTCACGCGGGATGGCGCGACCCGCACGACCGTGCACCTGCGCCTGCTCGGCAGCCGCTACCAGATCATTCCGGCGGCCAGCGAGCCCCCGCCGCTTCAGGCCGGCCAGGCGCGGCGCGTCCTTCTCGTCGAGGACGATCCGAGACTGCTGCGCGCCCTCGCCGACCTGCTCCAGCGGCACGGCCACGTGGTGGTGAGCGCGGCGTCCGGCACCGAGGCGCTTGCCGTGTTCGACCCGGCGCGAGTCGACCTCGTCGTGACTGATCTCGGCATGCCCGGCATGACCGGCTGGGAGGTCGCCGCCGAGGTCAAGACGCGCGCGCCGCAGATGCCGGTGTTCCTGCTGACGGGGTGGGGAGAGACGGTCGCCGCCGACGAGCGGAGCCGGTTCGTCGACCGCGTCATCGCCAAGCCCGTGAGCGCCGACGCGCTGCTCGGCTCGCTCGCGCAGGTCGCCCGCTCGGCGCCCGTTGCCCTGCGTGCTCAAACATAGTCTGACCCTCGCCGTCCGCTGGAGCGAGTCGGACCCCGCCGGGATCGCATTCTACCCGCGCTTCTTCGAATGGTTCGACGTCGCGACCGCCGCGCTCTTCGCGCTGATCGGCGAGCCGTGGGACCGGACGTTCCGCGACCACGACATCCTCGGCGTCCCGGCCGTCGAGGCGAGCGCGACCTTCCTCGCGCCGGTTCGCTTCGGCGACACGATCACGATCGAGAGCGAGGTGACCGACGTCACCGACAAGACCTTCCGGGTCGACCACCGGATCTCGGTCGGGCCGACGCTCTGCGCGACCGGGTTCGAGCGGCGGGCCTGGGTGGGGCAGCCCCTTGCGCCGGGCGGACGCATCCGGGCGAAGTCCATCCCGGACACCATCAGACGAAAGCTTGGCGGCTGAGGCCGCCTCGAGGGGCGCGATGGAACGGTTGACACGGCGGAGATTTCTCGGCGGCGCTGGAGCGGCCGCGGCGACCGCCGCCCTGGGCCCACCGGCGCGACGCGCCTCGGCGCAGGCGAAGCCGCTCAAGATCGGCCTGGTGCTGCCGTACTCCAACGTCTACGCCGTGCTCGGCGAGAGCATCACCGAGGGTATGCGGCTCGTCTTCGAGCGCGAGAGCTGGACGGTCGCCGGCCGCAAGGTCGAGCTGCTCCGGGAAGACGACGAGGTCAGCCCGCAGGTCGGGCTCCGGAAGACCAAGAAGCTGATCGAGAGTGACGCGGTCGACTTTCTCGTCGGGCCGGTTTCGAGCGGCGTGCTCGCCGCGATTCGCGACACCGTGCATCAGGCGCGGCAGATCCTGATCGTCGCCAACGCGGGCAACGACGAGATCAGCCGCGAGCGCTGCTCGAAGTACATCTTCCGAGCGTCGTTCTCCAACTGGCAGCCGAACTGGCCGATGGGCGCCTGGGTCGCCGCGCACGTGGGGAAAGAGGCGCACCTGATCGCGCCGAAATACTCGGCGGGCTTCGACATGATGAAGGCGTTCAAGGAGACGTTCGTGCCGGCCGGCGGCAGGGTCGTCGGCGAGGACTACACGCCGTTTCCGGTCAACGAGGATTTCGCCCCGTTCCTGACCAAGATCAACCAGGCCGCGCCCCGGGTGGTCTACGCCTTCTTCTCCGGCTCGCAGGCGGTGAGGTTCGTCAGGCAGTACGACGAGTTCGGGCTGCGCGCGCGCTCGAAGCTCTGCGGCGCGGGCTTCCTCACGGAGACCGACGTGCTGCCCGCCGAGGGCAAGTCGGCGCTCGGCATCATCACCGGCCATTTCTACTCGACGCTGCTCGACAACCCGACGAACAGGCAATTCGTGCGCGAGTTCAGGGAGACGTTCAAGAAGACGCCCGACGGCTTCGCCGTGCAGGGGTACGACACCGCACAGACCATCGTCCACGCCCTCAAGGCGACCGGCGGCGACACCCAGAACAAGGACCGGCTGATCGAGGCCGTGCGCCGGGTCGAGTTCGACAGCCCGCGCGGCCGCTTCCGCTTCGATCCGAAGACGCAGAACGTGATCCAGCCGTTCATCTACATCCGCGAGGTGCGCGAGGTCGGCGGCGAGCTGGCCAACGTCGTCATCGACCAGGTCGCGAACGTGAAGGATCCGGGCACCGGCTGCACCCTTCCCGGGTGAGCTCCTGACGCTGCTCCCGGACCTCTTCGCCCAGGCGCTCAACGGCCTGGAGTACGGCATGCTGCTGTTTCTCCTGTCGGTCGGCCTCACGCTCATCTTCGGCATGCTCGACGTCATCAATCTCGCGCACGGGTCGTTCTACACGCTCGGCGCGTACGCGGGCCTCGCCATTGCCGCCGTGACGGGCGATTTCTGGATCGCGCTCGCGCTCGCGCCCGTCGTGGTCGCCGCCGTCGGCGCGCTGATCGAGCGAGGCTGCCTCCGCGCGCTCTACGCCCGCGGCCCCAACGCCCAGGTGCTGCTGACGTTCGGCTTCATCTACCTGTTCGACGACCTCGTGAAGTGGATCTGGGGGGCGCACGTCCGCTCGATGCCGCCGCCGGCCATGCTCGCCGGGTCGGTGGCGCTCGGCGCCCTGCGGTTCCCGTCCTACCGGCTGTTCGTCATCGTGTTCGGCCTGGCGGTGGCGGGGCTCCTCTGGCTCCTGCTCGAACGCACCCGGCTCGGCGCGATTCTGCGCGCGGGCGTCTATGACAGGGAGATGACCGCCGGGCTCGGGGTCAACGTGCACCGCGTGTTCACCGGGGTGTTCGCCGTCGGGGCGGCGCTCGCCGCGGTGGCCGGCGTCATCGCGGTGCCGATCCAGGCGGCCTACCCGGGGATGGGCGTCGAGATTCTGGTGCGCACGCTCATCGTTGTCGTGATCGGCGGACTCGGGAGCCTCAAGGGGTCGCTGGCCGGAAGCCTCATCCTCGGTCAGGCGGAGACCTTCGGGAAGGCGTGGTTTCCCGATACGTCGATGTTCATCATCTACGGCGTGATGGTGCTCGTCCTCCTCGCGCGCCCGACGGGCCTCTTCGGTCGTGAGCTCCGGTAGCCGCCGAGGCCCCCTTCGATGGTCTCGGCTCCTCGTCGGACTGGTGCTCGGCGCGGTGGCGGCAATGCCGTGGGTCGCGGGCACCTACCCGGTCAAGCTCGCGCAGGAGATCCTGATCTGGGGCATCTTCGCCATGAGCCTCGATCTGCTCGTGGGCTACGCCGGGATGATCTCGTTCGGGCACTCGGCGTTCTTCGGCCTCGGCGGCTATGTCGCCGCGCTCTGCCTCAAGCACTGGTCGCCGTCACTCGCGTCGGCGGTGCTCCTGCCCGCCGTCGCCGCGGGGGTCGCGGGGCTCGTCATCGGCTACCTGTCGATCCGGGTGAGCGGCGTGTACTTCATCATGCTGACGCTCGCGTTCTCCCAGATGCTGTACGCCGCGGCCTTCAGCACCGAGTGGCTCGGGTCGTCCGACGGGCTGCCCGGCGTCCCGCGGCCGAGCCTGCCGGGAGTCGACCTGAACCTGACGCCGGCGTTCCACCTCTACGTCATGGTCTTCTTCGCTCTGGCCGGCGTCGCGCTCGACCGGATCGTCCGCTCGCCGTTCGGACGCGTCCTGCGAGGGATCGATGACAACGCGCACAGGATGGCGGCGGTCGGCTACGCGGTGAACCGGTTCAAGCTGGTGGCCTTCGTCGTCGCGGCCGTGATCGCGGGGCTCGCGGGCTCGCTCTACGCGCAGTTCAACGGCTACGTCTCGCCCGAGATGTTGTTCTGGACGACGTCGGGGGAGGCGCTCCTGATGGTCATCATCGGGGGCACCCGAACACTCGCCGGACCCGTCCTCGGGGCGGCGGCGTTCATCGGCTTGCAGAGCCTCGTCAGCTCCTATACCGAGCGCTGGATGCTGATCCTCGGCGCGGTCTTCATCGGGTTCGTCCTCTGGGCGCCCGCCGGTCTGCTCGGGCTCGTGCAGGAGGGCGCGGAGCCGCGCGCCTGACCCGCCCGCTCCTGCGCTGCGACGCGCTCTCCCGGAGCTTCGGCGCCCTCGCCGCGCTGAATGGCGTCACGCTCGAGGTAGAGCCCCGCGAGCGCCGGGCGGTCATCGGGCCGAACGGCGCGGGCAAGACCACGCTCTTCAACCTGATTGCGGGCGAGCTCGCGCCCTCCGGCGGCCGGATCGAGTTCGAGGGCCGGCCGATCGACAGGCTCCCGCCCTACGCCATCGCGCGCCGGGGGATCTCGCGCTCCTTCCAGCGCACGAACGTGTTCCCCCGGCTCTCCGTCGGCGAAAATCTCCGGCTCGCCGCCGCGGTCCGCTTCCGCGGGAGTTTCCGGCTGTTCGCGCCACCGCCGAGTCTGGCGCCGGTGCTGGCGGTCGTCCGCGACGTCGCGGACGCGGTCGGGCTCGCCGACCGGTTGGACGCGCACGCCGGTCGCCTGTCATACGGCGAGCAGCGACAGCTCGAGATCGGCGTCGCGCTCGCCACCCGACCGCGCCTGCTGCTGTTGGACGAACCGACCGCGGGGATGTCGCCGGACGAGACGCAGCGGATGATCCGGCTCCTCGGCGCGCTGCCCCGCGAGGTCACGCTCCTGATCATCGAGCACGACATGGATGTCGTCTTCTCGCTCGCGGACCGCGTGACGGTGCTCCACGGGGGCGAGGTGTTGACCGAGGGCCCACCCGATGCCGTGCGGGCCGATCCCAGGGTGTACGAGGTCTACCTGGGCGCGACGGGCGACGCGTGACGCTCGAGGTCGACGCGATCCACACGTTCTACGGGGAGAGCCACGTCCTGCACGGCGCGAGCCTGCGGGTCCAGCCGGGCGAGGTCGTCGCGCTCCTCGGGCGGAACGGCGCGGGAAAGACGACGCTGGTCCGGAGCATCGTAGGGTTCGAGCACCCGCGGAGCGGACGCATCGCGTGGGAGGGGTCCCTGATCCACCGGCTCCCGCCCCACGCGATCGCCCGGCGCGGCCTCGGTCTCGTCCCGCAGGGGCGCCGGATCTTCGCCCCGCTGTCGGTCGCCGAGAATCTCCGCTTCGCGGAGCGGCCCGGTCGATGGACGCCGGAGCGCGTGTATGCGATCTTCCCGCGGCTCCGCGAGCGCGCGGCGCAGGGCGGCGGCACGCTCTCCGGCGGCGAGCAGCAGATGCTCGCGATCGGCCGCGCCCTCTTGACCAACCCCCGACTCCTGGTGCTCGATGAGCCCTCGGAGGGGCTCGCGCCCCTGATCGTCCGCGAGCTCGGACGCGTGCTGACCGGGCTCAAGGCCGAGGGCCTGAGCATGCTGCTCGTGGAGCAGAATCTGGCGCTCGCGCTCCGCGTCGCCGACCGTGTCTACGTGATGAACAAAGGGCAGATCGTGTACCATGGCACTCGCGACGAGCTCGGCGCGAACGAAGAGATCAAGCGCCGCTACCTGGGCCTCGCGTGAATTCATGAGCTGGATCGATCCCGATTTCCCGAAGACCGCGACGCCGAGCGACCGCGTGGGACGGGTCCTCGGGCTGAACCCGGGGCTGATGACGGGCCCGGGCACGAACACCTACCTCGTGGGCGAGCGCGACCCCATTCTGATCGACACGGGCGGGGGTGTCCCTGGCTACGTCGCCAACCTCGAGGCGTACCTGAGAGCCCGGGGCTGGACGCGGCCGTCGCGGATCGTGCTCACCCACCGGCACCGCGACCACATGGGCGGCGTCGCCCAGCTCCGGGAGCGCTTTCCCGGCGTCCGCGTCGCCAAGATGCGCCACCGCGACCCGGCGCTGCCCGAGCCCGTCGACGATCTGCGCGACGGCCAGGCGGTGCAGGGCGACGGGGTCACGCTGATCCCGGTCTATACGCCGGGGCACGCCTCCGACCACCTCTGCTACTTCCTGGTCGAGGAACAGGCGCTCTTCACGGGCGATGTCATTCTCGCCGGCTCGACCACGGTGATCCCGCCGGCCGACGGCGACCTCACCGCCTACATGACCTCGCTCCGACGCCTGCAGCAGCTCGATGTGCGGCGGATCTATCCCGCGCACGGGCCCGTCGTTGAAGACGGGCCGGCGAAGATCCGCGAGTACATCGAGCACCGGCTCCTGCGCGAGCGCCAGATCCTCGAGGTGGTCGGCGAGGGGCGCGCGACGATTCCGGGGATCGTGGAGAAGATCTACGCAGAGGTCTCGCCCGCGCTCCACGTCGCGGCGGCGATGTCGGTCGAGTCGCACCTCCGCGCGCTCGAGAAGGCCGGCCGAGTGCGCGAGCGGCTCATCAGCGGAGCGCCCTCTCGCTGGGAGCTGGTGTAGCCCGCCGGTTACGTCGAGGCGACGACCAGGGCCTCGAAGAGGCGTCGCGCGGTCTCGTGCTGCGGGGCCAGCTCCTCGGGATGCCACTGGACGCCGATGACGAAGCGCGAAGGGTCCTCCAGCTCGGCGCCCTCGATCAGCTCATCGCCTTCCGCGAACGCGACAGCCTTCAGGTCCCGGCCGAGCGTTTTGATCGCCTGGTGATGGAAGCTGTTCACCTCGAGCTGGTCGACGCCGAGCACCCGCTCGAGTCGGCTCCCCGAAGCGACCCTGACCTTGTGGGTCGGCTCGTGTCGGGGCGCGGTCTGGCCGTGCTCGACGGAGGTCCCCGACGCGCTCGCGACATCCTGATAGAGACTCCCGCCCAGTGCGACGTTCAGCACCTGGAGCCCGCGGCAGATCGCGAGCACCGGCAGCCGCCGCGCCAGCGCGTGCTCGACCAGCGCGATTTCCAGCGCGTCGCGCGCGTCCGAAACTCCGCTCACGGTTTTGTGGCGCGGCTGCTTGAAGAGGTTCGGGTTCACGTCCCCTCCGCCGGTCAGGAGCACGCCGTGAAGCCGCTCGAACAGTTCTCTGCGCGCGCGCTCGTCTATCTGTGGCGGCAGCAGGATTGGCACCCCTCCCGCCCCCTGGACGGCCGTGAGGTACGCGGAGTTGATGGCGGCCCGTTCACCCTCTTTGCCGGCGATGATCGACGTGCTCACCCCGATGAGCGGCGCGCCTGCCATGCGTGTACGGTAGCACACGCGTGCGGTTCTTGACGCCCTCGCCCGCGCATGGTTCCATGCGCGCATGACGCTTGATGCCGCCCCGTCCCAGCCGGGCGCGCCGTACACGCCCACGCACACGGTTGAGGCGATCGGCGGTCGCTGGGCCGTGGCGGCCGGGCATCCGCTCGCCGCGCAAGCTGGGGCCCGCATCCTCCAGGCCGGGGGCAACGCGATCGACGCGGGAGTCGCGGCCGGGCTCTGCCTGGGGGTCGTGCACCCCGAGATGGTCAGCGTCGCGGGCGTCGCGCCGATCCTCGTTCACCTCGCGAGCACTCGCGAGACCTACCAGGTGTCCGGCGTCGGCCCGTATCCCCGCGCCCTCACGCTCGATTACTTCCGTGTTCGCTTCGGCGGCGAGATTCCGCCCGGCGTCGCCCGGGCCGTGGTGCCCGCGTCGCCCGCGTCGTGGCTCGAGGCGCTCGCGCGCTGGGGGACGATGTCGTTCGCCGACGTGGTGGCGCCCGCGCTCGAGTGCGCGGAACGCGGCTTTCCGCTCTCGCGCTTCTCGGGCTTCCTGATGGCGGGCAACGAGGCCGCGTACCGGCGCTGGCCGACCTCGGCCGCGCTGTTTCTCCGGGACGGCCGACCCCTCAGGGCCGGCGAGGTCCTCGTGCAATCCGAGCTCGCGCAGACGCTCCGCACGATGGTCCGTGCCGAACAAACGGCCGGCGGCAACCGCGCGGCTGGCGTGGTCGCCGCGCGCGACGCCTTCTACCGGGGCGAGATCGCTCGCGCGATCGCCGCGTTCCATCAGGACAACGGCGGATTGCTCGCGTACGAGGACCTCGCGTCCTTCCAGGTGGAGGTAGGCCACGCGCTCTTGACCGCGTTTCATGAGTACGAGGTGGCGACGTGCGGGTTCTGGTGCCAGGGGCCCGTGCTGCTCCAGATGCTCAACCTGCTCGAGTCATACGGCCTGCGAGCGCTCGGCCACAACTCGGCCGCGTACCTTCATCTCCTCGTTGAGGTGATCAAGCTGGCGTTCGCGGACCGCGACGCGTACTACGGCGATCCACTGCACGTCAAGGTCCCCGTCGATGGATTGCTCTCCAAGGCCTACGCCACGGCGCGGCGCACGCTGATCCGCGAGCACGAAGCCTGGCCCGACATGCCTCCGGCCGGCGATCCAGACGGGCTCGCGGCGGTGCGGAACGGCGCTGGGCCGAGCGGGCGGCAGCCGGCGCGCGGGGCGCCGAGTCACTCGCTCGACACGAGCTACGTCGCGGTCGTCGACCAGCACGGCAACGGCTTCTCGGCGACGCCGAGTGACCCCAATGTGGACGCGCCGGTCGTGCCGGGCGTCGGGTGCGTTGTCTCGCCGCGGGGCTCGCAGGGGTGGCTCGACCCCGCGCATCCGAGCGTGGTCGCGCCCGGCAAGCGCCCGCGACTGACTCCCGCGCCGGCGATGGCGTTCCGTGACGGCGCGCTCCTCATGCCCTTCGGCACTCCCGGCGGCGACGTGCAGCAGCAGGCGCTGCTCCAGGTGTTCCTCAACCTGGCCGTCTTCGGCCTCCCGATCCAGGACGCGATCGAGGCGCCGCGCGTGGCGTCGCGCAGTTTCCCCGATTCGTTCTGGCCCCACTCGACCGCTGCCGGTAAGCTCGAGGTCGAGCGGCGCATCCCCGAAGAAACGCGTGGAGCCCTCGCGGCGCTCGGACACCAGGTCACCGCGTGGCCGGAGTGGGAGTGGCGGGCCGGCGCCGTCTGCGCCGTCCTGATCGGTCGCGGCGGCGCCCGACATGCGGGCGCAGACCCGCGACGCGGTTGTCACGCGATCGCCTGGTAGAGCCGTCTCGTGCCGTTCGAAGTTAGTTCGCCATACTTCGTTGCCCATCGGAGGGGGCCTCGACGGCCCCCTCCGAGCCTTCCCCAAGGGACCGATGGCGCCGTTTGTTCGGGTGGTCGCCTGCGCGGTG
>QHRS01000254.1 GCA_003221435.1 Candidatus Rokuibacteriota bacterium
CCGCCTCGAATCCGGCGGGTATCTTGAGCAGCATGCCGTGCTCGCCCTGAGTCCGGTCTCCCCATAGCTCCGCGACCTGCACCGGGGACCCCGGCGCGATCGGTCCGAAGACGATCTCTCCCGCCGGGATCATCGTGCCCATATCGGCGCCGATCGCACCGGGAACGTACGAGACGCCGCCGACCGCGGCGAGGAACAACCCGAGTATCACGTTCTTCACGATTCTCATGGCGTCAGCCTCCTCATTGGTGTGGTGACTTTTATACTTGCGGACAAGGGACCCGTCAAGCGTCAGGTCCCCTGACTCCGGACCAGCGCGCCTTCGCGCAGGCTGTCGGGGACGTTGACGACGAGGCGCTCCGTCCCGTCGAGCCCCGCCAGGATCTCCACGGACGAGCCCAGATCGCGCCCGACATCCACCTTCTGATACCGCACGGTCCCGTCGGGACGCACCACTGCGACCTGCGGGGCGCCCGCGCGGATCTCCACGGACGAGCCCAGATCGCGCCCGACATCCACCTTCTGATACCGCACGGTCCCGTCGGGACGCACCACTGCGACCTGCGGGGCGCCCGCGCGCACGATCAGCGCCGCCGCCGGAATCAGCCAGGGCGGCTCGGGGAGCGCGACCGAGAACCTGACCTGCGCGTACATGCCCGGCAGAAGCGCGCGGTCGGCGTTCGGGAGACGGACCTCGGTGAGCAGCGTGCGCGAGGCCGGGTCGAGGGCGCCGGCCGTGCTCGCCACCCTTCCGCGGAATGTCCGCCCGGGGAATTCCTGCAGCGCGACCTGCGTCTCCTGGCCCGCCTGGATCGAGCGGACGAAGGTCTGCGGGACGTTCACGAAGATCCGGAGCGTGTCGATCTGCGCGATCCTGAACAGGGGGCTGTTGGTGTTGCCGCTGCCCGACGTGATCAGCGCCCCTCGCTCCACGCTCCAGGCAGTGATGATGCCGGCGTAGGGCGCCCGGATCTGTCGGAAGTTCTGGAGGGCGGTCAGCCGCCGGACGTTGGCCTCGTTCGCCGCCACGTTGGCCTGGGCCGAGGCCAGGTTGGCCTCCATCGCGCCGCCGTTCGCGCGGATGGCGTCAGCGTTGGCCCGGGCCGCGTCGGTGGTGGCGCGCGCCGTATCCCAGGCCGTCTGCTTCTCGTCGCCGTCCTGGCGGGCTACCAGGTCCCGTTGCACGAGGGTCGTCCAGCGCTCCGCGCTTACGCGCGCGAACTCGAGCGTCGCCTTGGACTGCTGGAGGCTCGCCAGGGCCTGCTGGTGGGTCGCCCGCGCCTGCTCGAGTCCGGCTGCGGCCTGGCTCAGGGCGGCCTGGGCCTGCGCCAGCGCCGCCCGGGACTGCACCAGTTCCTGATCCAGCTCTGGCGTGTCGATCTCCGCGAGGAGTTGACCAGCAGTCACGAGCTGGCCGATCTCGACCAGCCTCGCGCGCAGGTAGCCGTTGGTGCGCGCGTGGATCGGCGTCTCCTGGATGGCCTGGATGCCGCCGGGCAGCGACAGCTCGGGCGGAGCGTCCGAGCGACGCGGAGCGACCACGTTGACCGCGGGAATCAGGCTCGCGGCTGCCACCGCGGCCACGACCCACATCGTCCGGATCTTCATAGGTGTGACTCCTCGTTCTTTCCTTCCGCGTCGATGTCCCATCGCCCCGGCGGTGTTCGCCGAAGGACGCTGTACACCACCGGCACGAAGAAGAGAGTGGCGAACGTGGCGACGGACAGGCCGCCGATCACCGCGCGGCCGAGCGGAGCGTTCTGCTCTCCGCCCTCGCCGAGCCCGAGCGACATCGGGAGCATGCCGATCACCATCGCGAGCGCCGTCATGACGACCGGCCGGAGGCGCGTCCGACCCGCGGCCAGGGCCGCCCGCACGGGGTCGTCGCCCGCGCGCATCTGGTCGTTCGCGAACGTCACCATGAGAATGCTGTTGGCGGTGGCGACACCGATGCTCATGATCGCTCCCATCAGGGAGGGGACGTTGAACGTCGTCTGGGTCACGAAGAGCATCCAGACGAGCCCGCAGAAGGCCCCGGGCAGCGCCGTGATGATGATGAAGGGGTCGAGCCAGGACTGGAAGTTCACGACCATCAGGCAGTAGACGAGCACGACCGCGAGGATCATGCCCGCGCACGACGATCTGGCTGCCCGGCGGCAGCTTCTTGCGGGCGTCGGCCGCGAGGCGCTCGACCTCGGTCGCCACGCCGCCGAGATCACGGTTCTGCACGTTCGCGTAGATGTCGAACACGGGCTGAACGTTGGAGTGGGAGACGACCGAGGCGACCTGGCGGTGCTCGATCGACGCCAGGTTGCTCAGGAGCTGCGGCGCGGCGAAGGTGCCTCCCGCGACCGCGGTCGACAGGACGGAGTCGGCCGAATCGACCCGGTATTGGGGCGTCTGCACCGCGACCGGGTAGTTGATGCCCGTCCGGGGATCGCTCCAGAAGTTGGGGGAGACCACACGGCTCGAGCTGAGCGAGATGAGCAGGTTGTTGGCGACATCCCGCTGGGTGAGGCCGAGTTGCGCCGCTCGCGCCCGGTCGACCTTCACTTCCAGCGCCGGCGAATTCAGCACCTGGTGCAGGTGGACGTCGGCCGCGCCCGGGATCCGGGCGACCGCCGCCTCGATCTCTCGGGCCACAGGGTAGGTAGCGTCCTGGTTATAGCCCATCACTCGGACGTCGATCGGCGCGGGCAGACCGAAGTTCAGGATCTGGCTCACGATGTCCGCCGGCTGGAAGAAGAAGCTCAGCTCCGGGAACTCCTCGGGCAGCCGGGCCCTGAGCGTCTCCACGTACGCCGGCGTCGGCCCGTGCTTCTCGGGATTCAACGAGACCAAGATCTCGCCGTCCGCCGAGCCCACCGTCGCGCTGTCGGTGAACGCGAGGTTGACGCTTTGGGGGACGCCGATATTGTCCACGACTACCGCGATCTCGTCGGCTGGGATGATGCGGCGGATCGCCGCCTTCACCCGGCCGAAGGCCACCTCGGTCTCTTCCAGCCGGGTCCCCGTCGGCGCCTTCACGTGGAGACGGAACTGCCCGGCATCGACCACCGGGAAGAAATCGCGTCCGACGAACGGCAGGAGCGCGAAGGCGCTCGCCACCACGAGGACGAAGGCCATGAAGACCGCCCGGCGGTGACCGAGGGCCCACCCGAGCGCCGTCGTGTACCGCTCGCGCAGCCCCTCGAAGCCACGGCCGAAGCCGTCGTGGACCCGCGCGAAGAGTCCCTGCGGCAGCCGGTGCTGCCCGTCGTGGATCTCGGCGGCGAGGAGGTAGCGCACGAGGGTCGGCACGACTGTGCGCGAGAGGAAGTACGAGGCGAGCATCGCGAACACGACCGCCATCGCGAGCGGCGTGAACAGGTACTTGGCTGGCCCGGTCAGGAACACCACCGGGACGAACACGATGCAGATCGCGAGCGTGGACACGAAGGCGGGCGTGGCGATCTGCTGGGCGCCATCGAGGATCGCGCGCACCAGCCGCTTGCCCTGGCCGAGGTTCCGGTGGATGTTCTCGATCTCCACCGTCGCGTCGTCCACGAGAATGCCGACGGCGAGGCCGAGGCCTCCGAGCGTCATGACGTTCAGCGTCTGGCCCAGCAGGCTCAGGACCGTGAGCGAGGTCAGGATCGACAACGGGATCGAGATGACGACGGTCAGCGTGCTGCGCCAGCTCCCGAGGAAGAGCAGGATCATCAGCCCTGTCAGGCAGGCGGCGATGGCGGCTTCTACGAGTACGCCGTTGACCGCGGCCCGGACGAACAGCGACTGGTCGAAGAGGACGTTGATGTCAAGCCCGGGAGGCGCCGCCGCCCGCATGGTGGGCAGGAGGGCCTTGACGCGTTGGACGATATCGAGAGTCGAGGCGCCGCCATTCTTGAGGATCGTGAGGAGCGCGGCGCGACGGCCGTTCTGGCGCACGATATTCGTCTGCACCGCGAAGCCGTCGCGCACATGCGCGACGTCCCGGATATAGACCGTCGTCCCGTTGATCTGCTTGACGGGCACGTCGTTCAGCGCGTCGATGGCCGGCGGACTGCTGTTGAGGCTGACCGTGTACTCCCGCGATCCGACCTTCACGCTTCCCGTCGGGAGCGTCAGGTTCTGCGCGTTGATGGCGGCGCTCACGTCGACCGGCGACAGCCCCTTGGCGAGCAGCGCCTGGGGGTCGAGGTCCACCATGATCTGTCGCGGCTTGCCCCCGTAGGGGAGCGGCAACGTCGCGCCCCGGATCGGCGCGAACTGCTGCGCCGAGACTGAGCTGGATGATCGGGACGGTCGAAGCGTTGTAGCGGAAGATGAAGGGCGGCACCGTTCCGGGCGGCATTCTCCGGAGGATCGTCTGGGACACCGCGGTGATCTGGGCCACGGCAGCGTCGATCTGCACGTTCGGCTGGAAGTACACGCGAATCACGCTGATGCCGTTCAGCGTCTGCGACTCGATGTTCCGGACGTCGTTGACGGCCGAGGACAGCGTGTACTCGCTGAACGTCGTGATCTGGTTCGCCATTTCG
Source organism: Candidatus Rokuibacteriota bacterium (assembly GCA_003221435.1). Classification (GTDB taxonomy): domain Bacteria; phylum Methylomirabilota; class Methylomirabilia; order Rokubacteriales; family CSP1-6; genus AR9. The sequence continues at coordinate 4,521 of QHRS01000254.1, forward strand.
GCGGTGGCGAGGCCCTGGTAGTCCCAGATCAGGCTGACCACGGGAATGTCGATCTCCGGGAAGATGTCGGTGGGGGTGGTCGCGATGGAGAGCACGCCGAGGAGCAGGATGAGGAGGGCCATCACCACAAAGGTGTAGGGACGGCGGAGCGCGAGCCGAACGATCCACATCCACTGGCCTCCTCAAGGGCACGACAAGGGCACGACGCCCAGTTGTTGTATTGATCCATTTCGATCAGTGAACGATTCGGACGGATGCGACCGACGTGGAACCTCGCGCAACGCACCACGGACTGAGGCTATCGGCGGGACATGAGAGGCCGAAGAGGCTCCGTGCCTACCGTGGGCATCCTCGAACTCCTGAGGCCGTACAGGCTGGTTCCGCTCTACGTCGGGCGCGCGCACGCCGGCCACTGGAAAACCTTGACCAGCCGCGGGCAGGGAGGATAATCGAGGGCGACGACGAAGGGCGATGGGGTTCGCCCGAAACCGCCTCGCAACTCGCGAGGATGATGACCCCTACCGGGTGCGGAACCGGTAGGGGTTGTTTTTTTGACGCGCTCTAGCACCAACGACGCCCTGGACGAGATCGACTCGCTGCTCGAGGAGAACGCCGAGGAGTTCGTGAAGAGCTACGTCCAGCGGACCGGGACGCCCTCGAGCTGAACTCGAGCGGCGAGCGTGGCGCGAACGACCTGGCGATGCGGACGATCGCCGATTTGCGGGCGGAGAACGAACGGCTGCGCGCCGAGCTGGATGCGGCGCGCCGGGAGGCCGGGTGGAAAATCTCCTGATCGCAGTGATCGCGGGCCTGCTCGTCCTCCTGGCCAGCGTCGCCTCCGTCGAGCTCGGCGTCTCGGTGGCCCTCATCGAGATCAGCCTCGGCGTGGTCGCGGGGAACTTCCTCGGTCTCACGAGCCCGCCGTGGATGGACTTCCTCGCGTCGTTCGGCAGCATCCTCCTGACGTTCCTGGCCGGCGCGGAGGTCGATCCGCGGGTGATGCGGGAGAAGCTCAAGGAGAGCGTGCTGATCGGCGGTCTCTCCTTCGCGGCTCCCTTCTTCGGCGCCTGGCTCGTCTGCGTCTGGGTCCTCGGCTGGCCGAGCGACGCGGCGCAGCTCGCCGGCGTCGCGCTGTCGACGACGTCGCTCGCCGTCGTCTACACCGTGCTCGTCGAGACCGGGCTGACGCTCACGCCGCTCGGCAAGCTCATCATGGCCTCCACGTTCGTGACCGACTTCGGCACCGCGCTGGCGCTCGCGCTGCTATTTATCCGACCGACGTGGTGGCTCGTGCCGTTCGTGGGCGTCTCGGTGCTGGTCATCTGGACCATGGTGGCGCTCCAGCCGTGGTTCTTCTCGCGCTACGGCGCCCGCGTGATCGAGCCCGAGATCAAAGGCGCCGTGGCGGTCCTGCTCGTGCTGATGTTCTTCGCGGAGAAGGCTCAGAGCCACGCGGTCCTTCCAGCGTTCGTGCTCGGGCTGTCGCTCGCGCGGATCTTCCACGAGCACCCGGAGCTGACGCGGAGGTTCCGGGTCGTCGCGTTCGCCCTCCTCACCCCGTTCTTCTTCCTCAAAGGCGGCTTGAACGTCTCGCTGAGGCTCGTCTGGGCGAACTTCGGCCTGCTGGCGCTCCTGTTCGCCGTCAAGCAGGTGACGAAGATCGCGGGCGTGTATCCGGTCGCCAGGCGCTGGGTTCCCAGGGACGCGATGTTCACGACGCTGCTCATGTCCACCGGACTGACCTTCGGGACGATCTCCTCACTCTACGGCCTCAACGCGGGGATCTTGGACCGGGCGCAGTTCTCGGTTCTCGTGACCGTCGTCGTGGCGAGCGCGGTGATTCCGACGGTGATCGCGCAGCGCTGGTTCTCTCCGGAGACGGCGCCCCGTCGTGCCGCTCGCCCGTCGGCGAGCCCTGCTCCCGGCGGCCCGCCTTCGCGGGAATGATCCAGCGGATCCCGCCGCGGGGATCGTCCACGTTAGTCCTGCGGGCTTGCGGCCGGTGCTGCCGTCTCCCGCGCCGGCGCGGGGACGATGCGGCTCCGCCAGGTCTAGCCTTCGCCGTCGCGAGGGGAAGGGCCGCCGTCGACCACGATCGTGGCGCCGGTCATGAACGAGGAGGCGTCGGAGGCGAGGAAGATGCACGGGTAGGCGATCTCCTCGACCTTGCCCCAGCGCCCCATCGCCACGCGCGCGGCCACGGCCTGGTAGGTCTTCTCGGCGTCCGGACCCGCCTTGTGCAGGACGCCCAGATAGCCTTCGGTCTCGACCGGGCCGGGGGCGATGCAGTTCACGCGGATGCCGTGCCGCCCCCACGCGACGCCCAGCTCTCGCGTGAGTGTGATCACCGCCGACTTCGCGGCGCCGTAGTGGGCCATCATCGTCGCCCCGTAGATCCCCGCGATTGAGGCGATGTTGATGATGACGCCGCTGCCCTGCCTGAGCATCTGCCGCCCCGCCCATTTGCAGCCGAGGAACACGCCGTTCAGGTTGATGCCGACGACCGCATTCCATCCGTTGAGCGAGATGTCCTCGAACTTCGCCCGGAACGACGCGCCGGCATTGTTGACCATGACGTCGAGCCGGCCAAACTCGCTCACCGCGCGCTCGACCACCGCCTTGACCTGATCCTCGTCGCGCACGTCGACCGCCATCGCGACCGCCCGGCGGCCGAGGTCGCGGATGGTCTTCACGGTCGGCTCGAGGTGCTCGATCTTGCGGCTGCAGATCGCGACGTCAGCGCCGGCGCCCGCCAGCTCGATCGCGATCGACCGGCCGATGCCGAGGCCGCCGCCGGTGACGATCGCGGTCTTGCCCCGTAGCGAGAACGGGGAGTCGGCCATGGCCGGCACGATACTGCACGGCACCGGCGATGTCGAGCGCGCCGCCCGCTCGAGCCCCGCGCTGCGCGTGCTGCCTTCGGCCGACTCGGCCACCTCTCCAACGACGAAGCCTTCGTATATACACCGGCGTCAGCTCCGCGGCCTGCGCCCTCAGTCGATCAGCGCGGCTCTCCGATCTCGATGAGCTTTTGGAGGTAGTCCGCCTGGAACATGAGTAGTGATAGCAGGTCGGGACTCGTGGTTTCGCGCGTACCGAGGCTCCGCGTGAAGAATCGGAATACGCGGGGCAATCGCGGCTCGTACCGGCTGACGAGCTGTCCGAGATCTTGCGACGGCCGAAGCACGACCAGGTCGACGACCCGATAGCCTTGCCGCTCCGCCGGGGGGATCTTCGCGAGGAGGGAATTGGAGCGCAGGAGCCGAAGCGCATCCTCATCCAGCACGTCGAGGAAAATCGCGTTCATCAGCTGCCCGAGGATCTGCGCGGCGTTGATCGCACCAGCCGACACACCGGTGATGATGTTGAATCGCGTCTGCGGCAGATGCCTCGCGATGCCCCGGAGAACGCCGACCTGATAGGCCGCTCGCGCCCCGCCGCCCGTCAGGACGATCGCCAGATCAGCCCGCGATGACGGGGTGGGCTCGGGGGCCACGCGACCTCTCAGCTGAGCGGATAGCCCTCGGCCTCGAGCACGGCCT
>QHRS01000262.1 GCA_003221435.1 Candidatus Rokuibacteriota bacterium
GCCGTCGGCCTCGGCGTCGTCTCGACGCTGGTGTACCTCGAGTACCGGGGCCACACCTCCGCGATCGTGATCGACACGAGCGCCGCCTGCGTCAGCACAATCGCCATGCTGGCCTTTCTGGACCTCGCGGCCAAGGCGTGCCCGAAACAGGCCGAGGGCACCTTCTTCGCGCTGCTCATGTCGATCTACAACGCCGGCGTGCAGGGCTCGCAGATCATCGGTGGGTGGCTCTACGACTCGGTCGGCTACACCAACCTCATCCTGATCAGCGCCGGTTTCACCGCGCTGTGCTGGCTCGTCGTTCCGTTCGTCCGGATCGAGCAGATCGAGGCGCGAGCCGCGCGGGAGGCGAGCGAAGCGGCCTGAGCGCGCGGCTATGGGCGTCTCGGAGTAACCCTCGGCCCGAGCGCCGGCTCCGCCGGCGCGCTCGGCTCCCCAAACTCCGGGGGAGGCTCGGAGGGGGCCGCCTGGGCCCCCTCCGATGTTTACGGCGCGCCCGGGCGCCGGACCGCCTCGTAGCTCCGCCGGAGCCACCCGAGCGCCCGGGACACGTCCGCCGGCGACTCCACGTCGCACTCGACCCAGCCCCGCGCGGCGAAGCGCCGGTGCGGACGCATCCCGTCGAGTCGAAGCGCCCGCGCCTGATCGGGCGGGCTCAGCCGGATCCAGAGGTCGTGCTCCTTCACGCGCAGCGGAAAGCAGGCGAAGAGGTGCTCGCCGACAAAATACCCCCAGCGCCCGAACATCGGCGAGATCCGCACGCCCGACCACGCGCCGAGCTGCTCGTTGAGGCGCGCCGCCGGGCCCGTCCCGCCGCGCTCGAGCGAGCGCCGAGACTTCCGCCCCTTGCCCATGCCCCGAAAGCACCGGCCCACGCGCGAACCCCGCGGGCTACGGCCACACCTGGACGTACGCGGAGCGCTGGCGCTCGCTGCTCGGGAAGCTGGCGTCGTAGTCCGCCTTGAGTTGTTTCTGTCCTCGCCGAGGATCGCCCGGTAGCGGCGCGCGCTCACGGCGCCGCGGTACTGCAGGAGCTGGGGGCAGTGCTCCTCGTTGTACCACGCGTTGAACGCGGCTTCCTGGTCCTTCGAGATCGTCGCTTTCACCATGAACAGAACCGTGGCCATGCCCGTCCTCCCCTCAGCGTGGAGCAGGCCGCTCCCAAAGGCAGCGGCCTGCCGGGTTTTCCCACATCCTGCCACATCAGGCGCCATCGCGCGGCCCGTGTCAAGCCGTCTCTCGGCGTGGATTCGACGGAGAACCAGTTGACAGACGCGACCGCGCTATGCGAGAACACATGGGCTTTCGCACATCACGGAAGGAGTCCGGCCATGGCGGCGACTGCAGGCTCTGGAGCGCCCGCGACATCGCGACTGCACTGGGCACCGGTGGAAGGGGCCGCGCAGCTCTTCACGCCGGCGCTGGCGGACTATCTGGTGCGGCTGCACGATCAGTTCACGCCGCGCATCCGCGCGCTGCGTGGTGCACGCGCGGAGGTCCTGACGCGGGCGCTCGACCACGGGAGCATGCCGACGCACGCGCCGGTGAGCGACGCCAATACCGGAGACTGGCGGGTTCCCCCGGTGCCTGACGAGCTGGCGAAGCCCGGCATCGAGATCTCCGGCCCATGCTCGCTCACGGGCATGTTCATCAACGCGCTCAACCCGGGCCCGGAAGGCGAGCGGGCCGAGGGTGATCTGGACGACGACGAGGACTCCGCCGGGCATCGCCTGATCGACACCGTGCGGGCGGCGCACAACCGCCTGGCGGCGGTCAATCGCGAGCTGACCTACATCGACCGCGAACGGGGTAAGGAGTACAGGATCGCCGACGGCGAGCTGCCGTTCTTCATGCACCGGGAGCGCGGGCTGCATCTGGACGAGCCCGACGTCACCGTGGACCGCGTGCCGGTCCCGGCGGCGCTGCTCGGCACCGCGCTCACGCTCTTCTACGCGGGCCGCGCCCAGGCCGACCGGGGCCAGGGGATCTACTTCTACTTGCCGAAGCTCGAAGCGGCCGACGAAGCGCGACTCTACCGGGACGTCTTCGACGCGAGCCGCGCGCACCTGCCGTTCCTCAGGAACGCGGTCATTCGCGCCATCGTGCTCGTCGAATCCCTGCCGTGCGTGTACCAGATGGAGGAGATGCTCTATGCGCTCGGCCCGTACGCGGCCGGGCTCAACGCCGCGCGCTGGGACCTGAAGGCGAGCATGTTCGAGTTCGTCATGTGGGATCCGGAGTCGGTCTGGCCCGACCGATTCGGCGTCGACATCAAGACCACGCCGTTTCTGGCGAACATCTTCCGCCGCCTGGTCGCGATCTGTCTCAAGCGCGGGGCGGTGCCGATCGGCGGCATGGCGACGGCGCTGCCCAGCAACGATCCCGAGGTCAATCGCGTCGCCGCGGAGGCAATCCGGGCCGACAAGCAGTGGGAGGCCGAGCAGGGGTTCATCCGGGCCTGGGTCGCGCACATCTTCCACATGAAGACCGCCGCCGATCCGTTCAAGCGGCTCCGCGCGTCGGGCTGGAAGCCGACACCGCGGATGGCCGACCCCGCCAGCTATCCGGTCCGGATCGAGGTTCCGGCGGGGCCGATCACCCTCGAGGGCACGCGGCGGAACTGCCGGATGGTGATCGAGTACCTCGAGGGCTGGCTCGGCGGCCGCGGCGCGAAGGCGATCGACAGCCTCGCCGGCAAGCCGGGCACTCACCCCGCGTTGATGGAGGACCTGGCCACCGGCCGCATGTCGGTCGCGCAGATCGCGCAGAGAATCCGGCACAAGGCGCGGGCGACCGACGCCCCGTCGGATGCGCACGACTTCGCGCTGGTCAAGCGCCTCCTTCAGGGGGAGGTCGAGGACATCCTGAAGCGGCTCGGGGCGACCGTGAAGGACGACAAGAGCCGGGCCGCGTACGTCGAGGCCGAAGAGCGATACCGCAAGGCGGCGAAGATCGCGATGCGCTGGATCCTGAACTACGCCGAGCTCAATTACCGAAGTCTCGGCTCGTACACGCGAGCCGACCTCGGCGCGATCGCGTCCGCGCCTGACGCGTTCTAGCTTTACTGGCTCGTAGCACCCGAGCTTATTCCCGCGTTCGAATCCCACCCCGAAGTCGGGACTCCCGTGAGTGAGTCCGGGGAGGCATAAGGGGGTTCCGGACTGTCCGCACGGAAAGGACCTTGGCCAGGTCCTGCGAGCTCGTGGCGCCCCCTTCAGGGCTCGGACGTCACTTCTGTCAGTAGGTTTTATAGGTTTCTGACAGGGAGGGCTTGGAGTCCCTTCGTTACTTTTCAGCAAGTTAGAGCGTGGCGGTGAACTTGCACAGACGTATCCGCGCAGGAGCTTTTCGCTCCCGAAGGGCGTCAGCTCCAGGAGGTGCCTATGACCCGCCTACTCCGCGCATTTCTCCGGGAAGCAGGGTTCAGTCTTCCCGAGATCACGGTCTCGATCGGACTCCTCGCGGTGGGCATCGTCGGAGTCGGGACCACGCTGGGCCTCCAAGCCGGCGGCGGTCTGTCCCCCGACGCCAATTTCGGGCTCGCCATCGTCGCCCAGGGCAATGGCCTGTCCACCGCGATCCAGTTGGCCCAGATGCGCATCGAGGAGATGAAAGCCGCTCAATACACGGACCCGGTGGATCGACTCACTCCAGTGTATTTCCCAGACGAAGGGTACGGTCAAATCACCTATCCGCCCAATACGTACCCAGGCTTCAGGCGGACTGTGACGATCCAGGATGCTGTCCCAGCCGCGGGGATGAAGACGATTAGCGTGCGGGTGTTCTTCCGTCCGCCCACCGCGTCCGGGCTGGGGCCGGAACAAAGCACCTTGCTCACGACCATGATCGCGAAGCGTCCGTAGGGGGACCGTGATGGAAGATCGGCGAGAGGCGGGATTTTCTCTGGCCGAACTCGTCGTGGTCGTGGCAATTCTTGGCTTCGTCATGGCGGCCATCGTCGGGATCTATCTCGTCACCCAGAGGTCGACGCTCGTTGCCGGGGCTGCGGAGGACGCCCAAGTTCTCGCGCGTGCGGTTCTTGACCAGGTGGCGTCCGACCTTCGCCTGATCAACTCGAGCCGAAGCACGGCCACCGGCGCCATCACCGCGGCCACAGCCACGAGTATCACCTTTCTCGGCGACATCGACTCGAGCACCATCATTGGGGGGAACGAGGCGACCCTTGCTGCCACGGCCGGTCAGGGTGACACGAGCGTTGGCGTCACTTCAAGCGCCGGTTTCTCCGTGGGAGACCAGCTGTTCGTTGAGGACGGACCGGTCTACGAGAATCAGCCGATTATCGGCATCGCCGGCAACACCCTCACCCTCGGAGGAGGGCTCAACACCTGGTATGCCCGAGGGAGCATCGT
>QHRS01000255.1 GCA_003221435.1 Candidatus Rokuibacteriota bacterium
CGATTTCGAGAACCCGTCGAGCAGGATCGAGTGCTCGCGCATCCCCGGCAGGCTCATGATCGACACGAATTCGCCGTCGTACAGGAACTGGCGGTACACCTCGTCGGTCAGCACGGGGATCCTGAACGACCGCGCGATGTCGGCGATCCGCTCGATCTCGGACCGCTCGAGGACGCCGCCCGTCGGATTCTGCGGCGAGTTGATGATGATGAGCTTGGTCTTCCGGGACACCCGCTGCTCGAACAGCTTCAGATCAAACCCGAAGCCGGTCTCCTCCAGGAGCGGGATCGGCACCGGGATCCCGCCGACGAAGTTGATGACGGACTCGTAGATCGGGAAGCCGGGGTTCGGGTAGATCACTTCGTCGCCGCGGTTGACGAGCGCCATGATCGTGAAGAACATGATCGGTTTCGCGCCGGGCGTCACGACGACTTCCTCGGGCGTGATGCGTCGCCCCGAGGTCGAGCGCGCGCTTGGCCGCGTCGCGGATGTGCGCGGGCGTGTCGAAATCGGGCTCGCCGATCTCGAGATGGATGATCTCTTTCCCCTGACGTTCCAGCGCCTTCGCCCGGGCGAGCACCTCGAACGCGGACTCGGTTCCGAGCCGCCCCATCCGGTCCGCGATGTGCATGGCGCCGATTATACTGGAGCCCGTGGAGTTCGTGGAGGTTGCGGCCGGCGAGTTCTGGATGGGCTGGGACGAGGGCCTGCCGGGCGCGCGGCCGCGGCATCAGGTCTGGGTCGACCGCTTCTTCATCGCGCGGACACCGGTCACGACCGCCGAGTACGCCGAGTACCTGCGCGCCACGGGCGCCGCGCCACCCCCGTTCTGGGACGACCCGCGCTTCGCCGATCCGCGCCAGCCGGTGGTGGGCGTGTCGTGGCACGACGCGGTCGCCTACTGCAACTGGCGCGGCCGCGCCTACCGCTTGCCGACCGAAGCGGAGTGGGAGAAGGCGGCGCGCGGCGGCATCGACGGGGCGCGATTCGCCTGGGGCGACGACCGGCCGGCCGAGCGCTTCGATCGTCCGCCGTGTATCGGGAGCACGCCGAAGAACCCGCTCGGCCTGACCGAGCTGTCCGGCGCCTGTCACGAATGGTGTCTGGACTGGGACGACGATGACTACTACCGGCACTCGCCGCCGCGGAACCCGCTCGGCCCCGAGTTCGGGACGCGTCGCGTGTCGCGCGGCGGCGCATGGCGGCACGCGGATCCGTGGAGCCCGGTCGCGCACCGCTCTTCGCTGCCGCCGAGCCTTCGCTACTCCGACTACGGCTTCCGCCTCGCCTGGACGGGCGACTGAGTCAACGTCGGGGGGAGCGAGCGCCGCTCCCCCCGACACCCCCCGGCCACCGGTCGCGACGATTCTTTCACGCGCTCTGACACGGGCGATGCTTGTCGGTCTCGGGACCGGGCGCTACGTCACCTCCTTGAAGCGCTTGAGCGTCTGCACGTGGTCCTCGGGAGTCTTGAGGCCGAGGCCCACGGTGTGGACGCAGAGGTGGGTGATGCCGTGCATCGCCCGCCACGCGGCAAGCTCCTTCGCCCACTCGTCGGGCGGAACCTGCGCGAGCGTGAAGCGCCCCTCGATCCCGAACGCGTCGGGAGTGCGGCCGGCGTCCTTGATGTAGCGGTGGAGCCGATCGACGATCGCCTGCGACTCCGGTCCGGGGCGGAAATGCGGCAGCCAGCCGTCGGCCAGGCGCGCGGCCCGGCGCAGCACGGGCTCGCTCTCCCCACCCATCCAGATCGGAATCGGCCGCTGCACCGGGAGCGGGTTGATCCCGGCGTCGGGGATCCGGTGCCACTGGCCGTGCACCGTGACCAGTTCCTTCGCCCAGAGCGCGCGCAGGACGTCGATCTGCTCCTCGATGCGCCGGCCCCGGTTGCCGAACTCTTCGCCGAGCGCCTCGAACTCGACCCGGTTCCAGCCGACCGCGACGCCGAGGCGGAGGCGCCCTCCGGAGAGCACGTCCACGGCCGCGGCCTGCTTGGCGACGAGCGCCGTCTGGCGCTGCGGCAAGATCAGGATGCCGGTGACCAGCTCGACGCGTCTGGTCACGGCGGCGAGAAATCCGAAGAGCACCAGCGGCTCGTGGAACACGTGCCGGTAGGTGTAGGGCCCCTTCCAGCCTCCCGGCCGGTCGGGGTTGGCGCCGAGCACGTGGTCGAAGGCCAGGATGTGGGTGTAGCCCATCGCCTCCACGGTCTGGGCGTAGTCCCGGATCGCAGCAGGATCGGTTCCGATCTCGACCTGCGGGAAAACGACTCCGATCTTCATCAGCGCCCCCTGAACGTCGGCGTCTTCTTCGCAGAGAACGCCGTGACGCCTTCGCGGAAGTCCTCGGTGTGACCGCTGGCGGCGATAGCCTGCGACTCCAGCTCCATCTGGGTCTCGAGGCTCTCGTGGGTGGACTGGTGGAACAGAAGCTTGGCGGCGCCGAAGGCCTTCGTCGGCCCCTGCGCCAGCTCCCGGGCCAGCGCCCTCGTCGCGCTGCCGAGCTCGGCGTCGGGCACGACGCGGTTCACCAGGCCCCATTCGAGCGCCTCCTTCGCGGAGAGCACGCGGTTGGTCAGGTACAGCTCGAGCGCGCGCCGGATGCCGATCAGGCGCGGCAGGAAGTACGAGGACGACCCGTCGGGCGTCGCGCCGATCTTCGAGTACGCCATCGTGAACCGCGCGGATTCCGCGGCGAGGATGAGATCGCCCGAGAGGGCGAGGGAGAGCCCGCCGCCTGCCGCCACGCCGTTCACGGCGATGATGACCGGCTTCGGGCTCCGTGCGAGCCGCGAGACGGCGCCGTGAACGTACGTCGTCAGTTCCTTCACGAGGACGCCGATCCGCGGCAGGGCCTCGGCGAAGTCCTTCACGTCGCCGCCGCCGCAGAACGCCTTGCCCGCGCCCGTGATGACGACGCAGCGGACCCCGGGGTCTTCGTCCACTTCCAGGGCGGCGGCGAACAGGTCGCGGCCGAGGGCGAGGTTCAGCGCGTTGTACGCGTCCGGCCGGTTCAGCGTGATGGTGGCGACGGCGTCGGCGCGGTCCAGCAGCAAAGTCTGGTAAGGCATGGGGCCCTCTCAGTGAGCCCGCCGGCGGCGGGCGTGTCGTGCTCGCCCCCGATCCTATCCCAAAGCCCGCACGACCGACAGCGCTGCCGGCCGTTCACGGTTACCATGCTGCCACCGTGAGGAGGATCCCATGAACCGACGAGAGTTCCTCAAGCTCGGCGCCATCGCAGGCGGGACGTTCGCGCTCGGCCCCATCGGTCGCGCGAGGCGTGGAGTGGCCGCCGCGCAAGCCGGCGCGATCCCGACCGTCGATCGGCTCGTCATGACCAACGTGGTCGACAACGTCTACGATGTCTTCGCGAAGGACGGCAGGTTCGGCGTGATCACGGTGGAGCGGACCAGGCTCACCCCGCAACGGACCCCCCTCCTCGCGGAGCACGGCCTCGCGTTTCATCTCGAGTCGCTGCGCGGATCCGAGCGCCGGGAGATCCTGCTCGACTTCAGCCTGACCGACAAGAGCCTCTTCAATAACTATCACGCGCTCGGGCTGGAGCCCACGGGCGCGGATGCGTTGATCCTGAGCCACGGCCACGCGGATCACTACGGCGCGCTGCCGTATCTGGCCGGCGTGAGCGCCGGGCGCTTCAAGCCCGGCCTGACTCTCTACGCCGGCGGCGAGGAC
>QHRS01000092.1:0-22364 GCA_003221435.1 Candidatus Rokuibacteriota bacterium
TGGACGTGCTCCGCCTCGCGGTCGGTGAGGAGCACATGCATGGGGGCGCCGGGAGCGTTGGCGACGCTCTGGGCGATGGGGCCGTCGCCCGGTGGAGCAATGTTGGGACCTCCAACCCCGGCGTGCGTCGTCGTCCTCAACGTGGCCGCCAGGTAGGTGAGCCAGTGCGGGTCCGGGTAGGCGTCGTCGTCGATGTAGGCCACGATCTCGCCGGTGGCCGCCTGGAGGCCGGTGTTGCGAGCGCTACTCAGGCCTCGGTTCTCCGTGTTGATCACGCGAAAGCCGTATTCGCGGGCGATGGCCGCCGTTCGGTCGATCGATCCGTCGTTGACGACGATCACCTCGAAGTCCGGGTACTCGACGCACAGAAGCGCCTCGAAGCAGTCGCGAATGGTGCGCGCCCCGTTGTAGCTGCACACGACCACGGAGATCCGGGGCCAGCGCGCGTCTTTCGGGAACGGAACCTCCGCGTACGCCCCGCCTACGGCCGCGAGAGCGGGTTTCGGGCACCGCTCCCGGGTGGTGAGGCCGAAATCCCAATCCGCGATGTCATGACCGCCGCGGTGCCACTCGTCGGTCCAGGCGAAGACGAACGCGCCGGCGCAGCCCGCCGCGAACGTGGTCCGGATTTGCCAGTCGAGGATGCGCGCCTGCGCGTCCTCGCCGTGCCTGCGGCTATCGAGCCCGATCTCCGCCATAATCAGGGGTCGGTCGCCGGCGAGGGTGTGGAGCCGCGCCAGGTATGCCTCCAGGCGTTCCTGCGACTCGAGATAGACGTTGAAGCACGCGAGATCGACGANGTAGGTGACGAGGCCGTCGGGGTCCTCCGCCTTAGCGGCCCGATAAAGCCGCTCGATGTACCGCTCGATCCGGCGGGCTCCGTGCCACCGGGCGATCGGAGCCGGGATCTCGTTGCCGATCGCGTAGCAGAGAACGGCCGGGTGGCCGGCGCACGCGCGCACGCCGGCACGGATTCGCCGCTCGATGTCCAGCGCCCGCTTCGGATCGTCGAGAAAGGTCACGTGCTGCTCCCATGGCAGCCCTACCATGACCCGGAGGCCCTGCCGGTGGGCCAGGTCGAGAAACCAGCGAGGCGGAACCGCGTAAGTGCGGACTGCGTTGAGACCATGGGCCGCAATCTGGGCCAGGTCTCGGCCGGCGACTTCGGGGGTGCGATACTCGTTGCCGGTCGGATCGGCGCGGAACGGGCCGTACGTCACCCCCCGGACCCAGAACTTCTCGTCGCCGACATACAGGAATTTGCCGGCCACCCGTGGCCGTTGGAGGCTGGCCGAGCCCCTGGACGGATCGCTGTTACTCTTCTTCCCCATTTTAGGAATTAGCGCATAGCGGGGTGTGAATGGCAGCCGGCACAACCGCCCCCACTCGCCCTCTGGTTAGCACGCCCGGTGGGGCGGTCAATCGGCCAGTCGCCCGATGCCTCGAGAGGAAGGGGCTATCTTATACCTCTCGGTTTATTCAAAGTCAACCCTGATTTCAGAACACAGCTTACCGACTGTCCAGTACTCGACCGCACTCCCCACCGGCGGCGAGCTGTGCCCGCCGGCTGCAAGTTTCCCGACCTGGTTCGCGGTCCGTGCATGATCGAGTTTCTCTCGCACGAACGCTCTCCTCTGGCCACGCTTCGCGACATCGCTTTGTGCCGCGGATGGCATGGGGCCACAAGGGGCGAGCTCACGCCGCGCCCTTGCTTCTCCTCGAAACTGAGGGTGAGCAAGCCACCGTGATCGCTTGACAGCAACGGGGCTCAGGGCGTACAAGCGGCGCGCCGGAATCGACGCCTCGGGCTCGCCACCCTCGGGTGTCCAGGCGACCGAGCCCTTGCTCGGCGCGCGCCGAAGGGCCGCCAGTGCTTGGTGGAGGTGTTTGTGAAGATCAAACGTATCGCGTTTCTAGTGTTTCCGCAGATGACCTTCCTCGATCTCGTCGGCGCCTATGATGCGCTGCGGCGGATCGCGATGATGGGGATCGATCCCGAGGTGACCCACCGGATCATCGGCACCGAGGCCGAGGTCGTCGATGAGACGGGGCTCACCGTCAAGCCGGATTCGGTCTACGAGGACCTTGCTCCCTTCGACCTCTTGTATGTCCCGGGCGGGATCGGCACGCGCAAGCTCATGCACGACGCGCGCCTGATCGCGTACCTGAAGACCTGGCCAGCCGACAAGGCCCTCGCCTCGGTCTGTACCGGCGCCCTCCTCATCGGCCGCGCCGGCTACCTCGAGGGCCGGCGGGCCACCACGCATCATCGCGCCTACGAACTCCTGCGGCCTTACTGCCGCGAGGTCGTCACCGATCAGCGCATCGTCGACGAGGGCCGTGTCGTCACGGCCGGCGGCGTATCGTCGTCACTGGACCTCGGGCTCTACCTCGTCGAGAGGCACTGGGGCGCTCCCGCGCGCGAGCAGATCGCCGCGCAGATGGAGTACCGGGGTTACCCCGTATTGCCGGGGTAGACGGCGCGCGTGAGGACACCCATGCTGAGGACGATGCTGGCAGGCCTCTTCTCGGACGATCTGGCGGTCGACCTCGGGACAGCCAACACCCTTATCTTCGTTCGGGGGGAGGGCATCGTCCTCAACGAGCCCTCGGTCGTCGCGATCAACCAGCCCGACCACTCGGTTCTCGCGGTGGGCCGCGAGGCAAAGGCCATGCTCGGGCGCACACCCGGAAACATCGCGGCCATTCGCCCGCTGAAGGGCGGCGTGATCGCCGACTTCGACGTCACCGAGAGGATGCTCCACTACTTCATCGCCGGGCTGCACCGGCGCCGCGAGCTGGTGCGCCCGCGCGTCGTTCTCGGCGTCCCGTCCGACATCACCAAGGTGGAGCGGCGGGCCGTGCGGGATTCCGCGGTGCGGGCCGGGGCGCGCGAGGTGTATCTGGTCGAGACACCGGTGGCTGCGGCTATCGGCGCGGGGCTGCCCATCGAGGAGCCGGGCGGAAACATGATCGTCGACATCGGCGGGGGCACCACCGAGGTCGCCGTGATCTCCTTGTACGGGATTGTCTGCGGCAAGTCGGTCCGCGTCGCCGGCGACGAGATGGACGAGGCCATCGTCCAGTACGTCAAGAAACGCCACAACCTTCTGATCGGGGAGCGACACGCCGAGGAGATCAAGGTCAGGCTCGGGTCGGCCTATCCGCTGCCCGGCGAACGCCAGGCTATCGCGGTGAAGGGACGCGACCTCACCGACGGGCTCCCCAAGAGCATCGTCATCAGCGACGAAGAGGTGCGCGAGGCCCTCCGGGAGCCGGTCATGACGATCGCGGAAACGGTGCCGGCCTGTTTCGAGCAGACGCCACCGGAACTGGCAGCGGACATCGCGGACAGGGGGATCGTCCTCACCGGAGGCGGGGCGCTGCTCAAGGGGCTCGAGCTCCTCCTCGCGCGAGAGACCCGCCTCCCCGTCACGGTCGTCGCCGATCCGCTCACCTGCGTGGTCATGGGAATCGGCAAGGTGCTGGAAAACCCGGATCTCTTCGCGGCGGTGACGCGGACGGACTAGAAAATCGAAGGGGGCCTCGGTGGCCCCCTCCGAGCCTCCCCCAGAACCGGATTGCGCCGGCACAGCCGGCACTAGACCATCGGAGGGGGCCTCGATGGCCCCCTCCGAACCTCCCCCGAACCGGATTGCGCCGGCGAAGCCGGCGCTCGAAGCCGGTTACTGTGACAGGCGACCAGCGGCCGCGCTCAGAAGAGGCCGCGGACCGCCGCCACGATGTCCTGCTGAGAGGGAATCGTCGCGCGCTCCAGCGTGTCGTTGTACGGCATCGGCACCGCGCGCGCCGCGACGCGGACGATCGGCGCGTCGAGCAGGTCGATCGCCTTCTCGCTCACCAGCGCCGCGACTTCGGCGCCGAAGCCGCCGCGCTTCACCGCCTCGTGGACGATGACGAGTCGCCCGGTTTTGCCCACCGACGCGAGAATCGTCTCCTCGTCGAGCGGTACCAGGGTCCGCGGGTCGATCACCTCGACGCTGATGCCCTCCTGGGCCAGGTCCGCCGCTGCGGCCAGCGCGCGCTGCACCATCACCTGAGTCGCCACCACCGTGACGTCGGTGCCGGCGCGCTTGATCTCGGCCTTGCCGAGCGGGATCGCATACGAGCCCTCCGGGACGGCGCCCTTCTGGGCGTAGAGCACCTTGTGCTCGAGGAAGATGACGGGGTTGTCGTCGCGGATCGCGGCGGCGAGCAGCCCCTTCGCGTCGTACGGCGTCGACGGGGCGATCACCACGAGCCCCGGCACGTGGACGAACCATGCCTCGAGGCTCTGCGAGTGCTGCGCCGCGAGCCGGATGCCGCCGCCCTGCGGGCCGCGGATCACCAGCGGCACCGTCGGCGTGCCGCCGAGCATGTAGCGGAACTTCGCCGCCTGGTTCACGATCTGGTCCATCGTCATCGCGACGAAGTCCCAGATCTGCAGCTCGACGATCGGGCGGAGCCCGGCGATCGCCGCCCCGACGCCCATCCCGACGAAGGTCGGCTCGGAGATCGGCGTGTCGCGCACGCGGCCCTCGCCGAACGCCTCCCGGAGTCCGCGCGTCACGCCGAAGATGCCGCCGATCAGCCCCACGTCCTCGCCCATCACGAACACGCGCTCGTCGCGCTCCATCTCGTAGCGGATCGCCTCGTTCAGCGCCTGGGCGAAGGTGATCTCGCGGCCGGTCCGGACCGCCGGCTCGCTCACCCGGACGTGCGGCGCGTAGACCGCGGCCTCCATCAGCTCGACGGTCGGCTCGGCGCTCGCCGTGGCGAAGGCGACGGCCTGGTCCAGCTCCACCTCCACGGCCTCGCGCAGCTCTTTCTGGCGCGTCGGCGGGACGAGGTTCTCGTCGACCAGCCGGGTCTCGAGCCGCGCGATCGGATCGCGCGCCATCCATTCCAGCTCCTCTTCCTTCGTGCGGTACTCGGGGAGGTTCGCGCGCATGCTGTGGCCGCCCCACCGATACGTCACCGCCTCGACCAGCGTCGGCCCGCGGCCTGCCCGGGCGCGCTCGACCGCCGTGCTGACCACCTCGTACACCGCGATCGCGTCGTTGCCGTCCACGCGGACCCCGGGGATGCTATAGCCGGCGGCGCGAGAGGCGATGCCCTCGCCGGCCGTCGTGCGCTCCGACGCGGTCGACAGCGCATACCGGTTGTTCTCACAGAGGAAGACGATCGGAAGGCTCCAGACCGCGGCCAGGTTCATCGCCTCGTGGACCACGCCCTGGTTGGCACCGCCGTCGCCGAAAAACGCGATCGCGACGCGATCGGTCTTCCCGAGCTTCGCCGCGAGGGCCGCCCCGGCTCCGATCGGCACCCCGGCGGCGACGATGCCGTTACAGCCGAGGATGTTCAGGTCGAGCGCCGCGATGTGCATCGAGCCGCCGAGGCCGCGGCAGTATCCGGTCTCGCGACCCATCAGCTCGGCCATCATCCGGTCCACCCGCGCGCCCTTGGCGATGCAGTGCCCGTGGCCGCGATGGTTGCCGACGATGTAGTCGTCCAGGCGCAGCGTCGCGCAGGCGCCCGCGGCCACCGCCTCCTGGCCGACATAGCTGTGCGCGGTGCCTTTGACCAGACCCGCGTTGAACAGCTCCACCGTCTTCTCGTCGAAGCGGCGGATCCTGACCATCGTCGCGTAGAGGCGTTCGAGGACTTCCGCGTCGAGCTTCATGCCGTGATCCTCCAGGAGCGAGTCACCCGACTCCGGGCGCGCAGCCAATGGGTCCGACCGGCCGTCGACAATCACGCGGCCGGGCCCAGAGTATACCGTCGATGTCGCCCGCCGGTCGACCCACCCGATAAGGTCTCCGGGACGGCGCGCCGAGGCGCCGGGTCACGGCGCCTCCCTGGCGCGCTCGCGCAGGACATACTTCTGGATCTTGCCCGTCGACGTCTTCGGCAGCGACCCGAAGACGACGTGCTTGGGCACCTTGTAGCCGGCGAGATTGTCGCGACACCACCGGATGATGTCGCGCTCCGTGACGGTCCCCGCATCCGGCTTGAGCGTGAGGAACGCGCACGGAGTCTCGCCCCACGTCGCGTCCGGCCTGGCCACGACCGCCGCCTCCATCACGGCCGGGTGGCGGTACAGCACGTCCTCGATCTCGAGCGACGAGATGTTCTCGCCTCCCGAGATGATGATGTCCTTCGAGCGGTCCTTGATCTCGATGTACCCGTCTGGGTGCCAGACCGCGAGATCGCCCGTGTGGAACCAGTCCCCGCGGAAGGCCTCCTCCGTCGCCGCCGGGTTCTTCAGATAGCCCTGCATGAGGGTATTGCCGCGCAGCATCACCTCGCCGAGCGTCTTGCCGTCCTTCGGGACCGGGGTCATGGTCGTCGCATCCGCCACCATCAAACCCTCGAGCGTCGGGTACGCGACCCCCTGACGCGCCATCACGGCCGCGCGCGCGTCGAGCGGCAGCTCGACCCACTCCTCCTGCCAGGCGCACAGGGTCGCGGGGCCATAGCTCTCGGTCAGGCCGTAGAGGTGCGTGACGCGGAAGCCCATCGATTCCATCCCCGCGATCACGGCCGACGGCGGTGCCGCCCCGCCCGTCGCGATCTCGACGACGTGGTCGAACTTCGCCTTCACCTCGGCCGGCGCGTGAATGAGCATGCTCATGACGATCGGCGCGCCGCACATGTGCGTCACGCGGTGCCGCTTGATCGCGGGGAAGATCCGCGCGGGGTCCACGTGCCGGAGGCAGACGTGCGTGCCTCCGGCGGCGGTGACTGCCCAGGTATAGGTCCAGCCGCTGCAGTGGAACATGGGCAGGGTCCAGAGATAGACCGTCCGCGGCGAAAGGCCGAACGCGAGGGCGTTGCCGAGCGCGTTCAGGTAGGCGCCGCGGTGATGGTAGACGACGCCCTTGGGATTCCCCGTCGTACCGGACGTGTAGAGCAGGCAGATCGCCTGCCATTCGTCGGCGGGCGGTGTCCCGTCGAATCCCGGATCGCCCTCTTGGAGGAATGCTTCGTAGTCCTTCGCGCCGAGACGTCTCCCGCCCATGTCGCGGGCGTCGACGGAATCATCGATGTCGATCACCGCGACCCGGCGCTTGGCGAGCGCGAGCGCTTCCTCGATTGCGTCAGAAAATTCCGTGTCCGTGATGAGCAGCTTTGCCTCGCTATGGTCGAGCAGGAATGCGATCGTCCGGGCGTCGAGGCGGTAATTGAGCGCGTTGAGCACCGCGCCGGCCATCGGCACGCCGTAGTGCGCCTCGAGCATCGCCGGGACGTTGGGCGCCATGATCGCGACCGTGTCGCCGGTCCCGATCCCGCGTCGCGCCAGGGCCGACGCGAGGCGGCGACACCGGGCGGAGAACTCGGCGTACGTGAACGTCCGCTCGCCATGGATGACCGCGGGCTTGTTCGGGTACACCGCCGCCGCCCGTGCCCTCCAAGTTCCCCTCCCTCACCCATGAGACTCCGGTGGGCGCCCCTCTCAGTATGTCGCACGGCGCTGCTTGCCGGATCCACTCCCATGGGGGTTCGACATCATTGTCTCCGAGCTCCCAAAACTGCGGATGTGGATCTTCATGCAGCCGTGGCCGAGGGCACCGCCTGAATACCTGGACCGGCCGTTGACACTACGGAGCCAGAGGGTGTAGCGTCCCCGGGCAAACGACGCGGCGGCGCGCGAGCCGAGAGTCGTAGCTCTACCGACCGGCAGTCGCCCGACCGTGAGGCAGGCGCCGCCAACATGTCACCTGGGCCACCGAGGAGGAAAACCATGATGTCTGAGCGGGGCGGGATGTCACGACGGTCCGTGCTGAAGATGATGGCAACGGCGAGCGCGGCGGGCGCGGCCACCGGCCCGTGGTCTGCCGGCCGGGGCTTCGCGGCCGGGAGGCTGGTGGTCGGCGCCGCGTATGTCGGGCCCAAGGACGATTACGGCTGGAATCAGGGGCATGCCCAGGGCGTCGCCGCGCTGAAGAAGATCGACGGTGTCAAGGTGGTCGAGGAGGAAAACGTCCCCGAAACCGTCCAGGTCCAGAAGACCATGGAGAGCATGATCAATCTGGACGGGGCGACACTCATATTCGCCACGTCGTTCGGCTACTGGGAGCACATGCTGAAGGTCCACGCCGGGCCGACCGTGTGGAAGGACGGCATGCCGACGAACGCGGGCAGCTACAACGGGTACATCGATGAAGCGCAGTACATCGCCGGCATCGTCGCCGGGCACTCCTCGAAGAGCGGCAAGCTCGGCTTCGTCGGAGCCAAACCCTATCCCGCGTCGTTGCGCAACATCAACTCGTTCACCCTTGGCGCTCAAACCGTGAACCCCAAGGCCACGACCCAGGTGATCTTCACGGGGGACTGGGTGCTGCCGGTGAAGGAGGCCGAGGCGGTCAACAGCCTGGCCGACCAGGGCATCGACGTCGTCACCTGTCACGTCGACAGCCCGAAGGTCGTGATCGAGACAGCCGAGCGGCGCGGTATCAACTCGTCCGGCTACCACGTCAACCAGGCGGTGCTCGCGCCGAAGGGGTACCTCACCGGCGCGGAGTGGAACTGGGAAAAGGTGTACACCGACTACGTCACCTGGTTTCAGACAGGCAAATCGTGGCCTCACATCCGGCGCGGCGGACTCAAGGAGGGCATTGTCCGCAACGCGCCGTACGGGCGGCCTGTCAGCGAAAAGGCGCGCAAGCAGGCTGACAGCGCCAAGGCCAAGTTCATGGACGGCACCTTCGTCATTTACAAGGGCCCGATGAAGGACAACTCCGGCAAGACGGTGATCGCCGCCGGCAAGTCCTATGACCGGACCGATGTCTGGCTCGAGTCCATGAACTGGCTGGTGGGGGGCGTGATCGGCTCGACCGGAAGCTGATGCGCGCACTCGGTGGCAATCCGCGAGGTGCCGCCGAGGCGCTGACGATTCCTGCGGCGGCTCTGGCTGTGTCCCTGATCCTGTTCGGGATCTTCGTGGCGCTGGCCGGAGCCGACCCGCTCAGCGTCTACCAGACGATCTACCTAGGCGCCTTCGGCGGCTGGTTCTCGTGGCAAAACACCCTCCAGCGCGGGGCTCCCATGATGCTGACCGCGCTGTGCACCGCCCTGCCGGCGTCGCTCGGACTGATCGTCATCGGCGGCGAAGGCGCGTTGATCATCGGCGCCCTCGCAACGGTGGCAGCGGCCTCCGCCATTCCCGCCGCGCCGCCATTCCTCGTGCTTGCCGCCATGCTGAGCGCAGGGATGGCAGCCGGGGGGCTGTGGGTCGCGCTGGCCGGGGGGCTCCGGGCCTACCGCGGCGTCAACGAGACGATCGTGAGCCTGCTGCTGAACTACATCGCGATCGCCCTGATGAACCACCTGGTCACTGGGCCGATGCGTGATCCCGCGATCGTCCACCGGCCGTCGAGCTGGCCGATCGGCGAGCAGAACATGATCGGCCTCATCCCGGGCATGGAGGTTCACTGGGGGCTGGCGTTCGGCGTCGTTGCGTGCCTGGCGTGCTACGTGCTGATGCAGCACACCGTGTTCGGATTTGCAGCGCGCATCGTCGGCGGCAATGGGCGCGCCGCCCGCATGGCAGGATTGTCGGTCGGCACGCTCACCCTGATCACCTGCTTCATCGCCGGCGCGGCGGCCGGTCTGGCCGGGATGATCGAGATTGCGGCCGTGCACGGCCGAGCCAGCTCCTCGCTCGTCGTCGGCTACGGGTACACCGGCATTCTCGTCGCCTTCCTCGCCCGGCAGAATCCCCTCGCGGTGATTCCGGTTGCGATCCTGCTCGGCGGCATCGAGGCGAGCGGCGGCCTGATGCAGCGGTGGCATGACTTGCCGGATGCCACCGTCCAGGTCATGCGCGGAATCATCTTCCTGGTCATCCTGGCGAGCGAGCCCTTCTACGGGCGGCTCCGCATCTTCCGGGAGAGGACGGCCTAACGTGGAAGCGCTTGGCTGGTGGGGCGTTCCCCTCACACCGTTCCTCTTCGTCAGCCTTGGCGAGTGCCTGACGGAGAAGAGTGGCCGCATCTTGCTCCGCATCTTCCAGGAGAGGACGGCCTGACGTGGAAGCGCTTGGCTGGTGGGGCGTTCCCCTGGGGGTGCTGGGTGGCGCGATCCGAGCCAGTACGCCGTTCCTCTTCGTCAGCCTCGGCGAATGCCTGACGGAGAAGAGTGGCCGCATCAATCTCGGCCTGGAGGGCACGCTCGTGATGGGCGCGATGAGCGGGTACGGCATCTCCTCCCTCACGGGATGGCCGTGGCTCGGCGTCCTCGTCGCGGGGATCGCCGGCATGATTCTGGGCGCCCTGCACGCCTCGGTGTGCTCGCGTCCGCGGGTCAACGACATCGCGGTCGGCATCGCGCTCATGCTGTTCGGCCTCGGCCTGGCGTTCTACCTGGGCAAACCGTTCATTCATCCGAAGGCGCCGCGGCTCCCGGCGATCGAGTTCGGCTGGTGGAGCCAAAGCCAGCAAGTGCGGGCGGCGCTCGAGGTGAATGTGCTCTTCGTCGTCGGCGCAGTGCTGGCGCCGGTGCTGCTCTGGGCGCTCAACAACACGCGCTGGGGGCTGGCGATCCGCGCGGTCGGCGACAATGCCGACGCCGCGCGCGCGATGGGCTATCCGGTCAATCGCGTGCGGCTACTGAGCACCCTGGCGGGCGGGTTTCTTGCCGGCATCGGAGGATCGTTCCTCTCGCTCTACTATCCCGGGAGCTGGAACGAGGCGCTGTCGAGTGGCCAGGGGCTGATGGCCGTCGCGCTCGTGATCTTCGCGCGGTGGGATCCGGTCCTCTGCCTCTTCGCCGCGCTCCTGTTCGGCGGCGCCGGCGCGCTCGGTCCGGCGCTGCAGTCCGTCGGTATCACGTGGGGCTACTACCTGTTCAATGCCGCGCCCTACGTGCTAACCTTGGCGATCATGATTGCGACTTCCTCGACGCAGCGAACCCTGAAAGGGGCGCCCGGCGAGCTGAGCGTGACGAAGTAGGCTCGGAGGGGGGCTCTGCCCCCCTTCCGAACCTCCCCCCGGGATGGCGCCGGCAAAGCCGGCGCTCGAACGATGCGTGGACAGTCGTGAGAGGAGGGGAGACCCATGAGCGGACTGGGCGGATTGAACAAGTCGCCTGATGGCGTGGTGATCGGTCTGGTGCAGTCTCAACTCCCGGTCGTCGTGACCAAGGCCGATCTCGCGGCGCAGACCAACAAGATCAGCGCGATGGTCACCAAGGCCCGGAAGAACATGCCGACCATGGACCTCGTCGTCTTTCCCGAATACTCGCTGCACGGGCTCTCGATGGACACCAACCCGGAGATCATGTGTCGGCTCGACGGGCCCGAGGTGAAGGCGTTCAAGGCGGCGTGCGCGAGAGAGAAGATCTGGGGGTGCTTCTCGATCATGGAGTACAACCCGAGCGGGAACCCCTACAACAGCGGCATCATCATCGACGACCGGGGCGAGCTGCGGCTCTACTACCGGAAGATGCATCCGTGGGTGCCGGTCGAGCCGTGGGAGCCGGGCAACCTTGGCATCCCGGTGTGCGATGGTCCGAACGGGAGCAGGGTCGCGCTCATCATCTGCCACGACGGCATGTTCCCCGAGATGGCCCGGGAGTCCGCGTACAAAGGCGCCAACATCATGCTCCGCACCGCCGGCTACACCGCGCCGATCCGCCATAGCTGGCACGTCACCAATCAGGCCAACGCGTTCTGCAACCTGATGTAGGCACCGACGGGATCTTCAACTCGATGGGCGAGGGGATGATCGTCAACTTCGACGGCGAGCCGCTCGTCACCGGCAACGGCAACCCCGACGAGATCATCACGGGCGAGGTTCGGCCCAAGCTCGCCGACGAAGCCCGCCGCGTGTGGGGCGTCGAGAACAACATCTACCAGTTCGGCCATCGCGGGTTCGTCGCCGTGCGCGGCGGGGCCCAGGATTGCCCGTACACCTACATGCAGGACCTGATGGCGGGCAAGTATCGCCTGCCCTGGGAGGACGAGGTGCGGGAGAAAGACGGGACGAGCTGCGGCTTCCCCGCCCCCACCCGCACGTATCTCGCCTAAATGTCGTCGCGGGCCGATTGATCCCCACTCGGCAGGCCTCTGCCGCCCCGCCGTTCCTCCAGGTCGTCGGGATGACCAAGCGGTTCGGCTCGCTGGTCGCCCTCGACGATGTCTCCCTGACGCTCGAGCCCGGCGCCTTCCACGCCCTCCTCGGCGAAAACGGCGCCGGCAAGAGCACCCTGGTCAAGTGCGTCATCGGCTATTACACGCCCGACCGCGGCGCGGTAGTCCTCGGCAACGTCGGGCGTGCCATCCGGGGGCCGCGCGACGCCCACGCGCTCGGCATCGGCATGGTGTATCAGCACTTCACGCTCGTGCCGAGCATGACCGTCGCCGAGAACCTGTCGGTGGCGCGCTCCGATCTGCGCATGGTCATCGACTGGGCCGCCGAGCATCGGCGGATGCGCGACTTCATCAAGGACATGCCCTTCAAAGTCGACCTGACGGCGCCGGTCAGCGGGCTGGCGGCGGGTGAGAAGCAGAAGGTCGAGATCCTGAAGCAGCTCTACCTCGACTGCCGGATCCTCATCCTCGACGAGCCGACCTCCGTGCTCACGCCCGGCGAGGCGGATGAGATCCTCGGCCTGCTGCGCGAGATGACCCGGGCCGGCCGCCTGTCGGTGCTGATGATCACGCACAAGCTCCGCGAGGTCGTTGCCTTCGCCGACGAGGTCACGGTCCTCCGCCGCGGGCAGGTCGCGGGCAGGGGGCGGATGGAAACGCTGGCTGCGCAGGACCTCGCCGCGATGATGATCGGCGGGACCGAGATCACCGCGCCGGCCCAGCGCATCGGCCAGGCAACGGGCCAGGTGAGACTGCGGCTCGACGGCCTCTGTGTCGAGAATGACAAGGGACACACGGCCGTAAAGAACGTCTCGCTCGAGGTCCACGCGGGAGAAATCGTGGGCATCGCCGGCGTCTCGGGCAACGGCCAAACCGACCTGGTCGAGGTCCTCGCCGGGCAACGGGAGCGGTCCGCCGGGACCATCACGGTGCATGGCGAGCCGTACTCCGCCACCTCCGCAACGCCTGTGTGCCGCGGATGAGCGTCGCCGAGAATCTCGCGCTGCGCACCTTCGACGAGCCGCCGGCTGCGATCGCCCGCTGGGGCCTGAACCGCGCGGCGATGCGGCGGGCGGCGAGCGCGCTGATCGCCCGCTATCGCATCAAGGCGTCCTCTCCGGATGCGCCGGCGAGCAGCCTGTCCGGTGGCAACGTCCAGCGCATGGTCCTGGCGCGAGAGCTCTCCGGCGATGTCGAGGTGCTCATCGCCGCCAACCCGTGCTTCGGGCTCGACATCGCCGCGATCGCCGAGATCCGCGCCCAGATCACGCGCACCCGCAACCGCGGCGCCGCCATTCTCCTCGTCAGCGAGGACCTCGACGAGCTGTTCGAGCTGGCGGATCGTCTCGTCGTCATGTTCAACGGCGAGTTCGTGCATGAGACGCCCGCGGCCGGCGCCGACGTCGCGACGGTGGGCCGCCGCATGGCAGGCCATTGATCTGCTCGCGCCGCACTTCGTCGACTCCGTCCTCCGCGCGAGCGTGCGCCCGCACCCCTAGAGCATCGAAGGGGGCCTCGGCGGCCCCCTCCGAGCCTCCCCCGAACCGGATTGCGCCGGCATAGCCGGCGCTCGAAGGCAGATACTCCGACGTGCCCCTCGCTGATCCGGCCGCCGCGGTGACGTCGGAATCGCTGATCCGCGGCCGGTACCTGCTCCAGAAGAGCGAGCCACCGGAGACGACGCATCTCGTCGACGACGCCGCTGTCTTCCAGCGAGACGGGGTGATTGTCGAGGTCGGGCCGTATGCGGAGCTGAGGGCTCGGCATCCAGAGACCCGCGAGCTGGGCTCGCGACACCATCTCGTCATGCCGGGCCTGGTGAACGCCCATCACCACGGGGGCTTATCGAACCGGCTCCTCGGCTGCGCCGACGGCCCGCTCGAGCTATGGCTCTCGGAGATGTGGGCGCGGCGGGACGTCGATCCCTACCTCGATACGCTCTGGGGGTGTCTCCACTTCCTGCGCTCCGGCGTGACGACCGTGATGCACAACTACGTCCGCTGGGTCCCTCCCGCCGCTGACACGCTGGCGGCAAGCGCCGGGGGAATCCTCCGGGCATACGCGGAGGCCGGACTCCGCGTGGCCTTCTCGGTCGCTATGAGGGATCAGCGCCGCATCGTCTACACGGACGATGAGGTCTTCCTCGCCTCGCTGCCGTCAGCGCTCGCCTGGCGGCTCGCATCGCGGCTCGGCCCGGCCGGCCTGTCGCGCCCGGACTACTTTGCGCTCTTCGAGCACCTCCTCGCGCGCCACGGGCAAAATCGAACCGCTTGCGTTCGCATCCTCCTGAGCCCGAGCAACCTCCAGTGGTCCTCCGACGAGTTCCTCGCCGACATCAAGCGGTACGCGGCCACGTACCGGACCGGCATCCACACGCACCTGGACGAGACCCGGTACCAGCACGACTGGGCCCTGCGAACACTGGGGAAGACACCGGCCGCCCATCTCCACGGCCTCGGCCTCCTCGGCCCGGAGCTCTCCTGCGCTCACGGTGTCTGGCTCACCGACGGCGATCTCGATCTCTTCGCCGACAGCGGCGCGACCATCTGCCACAACGCCAGCTCGAACCTGCGGCTCCGGAGCGGGACCGCGAGGCTCGACGCGATGCTCCGGCGCGACATCCCCGTGGCGCTCGGCATCGACTCCAACGGCCTCAACGACGACCACGACATGCTGCAGGAGATCCGCCTGGTTTCTCTGCTTCACCGCGGCGTCGGACACGAGCGGTCCGGCCCCACGCCGGCTCACCTGCTCCAGATGGCGACCGCGAATGGCGCGGCCGCCTGCGGGTTCGAGGACGTCGGCACGCTTCAGATCGGAAAGCGAGCGGACGCGGTCCTCATCGATCTGGAGCGCCTGGCGGGCCCCTGCGGGATTCCCGACAGAGCCTCCCTTGTCGATCTCCTGCTCCACCGCGCCACCCCCGCCCACGTCGATGCGGTGCTGGTCGACGGCGAGCCCGTCTTCCTCGATGGCCGGCCGACCCGCTTCGACGCGGACGCGCTGACATCGGAGCTTCGCGCCCGCCTCGCCCAACCCCTGACGCCGGCCGAGCAAGAGCGGCGCGAGATCGCCCGCGCGTTGCGCCCTTTCATCCGATCCTTCTACTCGAACTGGCGCTGAGCGCGGGCTCCCCGCAGAGCCATCGCGGCTGGCGCTCGTACCGCAAGCTCTATTCACGGCCGCCGCGCGCCGAGGCGCTCGAATCCGCGCCGGCCGCGGGCTTTGAACGGCCTCTCCGGTTCATCCCCCGGTTCCGACCGTTCATCCGTCCGTTCCTGACGGAGGCCCACATGAACCGGACACGACGGACGATGCGAAAGGTCGCAGTGACGGCTGGCGCCATGCTGTGTCTCGCCGTCTGGCATCCGGCACACGTCGAGCCGCAGACGAGCGATCTGGTCGCTCAGGCGAAGCAGGCGCTGGACGCGGGCCGCGTAGACGACGCCCTCGCGATGCTAGAGAAGGCCGTCGCGGCCGATCCGAACGATCCGGCGGCGCTCGCCTGGCTCGGTAGCGCGCAGGTCCGGAAGGCGCGTGACGTGTCAATGGTCGCGGCTTCCGGCTGGGTGAAGAAAGGCTTCATCGTGTACGTCGTGCGCGGGATCACCGCGACGCGCGTGCCCGACTTCTTCAGGAAGGCGCCGGTCGCCGTGCAGGACCTGAGCGCGATCGTCGCGATGAAGCAGAGGGATCCGGCGTCCGTTCCGGACGCGGTGATGCCGTCCGTGTATCTCCATCTCGGGCGCGCCTACAAGAAGAATGACCAGAGGGCCGAGGCGCGCGCGGCCTGGGAGAAGGGCAAGACGGCCTACCCGGATGCTGCCGAGACACAGACGATCGACAAGGAATTGGGGGAGACGCGACCATGATCACACGTCGTCAGTTCGCGAAGACGATCGGCCTGGCGAGCGCGCTCGGATTGATCGAGTCGCAGACGGCGATGCGCGCGATCGCCGCCGACCGCCGGAGCCTTGGCTATCTGGCGTATCGCACGGCGAGCGCCGAAGGCGCATGGACGCTCGGTCGCGTCGACGGCGCCGTCCCCAAGGAGTTGAACGGTGTCCTGTACCGCGTCGCGCCAGGACAGAAAGAGACGTTTGGCGTCGCGCTGCGCCACCTGTTCGACGGCGACGCATTCGTCTCGCGGTACGCGTTCCGGGATGGCCAGGTTACGTTGCGCGCCCGGTTCGTCGAAACCGCGGCAAGAGTCGAAGAGCGGAACGCCGGGAAGATGCTCTACAAGGAGTTCGGGACGATGGCGCCGTCGTCGGCCGACCGCGAACCGCTCCCGAAGAATCAGCCGAACGTCAACGTCATCCGATGGGACGGGCGTCTGCTCGGCCTGTCGGAAGGCGGACACCCGACCTCGATCGATCTCGTCGACCTCTCCGCGCGGGGCGAGTGGGACTTCTACGGCACGCTGCCGCGCGACGTCACCTTCACCGCGCACCCGCGGTTCGATCCGCAGACGGGTGAGGGCTACGCCTGGGGCATCCGGAAAGGCGAGGGATGGGCGCTCACCGTCTATCGCATGCAGCGCAGTGGGCGGCTGAAGGAACTCTACGCGATTCCGCAGCGCGACTTCTTCATGGTCCACGACGTGCTCCTCGCGCACGACCACCTCGTCTTCGTGATCCCGCCCGTTCGCCTCGACGTCGCTCGCCTGCTGACCGGCCAGGTCACCGTGGCCGAAGCGTTCGGGTACTTCGACAGCGAGCCGACGCGTTTCGTGGTCCTGCGCAAGGACGGCGGCGGGGCCCCGGTGACCATCGAGCATCCCGCGGCGATGGTCTTCCATCACGGCAATGCCTTCGAGCAGGACGGCAAGCTCGTCGTCGATTCGCTGCTCTTTCCCGACGGGTCCGTGCTGGCGGCCCTCCACGCGTTCGACAAGGACTCGGTGGCCCCGGTCACGCCGAATGTCCTGACGCGCGTCACGCTCGACCCTGCCCGCCGCGCAGTCGTCAGCCGCGCGGAAGAGTTCCCGCGTTTCGACGCCCGGCGCGTCGGCACCCACGCGCGTTATCTCTACACCGCCGCTCTGTCGGCGGCGCGACCATTCGCGCCCCTCGAGATCGTGCGGCACGACCTGCAGGGCGGCGCCGACCTCCGCATCGAGGCGGGAGAGACGCGGGCCTTCGGCGAGCCGGTCTTCGTGCCGCATCCCGGACGACGCGAAGAGGACCGGGGGTGGGTGCTAGTGCAGGGCTATGACGCGCGACGCGACGAGACGTTTCTCGAGATCCGGGACGCCGGGACCATGGATTTCCAGGCGCGAGTGTGGACCGGGCAGCACATCCCGCTGGGATTCCACGGCAACTTCTATGCGGCGTGACGCCGCACCTCCTGAGGGTGCTGCGATGGCCACGACAAGTCGACGCCGGACAATCGGAGTGATGGTCGCGGGACTCATCGTGACGGTCACCGGCCTCGCCGTGGTGCTGGCGCGGGCGCTCGAGATCCCACGCGACTGGACGCCCGTGATCGTGGGTGGCGGGCTGTTCCTGATCGGCGCCGCGCGCCGGACGGTCGGCAGCAGTCGAGAAGTCCCGCGCCTGCGGGACATACTGGTTCCGGCTCGCAGCCGTCTGCCTGGCGGCCGCGGTGTTCGTGACCTCGCTGCTCGTGATGTTCAAGT
Source organism: Candidatus Rokuibacteriota bacterium (assembly GCA_003221435.1). Taxonomy (GTDB): domain Bacteria; phylum Methylomirabilota; class Methylomirabilia; order Rokubacteriales; family CSP1-6; genus AR9. The sequence goes on from QHRS01000092.1 coordinate 17,733, forward strand.
CGTGGTCGGTGTTGTTTACGCTCCAGCACGCGCTGGTCCATGCCGGCGTCATGGGGGGCCTCGCGGGACTCGCGATGCCGCACGTGTTCCATAGACTCCGTGGCCGGAGTGTCACGGCGCGGTGGAGCATCACGCTGGCGACGCTGCTGAGCCTGGCGGTCGCCGGCACCGCGCTGGCGTGCGGGCTGATCGTCCTCGTGGTCGCCCCGGGTCACCGCCCGTTCGGGACGTGCTTCAGATCGGACTTCTGGATCAACGCGCTCCTCACGGCGACGTTCGGCATCGGCATGACGCTCTACGAGTCCCAGCGCGACCAGCTCGCGACCGTGACCCTCGAGCTGCGGACGAAGGAGCTCGAGCGCGAGCGCGCCACGAAGACGGCGCTGGAAGCGCGGCTGGCGTCGCTCGAGTCGCGCCTGCAGCCGCACTTCCTGTTCAACACGCTCAACGCGATCTCGTCCCTGATCCAGGAAGATCCCAACCGCGCGGAGCGCACCGTCGAGCGCCTGGCGGCGCTCCTGCGGTTCTCTCTCGACGCGACGGCGTGCGGCGTCGTCCCGTTGACCCAGGAGCTCGAGATCGTCTCCGACTATCTCGAGATCGAGCAGACGCGCCTCGGTGACCGCCTGTCGTACGCGATCGACGTGACTCCGGACGTCAAGGCCTGCGCGCTCCCACCGCTCGCGATTCAGACGCTCGTCGAGAACAGCGTGAAGCACGCGATCGCGCCACGCTCGGGCGGTGGCCGCATCCGCGTCGAGGCGTCGGCGGTCGCGGGTCAGGTGATCCTCGGCGTGTGGGACGACGGACCGGGCTTCGCACTCAAGGCATTCCCGGCCGGACACGGACTCGACAATCTCCAGGGCCGCCTCGCCGGACGTTTCGGCGCTGCGGCGTCGCTGAAGGTCACGCGCCGCGACGGCGGCACGCTCGTGACCGTCGTGCTCCCGCGAACGGACAGTGGGTGACGACGCCGGCGACCCCGCCCATTCGGGCGTTTCTCATCGACGACGAGCCGCTCGCACTCAAGCGGCTCGCACGGTTACTCGAGGCGACGGGACGGGTCGAGATCGTCGGGCGCGCCACGGATCCCGAAAAGGCGCTCGCGCAGGTCAGTGGCCAGCCGGTCGACGTCGTGTTCCTCGACATCCAGATGCCCGGATTGAGCGGGTTCCAAGTGGTGGAACGACTTCCCACCGAGCCGATGGTCGTCTTCACGACTGCGTACGACCGGCACGCCGTTCGAGCGTTCGAGACGAACGCGGTGGACTACCTGTTGAAGCCGATCGAGCGCGCGCGACTGGATCGTACGCTCGACCGCGTCGCCCGCCGGCGCCTCGGGTCCGCCGGCGGCGAGATGCGCGGCGTGCTGGAACGCCTGGCCCAGACCCTGCGCGCGCCGACCTTCCTCGATCAACTGGCCTCCCGAGCGGGCGACCGCGTTCACCTGATCCCCGTCGAACAGGTCACGCACGTCTTCGCGAAGGACCGCGCGACGTACGCCGTCACGGGAGGGGCCGAGCACATGCTCGACGTGACGATCGCCGACCTGGAGCGCAAGCTCGACCCGGCGCGGTTCCTGCGCATCCATCGTGGAGCGCTGGTGAATCTCGCCTGGATCGGCGAGCTGCACGCCTACTTCGGCGGGCGCTTGCTCGTCCGGCTCAAGAACGATCGCCGGACGGAGCTCGTCGTGTCGCGCGACCGCGTGCGCGCGCTGAAGGAGCGCCTAGGGCTGCTCTGATCGCTGCCGCTACGTAGCCTCAAGCGGGCGCGCCACCATGATGCCGGTGTGCGTCGACACGCGCGCGAGGTACGTCGCGAGCTCCCCGTCGAGGACGACCGCCCTCTGCGTCGTCGATGCATGCAGGAACCTCAGCACGCCTGCCTCGTCCCGGTAGCAGCACCCCGCGTGCGCGCAATCGAGGCCGGCGCGCGTCGTGGTGATCCCGACGATGTCCCCCGTCATCAAGAATGGCTGGGCCTCCGCCACCTTCTCCTTCGGCACATACTCCATCTCGCGCGCGTTGATCTGGGCCTCGACGCGCGCAATCTTCCGGACCAGGTCGGGGCTCGCCTTGAGCTGCCGGTAGGCCTCGGGATGCGTGCTCATGAAGCTGACTCGCTTGGTGAAGCGCGCCGCGCCCGGGAGCTCGCGCGTGATCAGACGGACCACGCCCTTGTGCTCGTTGTCGAAAAACCAGTCGCTCGTGTAGTGCAGCCGCGACGCATAGTCGGTGAGCTGGCCGCCCCGGTAGCGGAGGAAGGTGGCCTCCGCCAGGAGCGCCTCCGGGGTGCGCCCGCCGCGCCTCAGCATTCGCGCAAAGGCGAGCGCGCTTTCGAAGAACGTCCAGCAGTCCAGGCCACGGAGGTTGACCGAGCAGACCTCGCGATCCTCGTACAGCTCCAGCGTGGCGGCGACGTACGGCGTCTGCCGGAGCGCCATGCCGATGGCCCCGATCCGTTCGCCGATCGGCAGCTCGCTCCACGCGCGCTCGTGCGCCAGCGTCAACAACCGCTCGAACGTCTCCTGTCCCGTGAAGGCGTTCGGATCGCGGTCGCGCCCCGGCACGGGATCCGGGCGCGCGAGGGCGAGGGCCCCGGCGCCGGCCAGCGCCTTCGAGACCAGCGTGACGAACGCCCGGCGCCCGAGCCGCGATCCACTCATCGCCCGTAGCATCGCACCACTCAGCCTCGCGCGGCCGAGTGCCGAGCCACTTCCTCGCCGAGGGCGCGATGCTCGGGGCAGCCGATGACCGAGACGTCGGGCCGTGGTCCGGCGGTGAGCCGGCGCGCGGTCTGGCGGCGCCGCACGGCCTGCGCCAGATCCAGCGCGCCTCGGTCGATGTCCTCGCCAATGGCCGCCACCGCCTCGTCTCGAGCCTCGGCGCTCCGGCAGATGAGCGCGAGATCGCCGCCGGCGGCCAGGAACCGTCGAGCCGCACCCCCGACACCCCAGGTGGAGGCGACGGCGGCCATCTCGAGGTCATCGCTCAAGACGAGGCCGGAGAAGCCGAGACCCCGCCGGAGCAGGCCGCCGATAACCTCTGCCGAGAGCGACGCCGGGAGCGCCGGGTCGAGCGCGCGGTATCGCACGTGGGCGACCATCACCGCCGGGCAGCCGGCTGCGAGGGCGGCGCGGAACGGAACAAGGTCCCCGCGCTCCAGGTCGTCCATGGTTGCGTCAACGTCCGGCAATGCGACATGCGAGTCGAGGGAGGTGCGGCCGTGCCCCGGGAAGTGCTTGGCGACGGGCACGCATCCTTCGGAGAGCACGGCCTCGACGAACGCGACGCCGCACGCCGCGACGGCATCCGGGGCCGCCCCAAACGCTCGGTCACCGATCACCGTGCTTGCTGGGTTGAGCAGGCAGTCGAGAACCGGCGCCAGGCCGGAGTCGAACCCGGCGGCGCGGAGCTCGCGGGCCATTGCCCTCGCGACGGCTGCCGCCAGGCGAGGGTCGCCGGTACGTCCAACCGTCGCGGGAGGCGGAAACCGGGTGAACGGAGGGGGCAAGCGGTGAACCAGTCCGCCCTCGTGGTCCACCATGACGAGGACGTCGGGGCCGAGCCTCCGTGCGGCCGCCGTGAGAGCGAGCACGGCCTCGAGACTCGGACAGTTGCGCGCGAACAGGATGATGCCGCCCAGCCCGGCCTGCGCCGCCAGCGCCACGAGGTCGTCGGGAATCCGTGTCCCCTCGAAGCCGACGGCGAGGGCGTGTCCGGCCCCGGTCTTCATGACCCTCCGCGAGTGACTCTTAGAAGCGATACCTCAGGCCGAGGTAGGGACCGCCCCGCTCGACGAGGATCTGGTTCAGCGTGTCCTTCGTCGTGCCCGTGAGCGCGTGGGTGAACTTGTCACCTTGACCCGAATCGATCCTCCAGAATTGGTAGCCACCCTCGATCGACAACCCCTCCCACACCTGGTAGCTCAGGCCGGCGTCGAGCTGGAAGCCGACCCCGCCATCGGCTTCCGAAGAAAAGCTCGGGTTCTGCTTGAGGTCGGTCCGCAGGTGGTGGATGTCTTCGAGCTCGGTGTGATTGTACGGCAGGAGGACTGCCGTTGCCCGCGCGGACAGGCCGGCAACGATCGGGACCTGGGCGCGCGACGGGATGGAGATCGAGTCCAGACCCGGTCCCCCGCCTACTGCGCCGAACGCGACATACTCCTCGGTCCAGTACTGATAGCCCAAGAACACGTCGACGTAGCCAAGCGCTTCGCTCTTCCCGGAACGCCAACTGCCGGCGCGCCAGCCGGCATCGGCGTTGAAGAAGAACACGCCTTCGTCGTCAACGCTGGATCGGGTGTGGGAGAAGCGTCCCTGGTGGTCGCTCAGGAGAAAGTCGTCGTCGATGAGGACGGCATCGGTCACCTTGCCGGCGCCGAGGCTCGTCATCAAGACGAGTTCCTTCCAGACGAAGTCGGCGTTGCCTTCCACGATCACGGCGTCAGTGCCCCTCCAGCGCAGCTCCGACAACGGGCTGATCCCTGCCCCCTGGAAGTTCCACTTGGTGTAGCCGCCGGTCATCCACGTGCGGACTCCGACGCTCCATGACGTGGGCTCCTCGTCGTCGGCCTGAGCGACACCGCCGAGAAGCAGAAACAGCGCCGCGAACCCGATGAACCAGCGTT
>QHRS01000092.1:22386-37155 GCA_003221435.1 Candidatus Rokuibacteriota bacterium
CGGCATGGTGCAGTGAACGAAAAGGCCGCGGACCCGCATGGTTTCCGGCTGTCAAAGAATTATGGCCCGGTGTGTTCACCGTTCAAGTTGAAAATCACAAGGCCATTGCCTTTCGGGGGTTTTCGCTCAACATCTTGTCCATGGCCCCTCCCCTGCTCCGGTTCCTCCGCGAAGCGAGAGGAGCACCGAGTCCCGTTCGGTGGCGCCGCTCGAAGCCGGGCCCGAGGAGGGACCAACTCATGAGGCGAACGCACCGTTGGATAGCGATTGGAGGCAGACATGGCATGGAAGAAGTCCTCTGAGGGCCTGAAGGCCATCTTCAACACAGCGCTGCCCGCGGATCCCCGCGTGAAGCGCCGCCAGATGTTCGGCTATCCGTCCGCACTCGTGAACGGACACTTATTCACGGGTCTCCACGAAGAGCGGATGGTCGTGCGCCTCGACGAGGCGGAACGAAATGAACTGCTCGGCGTGGAGGGCGCTTGCATCTTCGAGCCCGTCCCGGGTCGACCGATGCGTGAGTACGTCGTCCTGCCCCCGTCGATCCTCGGCGACCAGCGTGCGTTGCGTCGATGGACGGCTCGCGCGCTCTCCTACGTCGCGACGCTCCCTCCGAAGGGCGCACGCCCAACGCGCGGGACCGCAACCCGCAAATCTGCCGCGAAGCGCCCCCGCGCCGCGGTCGCGTCGGCGTCGGGGATGACGACCACGGGCCGGCGAAGGAAGGGATAGAAGGAGCGCCCCGTGCCCTGGGACCCTGCGCAGTACATGAAGTTCGCCGGCCACCGGTTGCGACCAGCAGTCGATCTGTTGAGCCGGATTGACGTCGCCAACCCGGCCGAGATCTACGACCTAGGTGCTGGCGCTGGCAACGTGACGCGGCTCCTCAAGGAGCGGTGGCCGAACGCGCGCGTCACCGGTGTGGACGAGTCTCAGGAGATGCTCGCGAAGGCGGCGACCGGGGCACCGGAGATCGTGTGGCAGCGGGCCGACCTGGCGACGTGGCGGCCCCTGCGGCCGGCCGACGTCATATACTCAAACGCCGCCTTTCACTGGCTTGGAGACCATGACCGGTTGTTCCCCGCTCTCTTTTCCGCGCTGGCGCCCGGAGGTGTGCTCGCCGTGCAGATGCCCCGTAATTTTTCGGCTCCGTCCCATACCGCCATCACCGACGCGGTCCGGAGCGGGCCTTGGCGTCCGAAGCTCGAGCCATTACTCCGCCCGGCGCCGGTGGCCGACTCGGCCTTCTACTACGGCTTATTGGCTCAGCGCGCTGCGGCCCTCGACATTTGGGAGACCGAATATCTCCAGGTACTCGAAGGTGAGCACCCGGTCAAGGAGTGGACCAAGGGCACGTGGCTCTGGCCGCTGCTCGACGCGCTCGACGACCCGGAGCGAAACGGCTTCGAGGCGTACTACGCCGAGCTAGTCGCGCGCGCCTATCCGCGCCGCGCAGACGGCCGCACGCTGTTCCCGTTTCGCCGCCTCTTCATCGTGGCCAAGGCTCGCCCAGACTGAGCACCGGGACGCCCTACCGCGAGCCGATTCACTCGTCGGAGAAGCGCTGGGCGTTGCCCATGCTGGGCCAGACGAACGCCTGGACGTTGGCCATCATCTGCTTGAGGTGATTGCGGTCGTGGTGGAGCCACTCGTGCAGCAGGTCGCCGACGCGAAGGTGACCGACGGTCGGATGCTCACCGCCCCGCGAGAGATCAGTCTCCCGCAGGCCCTCCACGAGGGCGATGCTCTCGTCGCGGAGCCGCGTGAACTCGTCGAGCAGCGCCGCGGCGTCGCGGGAGCAGTCGCGTCGGGCCCGCCCCACCTCGACCTGGTCCCAGGCTTGAAACCTGGGCTCCTCCTGGTCGAGGATCTGGCGGATCCGCCCGGCGAAGCCGCGTCGCTCGGCCTCGATCAGGTGACCGAGCGCCTCCAGGATGCACCATTCACCAGACCTCGGATGCCAGCGCACGACGGATTCGGGAAGCCCAGTCAGCTCGGCGCGGATGGCCACACCCGCCGAGTGGAGCAGGGCGGCCACCTCGCGCGGCATCAGCGCACCAAAGCCTTGAGCCATCAGTAGACCCTCCTCGCCAGTTCGGAAGTCAGAAACTCAATCCCCCCAAAACCCGCCTCCCTCCGCTCGTATAACACCACTGGGAGGCTACCGTGAAGCGGGTAGACGTCAGCCGAGCACAGAAGGAAGGGGAGGGCCTGGGCTTTCACGCCGGCGCCTGTCCGGTGTCTTAACGGTAGCAGGGAGGGAGGCAGGGACATGAGTGACGACATCCGGGCCGAGGCGGGCTTTCTCGTCCTGGCCGATATCTCCGGGTTCACCGCGTTCGTCGCCGGGACCGAGCTGGAGCACGGCGCGCTCGTCACCGGCGTCCTCCTGGAAGCGGTGATGCGCCGGCTCTCACCGCCGCTGGAGATCCAGGAGCTCGAGGGGGACGCCGTGTTCGCCATCGGCCCCGACGGGGCTCTGCCCGATGGAAGCGTCCTGCCGGCCCTGCTCGCGGACGCGTTCGCCGTGTTCAAGGAGGAGCAGCGGAAATTGGCGCTTGACGAAAGCTGCGCGTGCCGCGCCTGTAGCGACATCCCAAGGCTGGATCTCAAGCTGGTCGTCCACCACGGGCGCTTTATCCGACAGACGGTCGGGGGGCGGGCGCGCGTCGCCGGACCGGACGTCATCCTCGTCCATCGCCTGCTCAAGAACCCGGTCAACGGGAGCGCCTACCTGCTTCTCACCGCGCCGGCGCTGGAGCGGGTCGGCGTGGATCCCGTCGCCAGCAGGATGCAGCAGCACTTCGTGAGCTACCCCCACCTCGGCGAGGTGCCGTGCTTCGTGGCCGACCTCGGGCCGCTCGCGCGGCCGGACTTCACGGCCGCCCCCGTCCTGGCAGCGTGAGGTCGTGGGTCGGCTCGTTTGTCCGCATCCTGCTGGTCTAGACCAATCGGAGGGGGCCTCGACGGCCCCCTCCGAGCCTCCCCCAGGTCGGGCGCCGGCAAAGCCGGCGCTCGGAGCCGGTTGCTCCGACACGCTCCTAGAGGCCGCCCCACACGGCGTCTGCAACCTCGACGCAGAGCGACAGTTTCGCCTTCTGCTGGTCGACCGTGACGTCGTTGCCCTCGATGGTCGAGGAAAAGCCGCATTGGGGGCTGAGGCAGACCTGGTCGAGCGAAATGTACTTGGACGCCTCGTCCAGGCGGCGCTTGAGGTCGTCCTTCTTCTCGAGCGCGCCGACCTTCGTGGTGACCAGCCCGAGCACTACGCGTACGTGCTTGGGCGCGTACCGGAGCGGAGAGAAGTCGCCGGAGCGCGCGTCGTCGAATTCCAGAAAGAAGCCGTCGTAGGGCATCCGGTTGAGGATGGTGTCGGCGACCTTCGCGTAGCCGCCCTGCGCGCGCCAACCAGAGCGGAAATTGCCGCGGCAGAGATGGGTGCAAACCGTCAGGTCCTGGGGGCGGTCGCGCAGGGTCGCCCGGATCAGCTTGACCGACAGCGCGAGCTGAACGTCGGGATCGTCGCCACGCGCCCGGCTCTGGGCGCGCAGCTCCTCGTCGCACAGATAGGCCAGGCTCACGTCATCGAGCTGCAGATAGCGGCAGCCGGCGGCGTAGAGGTCGGCGATCTCGGCGCGATAGGCGGCCGCGGTGTCCTCGGCGAAGGTGTCGAGATCGGGATAGACGTTGGCATCGATGTTCGCCCGCCCGACCTGCGTATAGAGCATGGAGGGAGACGGGATGGTCAGCTTGGGCGTGTACCTGACCACTGACCTCAGGAACTTGAAGGCCTCGACGAAGATCGGCTTCGGCCGGGTGACACGGCCGCTGATCTGCAGATCAGGGCGTGTGAAGAACAGGTCGCCCGTCCGTCCGTGGAAGGCGACCGGCAGCGTCCTGCCTGCGCTCTCGAGGCCACCGAGCTGGAGGAGAAAGTCCATGTGCCAGGACTTGCGGCGCATCTCGCCATCGGTGATGCCCTGGAGGCCGATGCCCTGCTGCAATGTGACGGCGTCGCGGATCGCCGCGTCCTCGGCGAGAGCCAACTCCTCGGCACTCGCCTGCCCCGACTCCTTCTTCTGCCTCAGCGCCTTCAGCGCCGGCGGGCGCAAGAGGCTCCCGACGTGATCGGCACGGAACGGCGGGTGCGGAGTCGCCATGCTAGGCGGCGGGTGGATCCCGGTCCAGCGCTTCCCGGAGCCGGGTCTCATCGACCCGGACCTGGACGCCAGCCCGCTCTTCCTGGAGGACCATGGCGACGCGCGAGTCGCGGTCACCCCAGCCGCGGTTCAATGCCTCCGTCAGCTCCTCGAGGGCGAGGTTGGCCAGGCGCATCGGCACGGAATACTCGCGTCCGAGGGCGGTGGCAAGGCTCACGTCCTTGTGAGCGAGGCGCAGCGCGAAGGTGGGCGGCTCGTACTTGCCCAGAAGGAACTGGTCGGTCAGCCGGTCGAAGATCCGCTGACGCCCGAGCGCCCCCTGGCGCACTGCCTGCCAGAGCGCCAGCGGCTCCACGCCCGCCTTCACGCCCAGCGTGAAGACCTCCGCGAGGACCGTCTGGATCGCGTAGCCGGCGCAGTTGTGAACGAGCTTGGCGACGGAGCCGGCGCCGACGGGGCCCACGTGGATCGCCTGGTCCCCGATAGCATCCAGCAGAGGCTTGTAGCGGAGGAACACGCGCTCGTCACCACCGACCCAGAGCGCGAGCTTTCGGGTCCGGGCCCCGCGCGGCCCCCCGCTCACCGGGGCGTCCAGCACATGAACGCCCCGGGCGGCGAAGACGGCGTGGATCCGCCGGATGAGGGCCGGGGAGCTTGTGGAGAGGTCGAAGTAGACCTTGCCCGGGCTCATCCCTGCGAGCAGCCCCTCGTCGCCGAGGGCGACCGTCTCCACCTCGGCAGGGCCCGGCAGCGAGGTGAACACCACTTCGGCGGCCTCGGCCACCCCGCGGGGCATGTCTGCCCACGCGGCGCCCGCCGCGAGATGGGGTGCGGCCGCTTCCTTGCGGATGTCGTGGACGACCAACTCGTAGCCGCCCTGGCGGATGTTGGACGCCATGCTGTGGCCCATGATCCCCAGGCCAATGAACCCGACCTTCATGGTGACCTCCGCGTCGCCGTGTCCGGCGGCCGTGCTACTTCCGTTGGTCGAACACGCTCTTGGCGATTCGCGCCGCCGTCATCGCGGTCGGCCAGCCCGAGTAGAAGGCCAAGTGGGTGATGGCCTCACCGATCTCGTCCCGCGTCACCCCGTTGGCGAGGGCGCGCTCGATGTGGCCGCGGAGCTGATCGCTCCGGTACATGGCGACGAGCGCCGCCACCGTAATGAGACTGCGGTCCCGCTTCGATAACCCGGGACGCTCCCACACATCTCCGTAGAGCACGGTCTCGCTGAGTTCGACGAGCTTCGGTACGACCGGGCGGACCTCTTCCCTGGCCGAGAATGCGACAGGTGTACTCACGTCTCTCCTCCTCCGGCGTGAAAATCCGCTTAAGGCAACCGGGCAGCGAAGCGCAGCCGGACGTAGTCCGCGGTCCAATTCCCTCGGCTGTCGCAGAGGGTGGGCCTGAGGAGATCGACGACCTCGTCGAGGGCTTTCCGTCGCTCCTCCGAGGCGAACGGCTTGAAGAAGCTGTCGGTGAAGGTCTCGAGCCAACCCGCCATGCCCGTCGGCAACGGGGTCGGCCGGGGGACCAGCTCGATGGAGTCCACGGCGAATCCCGCCGCTTCCAGGCGCTCCCGGTACTCGCCGGGCGTCGGGAAATACCAGGGACTCCGCGCGACGCCGTCGACCCCCCGCCGCGCCAGGACCGCGATCAGCGCCGTCAGGACCGCGGCGGTGTTTCCATGCCCGCCTAACTCCCCCACGAACCGCCCGCCCGGCCTGAGCGCCCGCCGGACCTTCGCGATCACGAGGTCGGGCTGTTTCATCCAGTGCAGCGCCGCATTCGAGAAGACCGCATCGAACTCGCCGTCGAAGGTGAGGCGCTCCGCGCTCATCACGCGGGCGTCGAGCCCACGCCTCCTCGCCGCGGCGACCATATCGGGCCCGGCATCGACGCCGACCACGACCGCGCCCGCCGCGACCAGCTTCTCGGTCAGCGTGCCATCGCCGCAGGCCAGATCCAGGATGCGCTCACCCGGCCGCGGCGCGAGCAGGGCGAGGACGGCCGAGCCGAGCCCGGCGACGAAGCCGGCGTTCCTCGCATAGCGGTCGGCGTCCCAGGTCTGCGTCGGGGGCGGCACCGTCATCGAATCCTCAGAATCGGACGAGGGCGTGCGTCCGGCGGCACGCCCCTCCGCACCCGGGCCCGGCAGCTGCCCGGGCTGGCTCAGCCTATGAACTCCCGGACGACCCGGTTGAACTTCTCCGGGTTCTCCATGAACATGAAGTGGTTCCCGCCTTCGTTCTCCTCGAAGATTTCGAGCCGCGACCCGCGAATCTGGTTGTGGACCCAGACCTGCGACTTCCAGGGGACGACGCTCACCCGGCCGCCGACGACGAGCGTCGGCACCGTGATCCGCGGGATGAGTCGCCGCCAGTCCTGACTCGAGTGGTTCAAGAGGAGCGCGGCCGCATACTCGCGGGGCATCTTGAGGTTCTGCGTGACGACCCACGCGAGGTCGTCACGGGGGTAGGTCTTCGTGAACATCGCGCCGATGAACCCCCCCGTCGTCTTGGCCCCTTCCGGGCCCGCCAGCTTGTCGATCGTCGCGTAGAGCGAGGTGGGATCGAAGATCGCGCCCGCGTCATCCTTCTCCTCCGGGGACCAGGCGGGGTCCGCGGTGATCATCGGCATCTGGTCGACCAGGACGAGCTTGGCGAGCCGATCCGCCCCCCAGAGCTCCCAGTAGCTCCACATGACCGAACAGCCCATGGAGTGCCCCATGACCGTGACGTCGGTCAGATTGAGCGCCACGAGCAGGTCTTGGACGTCCTTGGCGAGCCGCTGGATCGTGTAGCCATGGTCGGGCTTGGTCGACTCCCCGTGTCCTCGCATGTCTACCGCGATCACCCGGTAGCGGTCGCTCAGGCCGCTCACCTGGTGCTTCCACTGTGCCGCGGTCTGCGACCAGCCCGGGATGCAGACGAGCGGCTTACCCGAGCCGGCTTCGTCGTAGCGCAGGGTGACGCCGTCGTTGGTGACCACCGACCCTCGAGTCGGCGTTGCCGCGACAACGGTCTCGGGCTTCACGAGCCGGGACAGTGCGACCGCGGCGGTCGATGCCGCGGCAGCCTTGATGAACGTGCGTCGGTCCAGTTCGCTCATGACTATGACGCTCCTTCCTGTCGGCGACGAGGCTGTTGAAGACGCTCGCTGGCGACCGGCGCTTCCTCGGGAAGCGGCCGCTCGTGCAGGCCAGCACGTCCGGGAAAATAGGCCCGGCCGCGAGCCGCTGTCAACCCGAAACCTTTCAGGAGAAATTCTGGACACCACTGCACGGAGAGCACTGATCGAGCAGTACAGAGAGGCTTACATGAAGTTTCTCGTATGCAGCTCGGAGAGCCCCTCAGCGGCTCGCTCCTCGAAGCCGAGCTTCATGAGGCGCCGCCGGCGCCCGGCGGCCATCTCCGAGTTCAGCGCCTGAACCCTGGCGTACCCTTCGCCGATCGCGGCCGGGCGCCAGGCCCCTGCCGCGAGGAGGACCAGCGCATCGAAGACTTCTTCGTTGAGACCAGACGTCTGCGCGAGCGCGTGGTGCCGACGTTCGATGGCCAGGGCGAGGCGGTGGCGCAGCGTCGGGTCACCGGCCAGCTGGAATTGCAGGTGCGCCATGCCGAAGGCAACGTGCCGCGCCTCGTCCTGGGCGGCGAGCCGCGCAATCTGCCGAGTGACCGGGTCGGGCCCGTAGGCCTGGAGGAAGCTCAGCAGATTGAGGAAACTGCCCTCGCCAAGGACAGACAGCAGGAACGAGGCGAGGGCGAAATCGGGCTCGTCGACGAGTGTCTTGAGCGACGCCTGTCCACTGGCCGTGGAGAGCCCGAGCCGGCGGCCCTTGAGCAGCGCGCGTCGGGTGAATACCTCGACGTGCCGCGCCTCGTCGGCCATTTGAATCGCGAGAACCTGCATCACTTCCTTGAAGTGCGGGTGGATCTGGCCAAGGAAGCGCGCAGGCACGAGCAGCGCGGCGTTCTCGTTCTCGATCAGGTATGTCATGAGCTGTACGACCGCGTCCTCCACCTCGGCCGGCAGGTCGAACGATGCGTCCCAGTCGATGGCCGTGTCGGGATTCCACTGCGCAGCGGCGGCCTGTGTGTAAAGGCGTCCGGCCTCGTCCGCCCAGATTTCGGACTTCACGGCGAGGGCGAAATGAAACTCGGGCGCTCCCGCCTCGACCGTGGCCCCGCGGGCGGCCAAGCCCCAGGAAGCTTTCGGGTGGTCGACGACCGCTCCTTGCTCGCTCGCCGCAGCTTTGCCCGCCTGTTCGGCGCCGCGCCAGCGGCCGGTCTCGGCGCTGCCGCGGATCACCCATGCGACAACGGGCGGGGAAGCCGGCTCGAGCTGGTGGCCCTGGGAGCGGCACCAGGCGGCCAGATGAACGAGGAGGTCGGGCGCCTGACCGCGGACGCCGAGACGACCGCCGACCGGGAGCTCCCGCAGCGCCCGCTTGATCAGGAGATGGGCGCCGCGGTCGAGTCCCAGATCGTCAATATCGATAATCGACGCAGGTGATGTTGCCGTCGCGATCGTAGAATCCAAGGGTGTCCACCGCCGCCTCGAGCAGCCGGTAGCCTTCGACTCGCCCGTCCTTCCAGGCCTTGAGCCCTTCGAGGTCCATCAGGGGGCGGACCTCGGGTTGATCGTAAGACATCCCGAGCACGAGCGTCCGGAAGCGTTCCGCGAGGTCGGCCGGCGCGGCGGGGCCGACCGTCAGGTTACAGTGATCGTACCGGGGAGTCTGCGCGAGAACTCGCGTCGCCGCTGTCGGGAGCGTTCCTTCACTGACGAACAGGAGGTGGTTGGCGTCGATCATGCACGCGGCGTCCGCCCGGCCTGCCATGAGGGCGCGGGCCGCGTCGCGCTCACCGCCGATGTGATCGCCGTGCTTGCCGCCGAGCACGTCGTGACGCTGCACCTCGAAGTCGTGTCCAGGCGTGAGGCCGTATTCTTGAAGGTGGGCAAGGGGGATCAGGCTCGCCTGGGGCGAATCGATGGCACCGACGGCCACCCGCTTGCCCTTCAGGTCGGCCAGCGCGCGGATCGGGGAGTCACGCCTGACGACGATGACGGACGTCAGGTCTCGATCAGTGTCGCGCATCGCGAGCGCCCGCACGGGCGTGCCGCGCGCGCGGGCCAGGCGCGCCGCGCGAACCCACGCCAGCGGAGAGTTCCAGGCGACGTGGAGCACGCCGTCGAGCAGGTGTTCGACCTGGCGCTCGTAGTTCGAGTAGAGCACGTAGTCAAACGGCAGACGGTGCCGTTCGAAGTAAGCCTTGAAGCCGTCCCAGATGGCCACGACCTTGGGGTCGTAGGCAACCGCGCCGAGCACGAGCATCACGGGCTTCAACGGGCGCTGGTGAGCGCTTCGAAGTTGCTGGGACCGAAGACGAGCGCACTGCCGATGGTCATCGCCTCGTCCTTGCCAAACAGCCGTTTCACGACGTAGAGGGCCGCTTCGTAGCTCGCCAGACCCCCGGCCGAGGTGATCACATTACCGTCGATGACGATCCGCTGCCCCTTCTGCACACGGCACGACGCGTACTTCTTCTGGAGCGCGTCAGTATCCGTCGGGAACGTCGTCGCGTCCTTGCCGTCGAGCAGACCCGCGGCGGCGAGCAGGAACGCGCCTTCGCAGTGCGAGGTGACGAACCGTGCCTCGCGAGCGGCTTTACGGATCCAGTTGATCACGCGCTCGTTCTTCTGATCAGCGTCGAGACTCCCGGCGCCGCTCGGGACGACGAGGACGTCAATCTTGGGGGCGTTGTCGATGGTGACATTGGCGCGGAAGGGCATGCCCTCGTACGTCACCTGCTCTCGGTCAGTGTCGGAGACGATCAGGACCCGCAACCGCTCGGTGGGCACGTGGTGGTAGACGTCGAGCGGACCCGCGAGCTCCGTGATGAAGGGCTGGTTGAGCAGGAGTATGCCGACTGTGATCGGCGGGGCTTGTTCGGCGCCGGCGATGCCGACGAGCAACAGGACGGTGAGACACGCCGTGGACAGGGCACGAGCCATCGCAATCCTCCTCAGACTAGAACAGGGGGAGACCACAGACCGCTTTGCCGATGAAGTCGTACAGCGCGTCGGTCGTGGGGGCCATGACCGTCGCGGCCCGGGCGTCCCGGAAATGGCGCTCGACGCCCACTTCCTTGCGAAACGCGGCGCCCCCGCAGACGCGCATCGCCAGGTCCGTCACCTCGGTCGCGGCTTCCCCTGCCGCCGCCTTGACCTCGAGGACTCGGAGCATCGTGTCTGCCCGTCCGCTCTCGAGCGCGGCCAGTGCGTCAAGAAGGAGTCCCCGCACCATGTCGGTCTTGATGCGCATCCGGGCCACGTGTGCCCGAGTCAGCGGCTGCTCGGCGAGCGTCTGGCCCAGGTGTTCGAGCCTCGTCGCGCTGGCGTGGGCGGCGGCTTTGGCGGTCGCCGCCTCCATGGTCCCGAGTGCAAACCCGGCGTTCATGTGCTGGAACCAGGGCAGGACGATGCCCATCATGATGTCGAATCCTCCGCCGTCGGGGCCGAGCCGGTCGGCGACGTCGACGAGGACGCCTTTGGCCGTGATCGGGCTCGAGGCGTTGCCCCGCAGACCGAGTCCGTTGAAGGGCGCCGGGATGCTGAGGCCGGGCGCATCGCGCCGGACAAGCCAGAGGGTGCTCGCGCCGGTCGTCGACACCGGTTGGCTCGACCAGACGTAGGAGTCGGCCTCTCCCGCTGAGGTGACCCAGCTCTTGCTGGCATCGAGCCGCACCTGCTTGCCGTCGGCGGTCGCACTGCTGAGCGGCGCCCAGAACTGGCTCCGCGAGCCGACCTCCGAGAACGCCAGCGTCGTCAGATGCCTCCCGGCCGCGATCGCTTCCCGGACCGCTCGGGGGCCGTGGGCCTCGATCACGGCGGCGGCGGCGTAATGCATGCAGACAACCATCGCCGTCGACCCGCACGCCTGGGCTAGCGCTTCGACCACCATCGTGGCGGCCCGATGCCCCTCGCCTATTCCGCCGACATCCCTGGCGCTGATCAGGCCAAGCAGCCCCGCCCTTCCGAGGGCCTCTACAGCGGCCCGTGGGAAGACGCTGCTCTGGTCGATGCCGGGCGCGCAGGGCGCGACGACCTCGTCTATGATCCGGGCCACGGCTTCCAGATAGGCTCCCCGCGAGGCGCTCGCCGTACTCACAGTGCCTCCTTCTGGCGCTCGGCGGCATTCCGCCGAGGCCTGCGACGGCTTTTGGATGCGATCCAATCTCCGCCGGTTCTCCTGGACCGATGCTTCACGAAACTTTATCGGAACGATAAGGCAACCTAATCATTCTGACAAGAGGCCAGTGGGCGGCAGCCGTCCCCGCCTCGTCGGCGAACTTTCGCCGCTGCCCAGTGACGAAGCAGACACATCGCGCATAGAATTCGCCCGCTTAGGATATGGGACGGCGTCGTGCTAAAATCTTGCTATCAGAAATGTCCGCTCCCTCAAGGCCCTGAGTCTTCCGTCGTCCGGCAACCTTCGAGCCCCCTGGGCCTCCGGGCTCAGCAGGCTGAAGCCGGAAACCAGATCAGGAGATCGTATGCAACTCACCGACCTGCTCAGGCCCAGGAGGAACGAGCACGGCATTGCGCTCCCCACGGCACTCATCGCCTTGGCGCTACTCACCACACTGATGGTCGCTTTCGCGGTGCTCTCGAAGAGCGAGCCACTGATTGCCCGGAATCACTGGAAGGGTTCGCAGGCGCGAGCGCTCGCCGAGGCGGGAGTCGAGCGAGCGCTCTGGGCTCTAACGAGCACGGTGATCCCCAACCCGATGGCTGGCTCCATTGCGCCGTCACCGTACGACGGCAGCACATTCCTGGCGCTGGGGACAGCCGGAGGCTTCTTCGTCACCGTCTCGAACGGCACTGCGACGAATGAGCGCGTCGTCGAGGCGGTAGGATGGACACCGACCTATAGCACGACCGTGCCTGGCGCAGCGCATCGTCGCGTTCATCTCACGGTGAGCCAGGTGAAGTTCCTCGGTGCCCCTGGTCACGCGTCGGTGGTGGCGAGCGACAATAGCTGCGGTGTCATGGCCGGGGCAGAAACGACCGGAAACCAGACCGTATCAGGTGATGTGAACTTTTGCTGTACACCGGGGCAGTTGGAAAACGTCCCAACATCCATCTTCGATCAGTACATGTTGACCGATAGCGACCTGAATGCTCTGAAAGCGCTCGCCAAGGCGAGCGGCACGTACATGCAGGGAAGTCAGGTGTTCAACGCCGGCAATCCGATTCCGGCCGATGGACTGGTCTTTATCGACACACCGAGCGGCAACAACTTGTCCTGCACCCCGACTCCGCCCACGACATGCACCAATCCGGATAGCGACATGATCACCGTCTCCATCGCGGGGAACGCGGGCCCGGGAGGTTCCAGCACCTTCTCGGGATGGATTGTGGTCAACGGAAGCGTGACTCACTCAGGGAATACGACCATCAACGGACTCCTGTACGCGCAGAATGACATCACGATGAGCGGGACACCGACGGTCAATGGTGCGGTGATGTCGCGGAACATTAAAGACCTCTCCTCGACCAATATCGACGCGAGCGTCGAGGGCAATATTTCGATCAACTACGATTGTGCCAAGGTGAAGGCGATTTCCAATTTTGTTCCCACGGGCTGGTCGGTGAAGGCGGGAACCTACCGCGAGATATCGGACTGACGGGAGAACCGCACCAAGGAGAGTGCATGCGGAAGCTGCTCGTCGTGTGCTCCGGTCTGCTCCTGGGGTGTCAAGGCCCGTCGTCTCCCGTCGCGGCGCCACCGACGCGAGCGCCCGCCACGGTGCGCGGCGCGGTGCCGGCGCGTCCCGCCAATGTTCAACCCCCCGTTCAGGCCCCCGTGAATGTTCAGTCCCCCGCCAACGTTCAACAGCAAACCGCTGCGGAGCGGTCGACAGCATACTCGAGAGCGCACCCGTGGGGGGATGACACCGGAACGGCCCGTCTCAGGGGCGTTCTGTCGTGGGAGGGGAGCGAGCCGCCGGCACCGATGTGGCGGCCGGCATTGACGCTCCGGGGAGTGCTCGACACGGCGAGTGCCCGGCTGTTCTACAGGGTCCGGACGAATGAAAAGGGAGAGTTCCTGTTCGATCGAATCAAGGGCGGGCAATTCAGGCTGAGCGATCGAGACGGCAACGAAGTTCATTGGCGCCTCAAGGTGGAGATCGCCGAAGGCGAGGAGAAGACGGTCAACCTGTCAGCGGCCAACAGCGTCAAGAACCGCGATGACTTCCCGGACGAGGACAAAGCGTTGCCGTCTGAGTCCCGCGCGCGTCGGTCGAGTCCCCACGAAAAGGCGGCTGGTTCCAAGGAGCCCTGAGGCGCGACGGAACTCCCCTGCGCCTCGACCTGCCTGTCAGCGTCCTCCGGTTCCCGAAAGGATTCCTGTTGGCAAATCGCTGTGACGAGCGTCAGTTGATGGACGCACAGTCGAAGAGCGCTGCCTCAGATTTTCAATAGTTTCACCTCATGAAGATCCCTATCGAGAACGGTATGGCTTTTGCTGCAATTTCCCCCGCATGCGGTGTGAGCCCCCCAAAACCCCTCAACGAGAAAGGCGGGAATGATGACGAAGAGAGCGCGACGGCGGTGGACGGTAGGGCTGGTGGCCCTCGCGGCCGGATCGATCTTCACCTTCGGGAGCTTGAAGAGCTGGGCAGGGATCGATGATGACGCGAGTCAGGACACGCAGATGAAGGGCAGCGACTCGGCGCAGGGGGAGAGCACTGCCACCCCTGACACGACCAAGGAGGACACGCCGACGGCCGGCGAGAAGAATCAGTCAGACGAGACGAACCAGTAGGGACGCTGGTTAACGGTCGGGAGGAGGGCTGCCTCCCGACCGACTATTCACGCAGTGCACGGCACATTGCGGCCACCGCGGCGTCGTCCGAGCGCGGCAGCTCCTCCGGACCCGGCAGCGCGGGGGGCACGTATTTCATCCCGGTGCCGGTCAGGATCAACACGATGCGCGCGCCCGATGACAAGTCCCCGCGTTCCTTCAGCACGCCGAGCGCGCTGATCGCGGCGGCGGCTTCGGGCGCGGCCCACACGCCCTCCAGTCGGGCCAGCAGGCGTTGCCCATCGGAGATGGCCGCCTCGCTCACGGCGATCGCGCTGCCGCTCGTCGCGCGGAGGACGTCGAGGATCTGGCGCCCCGCGAACGGGGCGGGCACCCGCAGTCCGGCGGCCTGCGTGACCGGGTGCTCCCAGGGCGTCGTCGTCGCGGCCTTCTCGAGCCATGCCCTCACCACCGGTGCGCACCCCTCGGCCTGGACCGCGATGAAGCGCGGCAGCGGGCTCTGCACCCACCCCATCGCCCGGAGCTCCTCGTACGCCTTGGCAATTCCGAGGAGACCGGTTCCGCCTCCCGTCGGGTAGATCAGCAGATCGGGCGCGCTCCACTCGAGCTGCTCCGCCATCTCGAGCCCGATCGTCTTCTTGCCTTCGAGCCGGTACGGTTCTCTGAGGGTCGAGAGATCGAACCAGCCCAGCGCGGCCGCGCTCCGCGCGACCACCTGGCCGGCGGTGGCAATGGACCCCTCGACCGTGAACACCCGCGCGCCCGCGATCAGCC
>QHRS01000263.1 GCA_003221435.1 Candidatus Rokuibacteriota bacterium
CGTGGCGCCGCCGCGGCGCTCCGATCCCGGCGATCGCGCCGCCCGGCGCCGGGGCGCGTCACATGCGGGGGATAATTGCGCCGCCGGGCGCCGGGCGGGCGTCACTTGCGGGGACAATTGCGCCGCCCGGCCCCCGGGGCAGTCACTTGCCCATCCGAGTCTCCATCCGCCGCAGGGCCTGGTCCATGCGGATCCCTTTTCCCAGCACGCCCCGCAGCGGATCCTTCATGCTCGCGAACCGCTCGGGCACGGTCTTGATCGTGAATCGGCCCGGATCCAGCTTCGCATTCACCTCGCGCCACTCGAGCGGGCACGACACCGGTGCTCCCGGCAACGCCCGCACGCAGAACGGCGCCACGATCGACTGGCCGTGGCCGTTCTGCCCGAAGTCGACGTAGACCTTGCCGCCGCGCGACTGAACGTGGCGCACGACGGTCGCGATCTCCGGCTCCCGCTGCACGGTCAGCGTGGCGAGCACGCGCGCGAACGTGCGGGACTGCTCGTAGGTGTAGCGCGCGCCGAGCGGGACCAGGATGTGCAGGCCGCTCGCGCCCGAGGTCTTGGGAAAGCTCGGCAGCTCGAGATCGTCCAGGATCCGCTTCAGCGTGTGGGCGACCCGGATGACGTGCGCGAACGGAGCGCCCTTGGGATCGAGGTCCAGGATCATCCAGTCCGGATGGTCGATCGACGCCACCCGCGAGCTCCACATGTGGATCGGGATCGTCCCGAGGTTCGCGAGGTAGCGCAGCGTCTCGGCGTCGTTGACCACGAAGAACCGGTTCTCGGTCCCGTCGCTCGATCCGATCATCTCGGTGCGCACCCAGTCCGGAGTGAACACCGGCGCATCCTTCTGATAGAACGACTTGCCGCTGATGCCGTCGGGATAGCGGGTGAGGAACACGGGGCGGTCGCGCAAGTACGTGAGAATCCAGGGAGCGATCGCGTCGTAGTAGGCGATCACGTCGCCCTTGGTGTAGCCGTCCTCGGGCCAGAACACCTTCTTGAGGTTCGTGAGCTGGACGCGCTCGCCGGGCGGCGGGCCGGCCGCGGCGGCGCGGGCCCGGCCGGCGCGCCGCCCGCCGTTCGGCGTCGGGTCCGCGGGCGCGGGCTCGGCCACGCGACCCGACCCCTCGCTGGCCGGGTACGCCGGCGCGTTCTCGCGCACGACGTGCTCGGGCGGCACGTCGTCGCGCAGTCCCAGGTACGTGGGATGTCTCAGCCCTCCGTCCTCGGTCCACTCCGTGAACCGCACCTCGCACACGAGCCGGGGCTCGACCCAGTGATGGCCCTTGGCCTTGGGGGTTCGCTCCGCGAACGGTGGGGTGTCGCGGCGCAGGTCTTGAAGCCGGTCCCACACCGCCTTCATGCTCCGCTGATCGAAGCCGCTCCCGACCCCCGCCACGTACACGAGCTTGGGCGGCGCCTGCGGCGTGTCGCCCGGTTCGTACACGCCCACGTCCAGCGCCCCGAAATACCCGCGCCCGCCCCGCGGATCGGTCCACCCGCCGATCACGAACTCCTGCCGGCGCTGGCACTTGATCTTGATCCAGTCGCGCGTGCGCGCGCTCGAGTATGGGCTCGCGGCTCGCTTCGCGACGATGCCTTCGAGGTGCATGGCGTCCGCGGCGTCGAAAAACCGCACGCCGTACCGTTCCACGTGATCGCAGTAGCGCACGGCGCCGAGCGGCGGCAGCAGCGAGCGCAGGCATTGCTTGCGGATGACGAGCGGCTCGCGCCGGAGGTCGTATCCGAACGCCGCGAGACAGTCGAAGAACATGCCCACCACCGGCGCCTGGATCCGGCCCCGCGCGATGTCGTGCGGATTGACGAGGTGCATGCGGTGCTGCAGGTGCTGGAAGCTCGGCTGTCCGGTCGCGCCGGGCGCCACAATCTCGCCGTCGATCACGAAGCTCTCGTACGGCAGTACTAGGAGCCCCTCGGCGATCTCGGGATAGCGGCTCGTGATATTGCTGCCGTTGCGCCCGCAGAGTTCCACCCGCGCGCCGTCGCGCTGCGCGATCACGCGCACGCCGTCGTACTTGATCTCGAAGATCCAGCCGTCGCGATCGAACGGGTCCTCTTCGAGTGTGGCCAGCATCGGCGACAGGCCCTTGGCGGCGACCGCCCGGTGCGGCGCCCCAACCGCCTCGACCTGCGCGCGCACGGCCGCGACCTTGGCCGCGGGGTCTGCCATCTCCTCAACCGTCAATCCGCTCACGACCGACTGCGGGTAGCGGTCCACCAGCTCCACGTCCGACGCGCCGGCGCCCGCCTTCTTGAGCAGCAGCCACTCCTTCTCCTTGCGGCCCATCCGCACGAGCGTCCAGCGGCCGCGCAGCTTGTAGCCGAACAGCTCGAGCTCGAGCTTGCCGCGCTCGTACTGCTCGAGCAGCTCTTCGGGCTTGAACGAGCCGTACCCGCCGCGATCCCAGATGATGACGCTCCCGGCCCCGTAGTTGCCGGCGGGGATCGTGCCCTCGAAGCCGCCGTATTCGAGCGGATGGTCCTCGACGTGCACCGCGAGCCGCTTCTCCTCGTAGTGCAGGTTGCGCGCGGCGTGCTTGTGGACCACGAACGACAAGAGGCCGGCCCGAGCCTGGCCGGCGCCGGCGCGAACCTGGCCGCCGAACGGCTCCGGAGTGCTGCCGGGGTCACGCTTCCGCCAGTACTCCTCGAGCGGCGAAGCGGCGGCGGCTGCCTCGTCCGAGTCCGGCGCCGGCTTCTCCGCGCGTGCAGACTTGGGCCGCGTCCCGCGTGGCACCGTTCTTGCTCGTTTCGTGCTCGTCTTCTCCCCCTGGGGAAGTGGCGGGCTCCGGTCCACAGCATGGGCGGATCGGGGCCCCAACCATTTTGGAGCCTGCCTGCGCGCGTTCATGCGCGACCTCGGCGGCGATAAGCCCCACCGGGCGCCTCGCTTGCCCCCGCCGGCCCACACTTGCGCCCCGGCCGGATCCACCTCGCGCCGAACCCCGTATGCTAGGCTAGCACCTTCCGATTCGGCACATGGAGGGACACGACGATGCCGCCTCATTCGATGGGCTCGGGCACCATCTCGTTCGGGCTCGTCTCGATTCCGGTGAAGATGTTCACGGCCGCGAGCGGGGCCGGGGTGTCGTTCAACCTGCTCCACGAGAAATGCGGCAACCGCATCAAGCAGCAGCAGGTCTGCCCGGTGTGCAACGAGGTCGTGGACCGCACCCAACTCGTTCGCGGCTTCGAGTTCGCGAAGGAGCAGTACGTGCGTTTCACCGAGGAGGAGCTCAAGCAGCTCGAGCAGGAGAACTCCAAGATGATCGAGATCGAGGAGTTTGTGCCGCTCGAGCAGGTTGATCCGATCTACTACGAGAAGACCTTTTATCTCGGCCCCGATGCCGGCGGCGAGAAGGCGTACCGGCTGCTGGCCGACGCGATGACGAAGACGAACCGCGTGGCGCTCGCCAAGTTCGTGATGCGCGGCAAGGAGAACCTGGTGCTGATCCGGCCGGCGCAGGGCGGGCTCATGCTGCACAGCATGTTCTTCGGCGACGAGGTGCGTGATTTCGGCGAGGTCGACAAGGGCGAATCCGCGAAGCTCAAGAGCGGCGAGCTGGAGCTGGCCGAGCGGCTGATCGATGAGCTGGCGAGCGAGAAGTTCGATCCGGCGAAATACCACGACGAGTATCGCGACCGCGTGCTCGAGATCGTGAACATGAAGGTCGAGGGCAAGCAGATCACCACGCTGGCGCCGCAAGCCGAGCGCGCGCAGGTGATCGACCTGATGGACGCGCTCAAGCAGAGCCTCGAGGAGCGCGGCGCCCGGGCGGGGAAGGCCAAGCCCGAACGCAAGCCGGCCGCCAAGGCGGCGCGCGTCGCCGAGGCTGCTCCCAAGCGGAAGACCGCATCGAAGCGGTGACAGTAGCGGGCGGACGGGACCGCCCGGAGGATGTCGGGCCATGGAAGGACGGAAACGATGATGATGCGACGTGCGGCGCGCAGGGCGGCGCGGCGGCACGGCCGTAGCGCGACGGAGCTCGATCCTCGGCAGCTCACGCTGGACCTGGAGCGGACTGCGGGCGCGGCGCTCCCGCTCAAGCACGCGGACGACGACCCCGCGACCGGGAGCGGCGCGGATCCGCGCGCCACGCTCGACGATCCCGGGGAGCCCGCGATCCGCAGGGGCGTGATCCTGGACGCGACCGAGCACTTGGCCCGGGCCGCCGCCAAGCGCCGGACCGCGCCAGCGGCGCCCCCCGTGCAGGTCGGCGACGATCTCGCCGCCGAGCAGTGGTTCGACGCCGGCTGCGAGCTCGAGGCGCAGTCGCCCGCGCAAGCCTGCAACGCCTACCACCGGGCACTGGCGCTCGATCCCGCGCTCGCGGATGCGCACGTGAACCTGGGCCGCCTCTACCACGAGGCCGGGGATCACGCGAAGGCCGAGGCGCACTACCGCGCCGCCGCGCAGTACGCGCCGGGTGATCCGATCGCGTGGTTCAACCTGGGCGTGCTGCTGGAAGACACGAGCCGCCCCGAGGATGCGGTGCACGCATACGAGCAGGCGATCCAGCGCGACCCGGACTATGCCGACGCCCACTACAACCTGGGGCTCCTGTTCGATCGGCTGGGACGCCGCGCCGAGGCGCTGTCGCGCCTGATCCGGGCCCGCCGGCTGTACGGCCAGAGCGGCCCGCAGTGAGCGCGCGGCGCGCTCGCGTTCGCTGTGGCTGGGCACAGGCTTCGAGTCCCCTCTACGTCGAGTATCACGATCGCGAATGGGGCGTTCCGTCGCACGACGACCGCCACCTGTTCGAGATGCTGATCCTGGAAGGCGCCCAGGCCGGCCTCAGCTGGGAGACGATCCTCAATCGTCGCGAGAACTACCGGCGGGCGTTCGCGCGATTCGATCCCGAACGAGTCGCGGCGTTCGGCGCGGCGCAACGCCGGACGCTGCTCGCCGACTCCGGCATCATCCGCAACCGGCTCAAGATCGAGGCCGCGATCTCGAACGCGCGCGCGTTCCTCGAGGTGCAGCGCGAGCACGGGAGCTTCGATGCCTGGCTGTGGCAGTTCGTGGACGGCAAACCCGTCGTGAACCGCTGGCGGTTCCTGCGCGACATCCTGCCCCAGACCCCGCTGTCACTCGCGCTCAGCAAGGAGCTGCGCCGGCGCGGGTTCCGCTTCGTGGGGCCGACGATCGTCTACGCTTTCATGCAGGCGGTGGGCATGGTAAACGACCACGTCGTCGATTGCTTCCGGCACGAGCAGGTCGGGCGCAGGGCCAGGGGCGGAGGGCCGAGTAAGGCTGCGGCGGCTGAGCGCTGAGGAGAGTTCGAGCTGCCGGTGCAGCATCCCCAACACCACGACCCCGAATCGCCTCTCCAGCCCTGGCCGGTCTCTTCTGTGCTGTCTTGTCCGTGAAACAATCCCATCTGTCTGGAGTATCGGCGGCTTGCATCACGCGGCCGCATGGAGCGCACCGTGGGTGGAAGGTTGCGCGGTTCGGTGGGTCAGTCGAACGGTCTCGAAAGCATTTGATTAGCAAGAACTGACAGAGATCGCAGGAGCCGATCGAAGGCATTGCGTCTCAATGAAGTCAGAAGAGCCCCATGATGTTGGCGCCTCGTGGGGCTCCTTCGTTCTCTCAGACAGGCGATGACAGGGATGGACAGGAAAGGACTCGGAGTCGGTAGCATTTCGGTAGCACGCGCCCGCTCAGTCCCCGGAATGAACCTGGAGACGCCAGGGCGCCGGAAGAATCTCGATCTCACGCTCCGAATCAACGTCCCAGCGGCACTGCCTCGAGCGCTCCGATCCCGGCGTCCCCTGCCTGCCAGGCTCGAGCCACTGCCGAGAACCGGTCGATCCGACGGCCCCGTGATCGTACAGGGACTTCGGATCAAGACCGACGCAGCGGAGGGATTCG
>QHRS01000264.1 GCA_003221435.1 Candidatus Rokuibacteriota bacterium
GGTTGAGGCGGGACACCGCCTCCTCGGTCCACTCGAACTCGCTCGCCGCCGTCGCCTCGCGCGCCCGGACCTCCGCGGCCGGCGTGAACTTGGTCGTCGCGAGCAGGGTGTCCCAGCCGGCGCCGAGCTTGTCGCGACCGACGGTCTCCTCGATCATCGGCAGCGCCAGCTCACAGGTGATCACCGCGATCTTCCGCGAGCGTGCGTACTTCTCGACCCGCGCCTTGGCCCGGCGGCGGAGGTAGGCGTCGGTGACCTCGCGGAGCGCGTCTCGGGCATCCGCCGACCACTTCGTCACGACACCCGGCAGCGACTCTTCTTCGGCGATTCCGCCCTCCTGGGCGGCGATGGCCTCCACCACATCCCGGCTGATCATCTGGAACCTGTCCGCGTCGGCCTTGCACACCGGACACCGGACGACCGGGTTCGGCCCCTTGACGGTGTAGCCGCAGATCGAGCAGATCGCCGTCACCGCCTGATTCTCCGTGCGGAGCTTCGCCACCGCGAGATCCTCCGCCAGGATCTGCATCTTCTCGGCCATGCGCGTCGGCATGAAGATCGCCATCGCCTCGTCGATGACCTTCCGCGTCACGACCGTGTGGCCTTGCTCGATCGCGTAGCGGAGGAGCGCCGTCCGCGCGATGCTCTTCATCTGCGGAGGCACCCGCTCCATCCGCGCCTCGGCCTCCTCCGTCCAGGAGATGATCTCCTCGGCCTTCACGTCGAGCGGCGGATAGAACGTGCCGCCGGTCAGCAGCACGTTGCAGGGCGCCAGCCGCAGCAGGTTCTCGGTGTTCGAGCCGAGGTCGAGCTCGTTGTCGTCCGAGTGCACGCCGACACGGCCCATGATCAGGAGCCAGGGCGCTTCCTTCCGCGCGAACGTGAGGATCTTCTCAAAGCACTTGCCGTCCAGCAGCGTGATCGACAGCTCGACCCCGCTCTCGGCCGCCAGCTTCCGCGCGATCTCTAGGTGCGACTGGTAGATCTTCGCCAACCCGGTGTCGATGATCTCCTCGTGGAGCTGCTCCTGCTCCTTGAAGCGGAAGATCTTCGAGGCCTTTTCGTTCAGGACGCCGACGATGCCGTTGAACATCGCGTAGTGGAGATAGGGGTCGTACACGGCGACGGCCTGCACCGGGCGGTGGAGCGCCGTGGACAGCGCGAGGCCGACCTTGAGGCCGTGGAAGGACTGGGGCGAGCCGTCCACGCAGACGACGATCGCGCCCTGCCGGTCGCGGAGCGGGTCGGCGTTGCGTACGATCAGGATGTCCTTGGCGACCTTCCGGACGACGCGTTCGGTGACGCTCCCGAGCTGGCTGTCTTTGACGGCGCCCATCCCGAGGGCGCCCATCACGATCAGGTCGCAATCCGACGCGCGGGTGTCCTCGACCAGCACCTTGTAGTGCTTGCCGTCCTGCATCTTCTTCTCGAACGCGAGGCCCGCCTCGGCGCACTTCTTCTCCATGACGTCCAGGTACGAGTCGGAGATCAGCTGGAGGCCCATCGTGATCAGGGAGTCGTGGATCCGGCGCTGGCGCTCGAGCTCGGTCTCGTCCTTGTACTCGTCAGGCAGCGTGTACTCCATCTGCTTGAACCGGTAGTCGTGCAGCCGCGCGGCGTACACGTGCATGCCGGTCAGCCGCGAGCCGAACGCTCGCCCCAGCTCGACCGCGAGGTCGATCGCCCGGTTCGAGTAGTCGGAGTTGTCTACCGGTACGTAGATGTGTCGGTACATGCGCGGGCCTCCTCGGCTATTTGAGCTCGAAGTCAAGCGTGGATGATCCCGACGGGGCGATCGTGACTTCCCGACTGACCGAGCGGGGCTCGTCGTACACCGGCCGCCCGTCCTTGTCCTTGTCTTTGAGCGTGAACCCCTCGTGCCACATCGTGACCGTGTACGTGCCCGGGGGGATGCCGTCGATCCCGTACCGGCCGGCCTCGTCGGTCACCGCGACATACGGGCTGTCGTGGACGTAGAGCCAGCCGGACATGTGCGTGTGCGCGTCGCACAGCACGTGGATCGCGCCGGGCCTCGTGAGCCGCTTCGCGATGTCGATCACCTGGCCCTTGTTCGGCAGGGCCAGGTTGAACACGGTCGCCTTGCCGAGCGCCCCACGGATCGCGTGCACGCCGTGGGTGTCGTGCAGGACGGGATCCGAGTTCTTGACCCGCGCCGGGCCTCCGGCCATGACGGCGCTCACGTGCGGCACGAACCGGCAGCGGGAATTGTTGATCAGCGCCTCGTGCTCCGCCCTCTTGCCGCGCGCCACGCCCTCGATCAGCACCACGCTTCCCCGCACACCCCGATCCGCCCCGACGACGAGCGCTTCCGGCTCCTTCGTGTCGCCGCACACGTCGCGATTCTTGTTCACCCGGAGCAGCTCGAGCCGGGGCGCGGTCCCGCTGAAGCGCACGACCCCGCGGAGCGAGCCACCGTCGGGGACGGCGACCACCTCCCAGGCGGGCGCAGGCCCGGCCCATCCGAGCACGGCCACGAGCGCGCCGGCGAGGAGCCAGTCCGGTCGCGCGCCCCGGGCACGATAACGTCTCCCCGCGGTCACGGCAACCCCCACGCGCGCCCCTTCCCGACGTGCGCGACGCCCCCGCTTCATTGCTCCGGATTGACCATGTACTCGAGGGCCAGCCACAGGCTCCGGCTGTACCGGAAAAACCAGAACGGGAACAACACCCCGAACGGCACCCAGATCATGAGCTGCTGGACCGCCGACAGCTCGGTGTACCGCCAGAGCGGCAGGGAGCCCGCGAGCATGATGACCACCGTCGCCGCGTAGTTGATGTAGATCGCTCCGACGAAGTACCCCTGCGCCCGCTCGAACCGGAGGCCGCAGAGCGCGCACTCCCGCGCCATCGCGAACCAGCCGCTGAACAGCCGCGTCCCGCCGCACCGGGGACACTCGAGCCGGAGCGCACGCCGGAAGATTCGCGCCGCGCGCCCCACAGATCGGGAGGCTGGCACGCGGCTTCACGCGGAAGGGTACAACCGGTAGAGCATCAGGTAGACGATCACGCCCGTCACCGAGACGTACAACCA
>QHRS01000267.1 GCA_003221435.1 Candidatus Rokuibacteriota bacterium
TCCGCACCTCGATGGGAGCTTCAAGATCAATGAAGGGCTCGGGCTCGCCCGGCGGCTGCTCTTGAGCCTGGCCGAACTGGGGCTGCCGGCCGGCTGCGAGTTCCTCGACCCGATCACCCCACAGTTCACCTCAGATCTGGTCTCCTGGGGCGCGATCGGGGCCCGCACCACCGAGAGCCAGGTGCACCGGGAGCTGGCCTTCAAGAACGGCACCGACGGGGGCGTGCAGATCGCGATCGACGCCATCCGCTCGAGCGCGCACCCGCACCGGTTCCTCGGCGTCACCGAGCAGGGGCTCTGCGCGATCGTGGCCACGCGCGGCAACGCCGATTGCCACGTGATCCTCCGCGGCGGGCAGAGCGGCCCCAACTACGACAGCCTCAGCGTGCAGAAGACGGTGGCGGCCCTCCGCGACGCACGGCTCAACCCGCGACTCATGATCGACACGAGCCACGGCAACAGCGAAAAGGACTACCGCCGCCAGCCGCTGGTGGCGCGGGACATCGCCGCCCAGCTCGCCCAGGGCGAGACCGGCATCGTCGGCGTCATGATGGAGAGCTTCCTCGTGGACGGCCGGCAGGACCTCGTCAAGCCCTCGGCGCTCGTCTACGGCCAGAGCATCACGGACGCCTGCATGGGCTGGGAGATGACCGTCCCCGTACTCCTCGAGCTGGCCGAGGCGGTCAGGGCGCGCCGCTCCACGGTGCGCCGCCACCACGCAACAGCGTAAGGAGACCGGAACCATGAGTGAGACCACCACACTGACCGCCGAGGACGGCCACCGCCTGGCCGCCTACCGCGCGACACCGTCAGGCAAGCCGAAGGGCGGGCTCGTGGTCGTGCAGGAGATCTTCGGCGTCAACTTCCACATCAAGAAGGTCTGCGACGGCTTCGCGGCCGACGGCTACGTGGCGCTCGCGCCGGCGCTCTTCGACCGCGTCGAGCGCGACGTCGAGCTGGGCTACAGCCCGGCGGACATCGAGCGCGGGCGCGAGCTGCGGGGCAAGGTGGGCTGGGACCAGATGGTCGTCGACCTGCGCGCCGCGGTGCACGCGCTCCAGGGCGAGAAGCTCAAGGTCGGCGTCGTCGGCTACTGCATGGGCGGGTCGCTCACGTGGCTCGCGGCGACGCGCATCGAGGGCATCGCCGCGGCGGTCAGCTACTACGGCGGAGCCGTCGCCGACTTCGCCAGCGAGCGGCCCCGCTGCCCGGTGCTGCTCCACTTCGGCGACACCGATGCGTCGATCCCGAAGGAGCACTGGGACCGCATCGCCGCCGCCCATCCAAAGATCCCGATGCACATCTATCCCGCGGGGCACGGCTTCAACTGCGACGCGCGCGCGAGCTACCACGAGCCGAGCGCACGGTTGGCGCGCCAGCGCACGCTCGACTTCCTGCGCGAGCACGCCACCTAGCCGGAAGCGGTGGCGGCCGCGCTGGTCGGGGCCGATTCGGCCTGCTCGAGCTGGCGCACGCCCGGCCGACCCGGAGACTTCAGAAATGAATTGATGTCTCCAAGAGAGCTCATCGAACTGCCGCCCACGGCAGCGCGAACTCGAAAGGATGAAAGTAGCAATGATCACGCTAGGCAAATTCGTAGCGGTGTTTGTGGTGTCGATTTTCTCTTCAACAGCCTTTGCTGCCGATAGCGGCACTCGTAGTCAACTTGTAGCCGCAAGTGCGGAAGAATCTGAAGGCGCTCGAAGGCAGCTTGAGAAAGTGATCGACACGTACAGCGAAGGCCTTACGAATAAGAACGTCGACGGCATTCTTGAACTTTATAGTTCGGACCCGGTGTTCATGCCCGAGTACGCGCCGCCCGCGGTCGGCCGAGAGGCCGTGCGCAAAGCTTATGAGTGGGTTTTCGCGACACTGAAGCTCAACGGGCATTTCATTGTTCATGAAGCAGAAGTCATCGGAGACAGAGCCTGGGTCCGTACCAATTCAACGGGGCGGTTCACCATTATCGCGACTGGTGTAGAGGCCGACGTGGCCAATAGCGAGTTCTTTCTGTTCAAGCGCGAGAATGGTGGATGGAAAATTCATCGTTATATATTCACGGCGTCCGCTCCTCTGCCTAGCACCAAGTAAGTCGCGCAGACCGATCGCTCAGCTCGGCGCGGCGGGCGGCCTCTGGGGGCGGCGTGCTAGGCGCGCAGCGCGCCGGCCGTTTCCTGGATCTTCTGCCACGCCGCGGCCACGTGGCGGCGCTCCGTCCGCGTCTGGCCGATCGAGAGGCGGATCGCGTAGGCGCCGCGGACCCGGTTCTGCGTCACATAAAGCTGCCCGCTGTCGTTCAGCGCCTCCAGCAGCCGCTCGTTCAGCCGGTCGAGCGCCGCGGGATCGCCGACGTCCTTGGGGTGGTAGCGGAAGTTGATCAGCGCGAGGCTGCGTGGCGCCATCAGCTCGAAGTCCTCCGCCGCTTCGATCCAGCCGGCGGCCTCGCGGGCGAGGTCGATGTGCGCCGCGATCATCCGCCGGATCTCCCCGACGCCGTACGAGCGGATCACGAACCAGAGCTTCAGCGCCCGGAATCGGCGGCCGAGCGGCACGCTCCAGTCGCGGTAGTCGATCACGTGCCCGCGCTCGCGGGTCCGGAGAAACGCCGGCAGGATCTCCAGCGTCCGCACGAGGGCGTCCGGGTCGCGCACGAAGTGGGCCGAGCAGTCGAAGTTGGTGAACATCCACTTGTGCGGGTTGAACACGAAGCTGTCGACCAGCTCGATGCCGTCGAGCAGCGAGCGGTGCTCCGGCAGCACGAGCGCGCTGCCGGCCCACGCCGCGTCCACGTGCAACCAGACGCCGTGGCGCCGGCACACCTCGCCGATCGGGCGGAGCGGATCGACGGCGCCGACTCCGGTGGTGCCGAGCGTCGCCACGACGCAGATCGGTCTCGCACCGGCGGCCACGTCCTTCACGATCTCCGCCTCGAGGAGATCCGGCCGCATGGCGAAGGAGTCATCGACGGCGATCTTGCGGAGATTCCCGCGGCCCAGGCCCGCGATCTTGACGTCCTTCTCCGTGGCCGAGTGGGTCTCGGTCGAGCAGTAGACGGTGAGCCGCTCGCCCGCGCCCACGCCGTCTTCGTTGACACGCCAGCCGGTTGCCTTCTCCCGCGCCGTCAGGATGGCGCAGAGGATCGCGCTGGAGGCGGAATCCTGAATCACGCCGGTGAAGCCCTCGGGGAGCCCGATCATCTGGCGGAGCCAGTCGAGCACCCGCGTCTCCAGCTCGGTCGCGGCGGGCGAGGTCTGCCAGAGCATGCACTGCGCGCCGAGCGTCGCGGTCAGCATCTCGGCCAGCATCGAGGGCGGGCTCGAATTGGCCGGGAAGTAGGCGAAGAAGCTCGGATGCTGCCAGTGCGTGATCCCCGGTAGCAGCACCGACTGGAAGTCGGCGAAGATCTGGTCCATCGATTCGCCGC
>QHRS01000265.1:0-3154 GCA_003221435.1 Candidatus Rokuibacteriota bacterium
CACGTGATCTGCTCGTCCGTCATGCTGTGGTTCGCCCGGATCGTCTGGGTGGCCCCGTCGGGCTTGCGGATGACAACGGTGACAGGCTTCCCGGGCGCCAGGCCCCCGAGTCCGGTGATGCTCACGCGGTCATTCTCTCCGAACCGTTCGTAGTCGCGCGGATCGCCGAACGTCAGCGGCAGGACGCCCTGCTTCTTGAGGTTCGTCTCGTGGATACGCGCGAAGCTCCGGACGATCACCGCCTTGCAGCCGAGATAGCGCGGGGACATCGCGGCGTGCTCCCGGCTCGATCCTTCGCCGTAGTTCTCGTCGCCGACCACCACCCAGGACACGCCCTTCGCCTTGTAGGCGCGCGCGATCTGCGCGAGGGGGATCCCGCGCTCGCCGGTGAGCACGTTGAGGCCCTGACCGGTCTCGCCGGTGAACGCGTTCACGGCGCCGAGGAACATGTTGTCGCTGATCCGGTCGAGATGGCCGCGATAGAGCAGCCACCGGCCCGCGGGCGAGATGTGGTCGGTCGTCGTCTTGCCCGTGGTCTTCACCAGGATCGGCAGATCGATGAAGTCCGCGCCATCCCACGCGGGGAACGGCCGGAGGAGCTGGAGCCGCTCGCTGTGCGCGGGAATCTCGACCGTCACGCGGTCGCCGTCTTCCGCCGGTGCCTCGTATCCCTCTTCGCCCCGCGCGAAGCCCGCGCGCGGCAGCTCCTCCGCCTCGGGTGGCGTGAAGCGGAACGGGCGCCCGTCCGGGCCCCCGAGCGTGCCGTGGACCGGATCGAACTCGAGCGTGCCCGCGAACGCGAGCGCCGTGACGATCTCGGGGCTCGTCAGGAACGACAGGGTGGCCGCGCTGCCGTCGTTGCGGCCGGGGAAATTCCGATTGAAGGACGAGACGATCGTGTTTGGCTCGTCGCGACCCACGTCCGAGCGCTTCCACTGGCCGATGCACGGGCCGCAGGCGTTGGCGAGCACGGTGCCGCCCATCTTCTCGAACGCGTCGAGGATCCCGTCACGCTTGATCGTCTGGTAGATGCGCTCGGAGCCCGGCGTGATCAGGAACGGAATCTTCGCGCGGAGCCCGGCCTTCATCCCCTGCGTCGCGATATGCGCGGCGCGGCGCATGTCCTCGTACGAGGAGTTGGTGCACGAGCCGATGAGCGCGTTCTTGATCGTCGCCGGCCACCCGTTGGCCCGCGCGTCCACCGCGAGCTTCGAGATGGGCCGCGCGCGATCGGGCGAGTGCGGCCCGACGACGTGGGGCTCGAGCTGGTCGAGGTCGATCTCGACGAGCTCGTCGTAGAAGCGCCCGGGTGTCTCCCGGACCTCGGCGTCGGCAACGAGGTGCTCGGCGTACTGCTCGGCCAGCGTCGCCACGCCAGCGCGCTCGGTCGCGCGCAGGTACGCCGCCATCCGCGAATCGAAGGGGAACACCGAAGTCGTCGCGCCGAGCTCGGCGCCCATGTTGCAGATCGTGCCCTTGCCGGTGGCGCTGATCGATTCGGCGCCCGGACCGAAGTACTCGATGATCTTGTTGGTCCCGCCCTTCACCGTGAGGAGCCCGCAGAGATACGTGATCACGTCCTTCGGCGAGGTCCAGCCGTGAAGCTTGCCCGTCAGCCGCACACCCACGAGCTTCGGGTGCAGCACTTCCCACGGCAGGCCCGCCATCACCTCGCCGGCATCCGCGCCGCCGACGCCGATCGCGAGCATGCCGAGGCCGCCGCCGTTGGGCGTGTGCGAGTCGGTGCCGATCATCAGCCCGCCGGGGAACGCGTAGTTCTCGAGCACGACCTGATGGATGATGCCGGACCCCGGCCGCCAGAAGCCGATCCCGTACTTCCGCGAGGCCGAGCGGAGGAAGTTGTAGACCTCGTTATTCTCCGTGACGGCCCGCTTCATGTCGTCGGAGGCGCCGCTCTCGGCGCGGATGAGATGATCGCAGTGCACCGTCGAGGGCACCGCGACCTGCTTCTTGCCCGACTGCATGAACTGGAGGAGCGCCATCTGTCCCGTCGCGTCCTGCATGGCGACGCGGTCGACACGGAGTCGGAGCTGGGCGCGCCCGCGGTCCCAGGCCTGCGCGTCGAAATCGATCGCGTGGACGACGAGAATTTTCTCAGCCAGCGTGAGCGGGCGGCCGAACGTCCGTCTCGCGCGGGCGAGCCGGTCGGGCATCGCCGCGTAGAGGGTTTCGATCTGCTCCACCGACATGCAGGTCTCCTCGGTCCAGGTCAGCGCGACGCGGGCAAAAATATCGCCTCCGGTCCGGGGGACGGGAGGCGATCCCGAATCAATTTACTCGCTTGCGAACTGAGGTGTCAAATCGACGTACGTCGCCGCCCACCCCTGGGGTGCCCCACGCAGTCGGCTCCCCGGGGCGCCGTCGGCGTATCTGCCCTCGAGCGCCGGCTTTGCCGGCGCAATCCGGTTCTGGGGAGGCTCGGAGGGGGCCCCGAGGCCCCCTTCGATGGTCTCCCGGCCGGCGGCACGATCGACTGCACGACCATGCCGCCAGCCAGTCTCATCAAGCCTTCATGCGGGCCAACACTGCCTCTGGCGTGATCGGCATATGCCGAACCCGGGCGCCGACGGCGCTGAAGATCGCATTCGCCACGGCGGGCGCCACGACGGTTGATGCCGGCTCCCCGACGCCGCTCGGGTGATGCCCGGACTGGATGATCTCGACATCGATCTTGGGGACCTGCGACAGCCGGATCGGCACATACTCGTGGAAGTTGCTCTGCTCGAACGCCCCGTCCTTCAGGGTCAGCCGTTCTGACATGACCTGGCTCGCGCCCCACAGGGCAGAACCCTGGATCTGGGTCTCGATGTTCTTCGGGTTGATCGCGATCCCCATGTCCATGGCGATCGTAAGTCGGTTGATCCGGTACCGGCCGGTCGTCGGGTCGACCGTCACCTCGGCGACGCCAGCCACCCAGGTCGGGCTCTGACGCTCCTCCGCCGACGACACGGCGAGACCCATCCCGGTGTTGGGCGGCAGTCGCTTCGAGCCGTAACCCGCCTTGCCGGCCGCGACCCGCAAGCAGTTGGCGAGCCGCAACGCGCCGCCGACCGTGGTGGACTCGTAGGGAATCCACGAGCCCTCCTTCGGCCAGGGCAGCGAGATCCAGAGCTGGTCCATGTAGTAGTCGGAT
>QHRS01000265.1:3223-3737 GCA_003221435.1 Candidatus Rokuibacteriota bacterium
CGAGCGGATCGCGGCCGAGCGCGTGCGCGACCTCGTCCAGGAACGACTCGACGACGAACATGTTGTAGGAGTTGGACACCGTGCGCAGCGCGCTCGCCTGCACCGCCCACGTGGTCTGGTCGTGGTTCCACGCGCGGACACGGTGGTTCTTCACGGAGTACCAGTGGTCGCTGCCACCGATGGACCATTGGTCGATGTCGCGCTTGGTGCCGTCCACCGCGTCGAGCTGCAGCCAGTCGCTCCCGTACTTCTTGCCGACGAAGAAGCGCGGGCCCATCCAGCCGCAGACGATGTCGTGGTTCATGGCCGCCAGCTCGCCGCCCTTCAGGCCGGCGCGCAGCTTGTGGTAGGTCGGCGTGCGCGGGAAGCTGGTGGCGAAGTTCGCCTCGCGCGTTTGGATAAGCTTCACCGGTCGACCCGCCTCCTTCGCGCAGTAGGCCGCGGCGAGGATCTCGTCGTAGTCCTGCTTGCCCCCGAAGCCGCCCCCGACCAGGTACTGGTGCACGTATACTTT
>QHRS01000266.1 GCA_003221435.1 Candidatus Rokuibacteriota bacterium
CGTACGCGCCGTGGATTTGAAGGGCGTCGGTTCTAGACCGCAGCGCAGAAAACGGGAACCACCGAACGGAAGATGCGCGCAGGAGGCTGTCGCAGTACGCAGGTTCGAGCGCCGGCTTTGCCGGCGCAATGCGGTTCTCGGGGAGGCTCGGAGGGGGCCGCCGAGGCCCCCCTCGATGGTCTAGTCCCAGAGGTACGCGCGCGGATTCACCGACTGACCCTTGACCATGATCTCGTAGTGCAGGTGCGGACCGGACGATTTGCCGGTGTTGCCGGTCAGCGCGACGACCTGTCCCCGCTCGACCTTCTGCCCCTGGGTGACCTGGAGCTTGGAGAGGTGGCCGTACAGGCTCCGGATGTCGTGGCCGTGCTCGAGGA
This sequence comes from Candidatus Rokuibacteriota bacterium, assembly GCA_003221435.1. Classification (GTDB taxonomy): domain Bacteria; phylum Methylomirabilota; class Methylomirabilia; order Rokubacteriales; family CSP1-6; genus AR9. The sequence continues at coordinate 378 of QHRS01000266.1, forward strand.
TCACGGTGAGCCCGAACTCGTTCTGGGCGCCCGCGAAGAGCACCGTGCCCGGCGCCGGGGCGTGGACCTGCGTCCCGCGATCCGCGGAGATGTCCAGCCCGCTGTGAAACTCCGCCTCCCTCGTCCAGGGCGACAAGCGGGAGCCGAAATCGGAGTTGACCGCGCCTCGCACGGGCCAGCGGGAGGGCATGAGCGCGAGCGCCTTGCCGGCACGCGCCATCAGACGCTCGAGGGCGCGCAGGTTCTGCCCTTCCTCGTCGACCGTCTCCGCGAGGCGATCAACCTCTTCGATGGCCGAGAGCCGGCTGCCGACGCGCTCCGCGCTCTTCGCCACGCTGGCGCCGCCGATGCCCTTGGTCTGGCGCGCTGGACCGGCATCGGGGCCGAACGGCTCCCAGATCTTCGCGTGCAGGTTCTGCCACGTGGCGACCTCTAGCCGGATCTCACCGATGCGGTTCCGGAACGACTCGATCAGCGCCTGCTGCTCGGCGACCTGCCGCGCCAGCCTCGCGGGGTCGGCCACGAGCCCGCGCATGCGGACATAGTCACCGACAGCCGCGGCGATGGTCGACACGCCGATGGCCGCGGCGATCAGGAGGGTGTAGACAACCCAGCGGCCCAGCTTGAGGCGCAGCGGACGGGAGCCGTCGCTGGGAACGATCAGGACGTTGAGCCGTTTGGGGCGGCTCACACGGTCACCGCTTCAACGCCACCACAGTGCTGTCGGCGGGCTTGGAGCCGGCAGGCTTCACGTTCGTCATCCGGCAGTGCCCCTCGAAGAGCACGCCTTCCTCCAAGACCACCACGGGCGCTTCCAGGTCGCCGAAGACGCGCGCGCCGCCTTTCAGCTCTACCCGGTCGCTCGCCACCACGTTACCGACGAGTTCGCCGCTGACGATCAGCGTGCCGGCCCGGATGTTCGCGTTGATGATCCCCTTCTCGCCGATGATCAAGGTGTCCGATGACTGAATCTCCCCGTGGAACTTGCCGTTCACCATGACGGTGCCGCTGAACGTGTACTTGCCCTCGATCTCAGAGCCTTCGTCGATGAAGGCGGTGAGATCGTCGCTCGTCCCGGCGGGCTTCCTGGCCTTCGTCCACATGGCGGATGACGCCGGCAACTACTTCTGGACGCCGGCTCGCTTGTCCTCGACCAGGTACACCGGGGCCTTGCCGTCTCGGCCGTTCTTCTTCACGACGTTGCCATTGAAGAAGCCACCTTTGGAGATCACGAGGGAATCGGTCTCGATGTTGCCGCTCACGCGCCCCGTCGCCGCGATCTCGACGTTGCCGGTCGCGACCATGTTGCCTTCGTACACGCCCTGGATGATGGCATCCACGGTCTGCACGTTTGCGTTCACCACGCCCTTTTCGCCGATCACGAGTTGCCCGCCCACGTTCAGCTCACCGCCGACCTCACACTCGACGTGGATCGAATCGGCGATGTCGAACTTCCCTTCCATCTTCGCGGAGTCACCGACAACCGTGAGGAGCGTTATCGGGCTTGCCGGCCGGCCGTCCTTGTCTGCGGCACGGAGCGGCCGAGCATCTGAGCCTCCTTCGTAAGGGTTACTGCCTGTAACAGCAAACCCCGGGGGGGGTGGTTCCCCCAGAGCATCAGACACTCTGTTGCTGGATACGCCGGAAGGTCGCGACCTTTCTTCCTTTTTAGCATCCGGCGTCACCCCGTGTCAACGATGTCGCGAGTGCGTGCTAACACTCCGAAATTTGGTGCTTTTGTAGTATCATCGTCGAAGCGAAGGAGACCGGATGGACGAGTTCTACCGCATCAAGCGCCTACCCCCGTACGTCTTCGCGATCGTCAACGATCTCAAGACCAAGGCACGCGCGCGCGGCGAGGACATCATCGACCTGGGCATGGGGAACCCCGACCTGGGCACCCCGAAGCACATCGTCGCAAAGCTCATCGAGGCGGCCCAGAACCCGAAGAACCATCGCTACTCCGCCTCGCGCGGGATCACGCGCCTGCGCATCGCCATTACGAAGTGGTACCGCGACCGGTACCGGGTCGAGTTGGATCCGGAGTCGGAAGCGATCGCGACGATCGGCGCCAAAGAGGGCCTCGCGCATCTCGCACTCGCCGTCCTCCAGCCCGGCGACGGGGCGCTCGTGCCGAACCCCACGTACCCGATCCATTCGTACTCGGTCGTCATCGCCGACGGCGATCTCCGCTCGGTGCCCCTGACGCCCGGCGGCGATTTCTTCGCGCGGCTCCAGGAAACGGCGAGGCTCGCCTGGCCCAAGGCGAAGCTGCTGATCCTCTCGTTTCCCCACAATCCGACGACGACCTGCGTCGATCGACCCTTTTTCGAGAAGGTCGTGGAGTTCGCGAAGGAGCACCGGCTCATGGTCGTGCACGACTTCGCCTACGCCGACCTGCACTTCGACGGCTACACTCCGCCCTCATTCCTCGAGGTTCCCGGCGCGAAGGAGGTCGGCGTCGAGCTGTTCTCACTGACGAAGTCGTACAACATGGCGGGCTGGCGGTTGGCGTTCTGCTGCGGCAACCCGACGATGGTGCACGCGCTCGCGCGGATCAAGTCGTATCTCGACTACGGCGTCTTCCAGCCCATCCAGATCGCCGGCATCGTGGCCCTCGAGGGCGACCAGTCGGTCGTCGGCGGCATCGTCGAGGTGTACCGCAAGCGGCGCGACGTCCTCGTCGACGGCCTGAACAAGCAGGGCTGGGCCGTCCCCAAGCCGAAGGGCACGATGTTCGTCTGGGCGCCGATCCCGGAAGAGTTCCGCGCCATGGGCTCGCTCGAGTTCGCGAAGCTCTGCGTGCAGGAAGCGAAGGTCGCCGTATCGCCCGGGATCGGGTTCGGCGAGTACGGCGAAGGGTACGTCCGGTTCGCCTTGGTCGAGAACGAGCAGCGGATCAAGCAGGCGCTCCGGGGCCTGAAGCACCTCACGCCGTAACAGGATGCTGAAGAACCCGGCAGGCCGCTCACGAAGGGCCAGATGCAAGGCGCCGGTCGCGACGATTCTTTCACGCGCTCTGAGACGTACGCGGGTGTACGTCGCAGGGAGGAGCGACCGAGCCAACGACGCGGATGGGCCCTCGGGAGCGGCCTGCTAGCGGACCGCGCGACAGGCACCCACACATGCGAGACGTCAAAATCGGATTGCTCGGGCTCGGCACCGTAGGCGGCGGGGTCGTCAAGATCCTCGAGGCCCACCGCGCCAATCTCGAACAGCGCACCGGCGCCCGCCTCACGCTGGCCGCCATCGCCGACGCGGACCTCACGCGACGCCGAGAGGGCCTGGATCTTTCGCGCCTGCCGATGGTCGACGACGCCGAGAAGGTACTCGGCGACCCGGCCATCCAGATCGTGATCGAGCTGATCGGCGGCCTCGAGCCGGCGCGCACCTTCGTGCTGCGCGCGATGGCGGCGGGCAAGCACGTCGTCACCGCCAACAAGGCGCTCCTCGCGCACCACGGCGCGGAACTCTACGAGGAGGCGCGGCGACGGGGCGTGACGCTCGCGTTCGAAGCGGCGGTCGCGGGCGGAATCCCGCTGATCCGGTCGGTCAAGGAAGGGCTGGTCGCGAACCGGATCCTCTCCTGCTACGGGATCGTGAACGGGACGTGCAACTACATCCTCTCGAAGATGACCGACGCCGGCGAGGACTTCGCCGTCGTCCTGAAGGAGGCGCAGGCGCACGGCTACGCCGAGGCGGATCCGACGTTCGATATCGAGGGCGTGGATTCCGCCCACAAACTGCAGATCCTGGCCTCGCTCGCCTTCCGGACGTACGTGGAACTGAAGGACATCTATACGGAAGGCATCACCGCCGTGACTGCGCAGGACATCGCGTACGCGCGCGAGCTGGGCTACCGCATCAAGCTCCTCGCCATCGCAAAGTCGAGCGACGGCGGGATCGAGGTCCGCGTGCACCCGACGATGATTCCTGCCGGCTCGCCGCTCGCGGCGGTCTCGGGCGTGTTCAACGCCGTGTTCATCACGGGCGACTCCGTCGGCGACCTCATGTTCTACGGCCGCGGCGCGGGACAGATGCCGACGGCCTCCGCGGTCGTCTCCGACACGGTCGAGATCGCCACCCGGCTCGCCTATGGCATCCCGGCGCTCCACCTCGACCTGCCCGCGGCGGGCCGGGCCGCGCTACCGCCGCGCCCGATGGAGACGATCCGGTCGAGGTATTACCTGCGCGTCATGGCCGCAGATCGGCCCGGCGTCCTCTCGCAGGTCGCGGGCGTCCTGGGCCGGAACAATATCTCGATCATCTCGGTGCTCCAGAAGGGCCGCGCGACGGCCGAAGCGGTCCCCGTGGTGATGATGACCCACGAAGCGAGCGAGCACGAGATGCGCGCGGCGCTCGCCGCGATCGACCGCCTCCCCGTCGTCGCCGCCCGCACGACCATGATCCGCGTCGAAGATGCCTAGCGAGGTCCGGCGGTCTCTGCTGCGGGACCAAGGATCCGGAGCTGGCGCGTCTTATGTCCGGGCTCTTCGAGCGCCGGCTTCGCCGGCGCAGTCCTCCGGGGGGAGGTTCGGAAGGGGGGCTCGGCCCCCCTCCGAGCGCAGATGAGAGCCTGGCCGGGAGTCATTGAGCGGTATCGCGAATTCCTTCCCGTGTCGGCGAAGACGCCGGTCGTCACGCTGCTCGAGGGCAATACGCCGCTCGTGCCCGCGCCGCGGCTCGCGGAGGCGACGGATCCGAGCCTCAAGATCTATCTCAAGTGCGAGGGCTTCAACCCGACGGGCTCGTTCAAGGACCGCGG
>QHRS01000268.1 GCA_003221435.1 Candidatus Rokuibacteriota bacterium
GCGAAGTGGGTGCGGTTCACGAATGGCCCAAAGGGGGATCCGGACACCTCGGGGCCGATCCAGTAGAGTCGGCCGTGCCAGGTCATTCGCTGCGCGATGCCGAAGAGCGAGATGAAGGTGCCCATGACGATCATCGTCCAGAGGGCGCGCTGGGCCTGGGCGCGGGTGCGGTAGGTGTTGTAGCAGATGAGGAACAAGGCGGCGACGGCGGCGAGCTTCAGCGCCTGGCGCCACGTGGCGTGCGGGTCGAGCGACCAGCCGGGAAGGACGGCCTGGAGGTAGACAAGGCCGAGGAACAGCAGCGCCGGGAGCCAGCCCGGCGGCAGCTCGACCCGCAGCTCCCAGGCGCGGAGGGTCCGAATCACGTAGGTCAGGGCCATGCCGAGGATCACCAGCTCGGCGACGGCCTCTGACCAGGGATTCACGGTGCCGTAGGCGAGCGGGGTGAAGACGAGGAGGAAGAGCGCGCCGGCCTCGATGAGGCGGTCGGGCCAGGATGTGGTCACTGGAGGCTCACCTCGTCGATCCAGACTTTGCCGCCGAGGTTCCCCTCCGGCTCTGGGGCTGGCTGTCGTCGAACGCGGAGGGACACGAGCGCCGTTCCCGACGGGATCGTGACGCGCGTCTCGAGCGGGACCCAGTCTGGCGTGGTCCCGCTGATCGCCGGGGTCTCGGCCAGGAGCTGCTCCACGGGGCCGGGGACGACGACCTGGAGCTTCAGGCCCGACTGCGTCGTGAAGTCGAGAGCCTTGGCCAGGGCGCGCAGCCGGTACTCGCGGCCGGGCTCGACCGGCACGAGCTGGGTCACGCCGGCGAAGTTGAGCGTCGGGAAGGAGTTGAAGGTGAGACGGAGCGACCGGCTGCCCTGGGCCACGACGAAGCGATCGAGCGCGACGTCCACGCCCCACACCCGGCGCACGCGCCAGTCGAGCCCCCAGCCGAGCAGGCGCTCGGTCTCGAAGCCCCCGTTCCAGACCGCGTTGCCTTGTGCCGCGGGGTTGCCGTCCGGAACCAGCGAGAGCCAGAGCCGGCGGGCCATCGCGCCCTCGCCCCGGTCGAGCAGCAGGCTCAGGTAGGCCTTGCTGGTTGCCTCGGGCAGCGGTGGCTCCAGCTTCGCGCGCCGGGACCAGGCGACCTCGGCCAGGACGAGGTCTTCGTGCTGGAGCGCGGCCAGGAGGACGTTCGTGAGGCCGGCGGGCTCGCTGGGGAGAAGGCTCCCCGGGTCCTCGCCGGGAGCGAGAAGGGTCCGCGCGAGGTGAAACGCGGCATCACGCTGCGAGGGATCCACCGCCAGGACGTAGCGGAAGTGCTCCAGCGCGCCCTCGCGGTCGCCCCAGCGGAAGTGGAGCAGCGCGGCGTCCCAGCGGATGCTGACGTTGTGCGGGTCGAGGCGAAGCGCCGCGTCGAGGGCTTTACGGGCGCCGGGCAAGTCGTGCTCGCGGTCGGCGAGTAGCGCCAGCTCGAGCATGGCGTAGGCGTCGGTCGGGCGCAGCCGCAGGGCGGCCCCGAAGTGGGAACGGGCCTCACCGTAGGCGCCGTCGGCCTCGTAGACGCGCCCCAGCCTGACGCGCAGATCGCCGTCCGTCGGGTCCCAGGCGAGCGCGCGCTCGAGGGCGGCGGAGGTGTCGGCACGGTCCGTGAGATATCTGGCGATCGCCGGCCGGACGATCGTGATCGCCAGCGCGGCAGCGATGACCAGGGTGAGCACGAGGACGAGGGTTCGTCTCGCGCCCGCCTCGAGCGGGATCAGGACCACGCGGCCTGAGGACCCGGCGATTCCCGCTTGCGCGGCGACGTCACTGCTCTTTCCGGGCCTCGTAACCGTAGTACCCGTAGTAGCCGTAGTAGCCATTCCCCCGCACGTCTACGTCGTTCAGGATCACGCCGAGCAGCCGCGCGCGAACCGACGCCAGGTTGCGGATTGCGCGTTGGGCGGCGTCCCGACTCGCCCGTCCGTGCCGGAGAACGAGCACCACGCCCTCGACCTGCCCCGCGAGGATCGTCGCGTCACTGACGCCGAAGATCGGGCCGGTATCGAAGACGATGTAGGCGAAGCGCTGGCCGAGCGCCTCGATGGCCTCGCGCAGGCGCGCGGACGCGAGGAGCTCCGCCGGGTTGAGCGGGATGCGGCCTGACGGGATGACGGAAAGGTTCGGGATGCTCGTCGCCGTGATCACGTCCGCCAGCTCGGCCTGGCCCGTGAGGAACGTCGAGAGGCCGGGCGCCTGCTGGACGGCGAGGACCTCGTGGAGATTCGGGCGCCGCATGTCCCCGTCGATCGCGAGGACCTCGCCCGCTCCAAGCTGGGCCAGCGTGATCGCCAGGTTCGTCACGAGCGACGTCTTGCCGTCCGCGGGCTGGAGCGAGGTGACCATGATCGACTTCGGCGGGTGGTCGGGCGACGAGTAGAGGGGGCCACCACCGCGAAGGGCCGTCCGTTGTCCTCGACCAGCTCCCGGCGCCGGCGGGAGGCCCACGCGGGAACGAGACCGACGATCGGGACGTGCAGGACCGCCTCGGCCTCCTTCGCGTCCTTGATGTTGGTGTCGAGGTACTCGAAGAGGAACGCGAGGCCCACGCCGCCGGCGAGGCCGATGACGCACGCCACGAGCAGGCTCCTGGCCTTCCTCGGGTAGGACGGCGCGCCCGGGATCTCCGCGCGGTCGACGACGTAGATGTTCGAGGTGAAGAGCGCGGCGGAGATCTGGGTCTCGCGCAGGCGCCCGAGCAGCGAGCTATAGAGGTCGCGGCTCGTGTCCACGTCGCGGCGCAGAAGGTTGTACTCCGCCATGCTCTCGCTGAGCCCCCGGGCCAGCGCCCGCTGCCGGGTCAGCGCCCTCTCGAGCTCACGCTCGTTCTGGACGGCCGCTTGATAGTCGGTCCGGAGGCCCTGCACGGCGCGGTCGACCTCGGCCCGGAGCTGGCGCCGGCTCTCGGCGATCCTCTCGCGGAGCTGTTGCATGCGGGGATAGTCCGGCTTGAAGACCTGGCCGAGCTTCCTCTGCTCGCCCTCCAGGTTCGCCAGGTCCTGCTTGAGCTGGCCGACCGCCGAGCTTTGGAGCACTGCCGGCAGCGAGTCGACGTCGCGCGTGCTCGCTTGCGCGACGACGCTTTCCTTGCCGATCCGCTCGCCCCGGGCCTTCAGCAGGGCGTCGGAGAGCAGGCTGAGCTGCTGGGTCACGAGGTCCTGCCCCTGACCCGTTTTGTCGCCGGCGACGAAGAGGATGTCCTTGGCCCTGAGGAACTTGTCGAGCAGTTCCTCGGACTGCCCGAGCTTCCCGCGGGCCCCTTCGAGCTGCTCGGCGAGGAACTGGGTGGCGTAGCGGGTGGCCTCGACCTTCTGGTCGAGCTGCTGGGCGATGAAGGCCTCGGCCAGCGTGTTGGGCGCGCGCGCGGCCAGGTCGGGGTAGTGGCTGTTGAAGGAGACCTTGACGATCCGCGTGTTGCGCACCGGCTCGATCGACAGCCGCCCGAGGAACGCGTCGGTCAGCGGCGAGGCGAGCGCGAGGTCCTCGGTCTCTTCCGGCGCCGGCGGCGGCGGAACCGGGATCCACCGCACGAGCTGCTCCCGGAGCCCCGCCTCCGCCTGCACCAGCACGCTGCGCTCGCTTTCGGGTTGCTGGAACGCCGGATGCTGGTCGAGCTGGAGCAGGCCGATGACGCGGTTGGCGAGGGCCCGCGACTGGAGGATCCGGTACTGCGTCTGGAGGTAGTCCTGCTGGGACTCGTTTTCCTTCACCACCTCGTCGAACTTGATGACGTGCGGCTGATCCTTCTCGATCCGGAGCGTTGCCGTGCCCGTGTAGACGGGGCGCGTCGTGAAGGTCCAGAGTGTGGCAACAATGACCGTGACGAGGAAGAACGTGATGACGGTCCACCGGCGGCGTGCGAGGACGCGCCAGTAGTCCCAGAAGTGCGTCTCCTCCTCGGCCGGGTGGACGTAGACTGGCGTCGGTTCCAACGTGGCGACGCCCGTTGGATGGCTCGGGACCAGCTCGAATGACGGCTCAGTCGGCGGCAGTGCGCGCGAGCCGAGTCTGGGATCGGTCGGGTCGCTCATTGCACCGGGACTGGCAGGGAGGCGCCGGCACTGAACCTGAAGAAGTCTTTCACGCCGTAGAGGAAAGCCTTCAGGCTCGATTTGCCGACGACGACGATATCGTTCGACTGGATCTCGGGCGCCGGTTTGCCCTTCTCGAATTCGTTGAGGCTGAAGGTGAGGATCTCTCGTGTCCCGTCGGCGCGCGGCCGGTAGACCCGGACGTCATCCCAGTCGGCCGGGTCCTTCAATCCTCCGATGAGGGCTGGAACCTGGTCGAGCGTGGTGTGTGATTTGAGGGGGAACGACCCGGGGCTGGAGCGGGAGGTTCAGCTCCTGCTTGCCCGCCGCCAGGCTCTCGAGGTCGATGGCCGTCATCACCGGCTCGGTCGCCGCCTCGGTCCGGGCGGCCGGCTGATCCTTCGCTGGGCCGCTGGCGCCGCCGTTCGCCGGGGCGGCGGCGACCAGGTGGCTCGGAACTCTCCGTATGACATACACGCTGGGCCCCGCGTCGTCAGCGATCCCGCCCGCCATCGCCAGCGCGTCGGCCAGACTGAGGCGGCTGGTGAGGGTGAAGACCCCGGCGGTGCGTACCGCGCCGACGACGGTGATCCGCTGGCTCTTGTGCTCGTGAATGAAGAGCGAGACCTGCGGGTCGTGCATGTACTTCTCCTGGAGCCGAGCGCGGATGCTGTCCTGCAGCTCGACCGCAGAGAGCCCGGCGGCAGGGACGACGCCGATGAGCGGCAGCGTGATGCTGCCGCTGTTGGAGATGCGGAGCTTCAGACCCGAAAGCTCCTGGACGTCGAACACCGAGACCTCAATCAGGTCCCCGGGGCCAAGCGGAAGATCGCTCTCCTCCTCCACGGAGACGGTCACCTGGGCGAGCTTGCGGTTGATGTCGGCTGCGCCGGGGTCTGGAGTCGGCCCCGGAACGGCCGGCACCGCGACCGTTGCGACAATCGGCTGCGGCGCCGGCTGGTGCCGGATCCCCCCGCACGAGGCCAGCCCCAGCCCGGCCACCACCAAGCCGGCAGCGCAAGTCCGGCAGCTAATCAAGCGCCGATCCTACGGGCACCCCTTGTGGTGCTTCTTCTTCGGCTTCATCTTCGTGGCCTTTTGTGGCTTGCAGTCCTCATCGTCATCGTCGCCGTTTTTGTTGCCGTTGTTGAGAGCGACCGTGCCGAGAGTGACGCCGCCGCCGGCGATCCCGGCCATGGCGCCGGCGGCAGCGGTCGCCGCGATGCCACTCCTGCGGCCTCCGCCCGCCGTGCCGTTGGCTGCCGGGACGTGGCCGTAGAAGATCGGCCCAACCAGGTGGCCGACCAACCCGCCGTTGACGTCGAAGAGCGGCACCGCGTCGTCGCTCTTGTGCTGTTCGGGGGCCACGCCTTCCGCCATGCGGACGAGCTTCGGCGAGAACGGCCGCGTGAGGTCCTCGGTGTAGCCCGGGGAGATCACCAGCCTGCCGTCCGGCCTCAAGTACCCGATGCTCTCGCCGCTCGGGGTGAAGACCGCTTTGGCGCCGGGAGGCACGGCTGAGGGCGCGTCGGAGGCGAAGAACGGTCCCGGCGCGGAGGGCCGCTTCGGAAGAAACACGGGCTCCAGGCTCGCGACGATCACGCGGTCGGGTTCGGGGAGCGGCCTGGTCAGGAGCGCTCCCTGGGCCATCTTGATCCCCATCAGCTCCGTCCCGCTGGCGAAGATCTCCCCGACCATCGTCTGCCGGCGCACCGGCTCGAGCCGGGCCGATGGCGTGAGGACCGTGAGCCGTGTCTGCCTGGGCATGCGGAATGTCAGGCGACCGTAAGCGAGCGACAGCTCGCTGGCCCCCGCCTTGTCCCGAAAGCTAACAGCGCTGAACGGCAGGATGCGGACGCGACTTCCGTCATCGAGGTTCAGGACCGCGCTGCCGACGGCGCTCCGGATCTCCGTGCCGTCGAGGACCGGCATCGACCGACCGGTGAGCGCCAGCCACGTCTTTCCGCCGTCCAGGGAGACTTTCGCCCCACCACCGCCTTGAGCGGTGCCGAACGCCGCCGGGCCCGCCTGCGCGGAAGCCGGCAGGATCGCGGGCAGGAGTAACGCGAACGTCACAAACGCCACCAGAATGACCTGCCAGAACCGTCCGAAGTTCTTCATGGGCGTTCTCCCACTCCACCAATCGTGGACGAGATGTGGTCTTCCGCGACTCCTCCGCCTGCGAGCGTGGAATTTGGGTTGATAGACGGCCAGGTGAATGACTCGATCCGATAACGCCGGTCTGCGCGGTTGTCAAGAAAGAAAATCCAGAATCGACGCCCTGAAAGATATAGACACCTAGAGGTTCTGAAGATACTGGAACTGGAACCTGGAGCCGGTGGGGCGCGAGCGAGAACGAAGTATCGCGAAATAAATTGGAGCGGCACTAGGGGCCGGACGAGTTCAGCCGGGCGTTGACGGACTCGCGCGACACCAGCATTTCCTGCTTGACGGAGTCCCAGGCCGGGAAGAACTCGCTCTGGTGCGCCAGCTTCCAGCGCTTCAGCGCCGCGATCTGTCGGTAGCAGCCCTCCATGTCGAAGTGCTCCGGGCACCCGAGCATGTGGTAGAGCTCGTGCCGCACGACATTCCGCGGCGAGAGAAAGATCTGGTTGATGGTGACCCGCGTGATGACTGCGTAGGCGTGGGTCAGCGTATCGTCGTCGACGGCGCCGAGCGCTTCGGGCAGCGGCAGCAGGCCCCAGATGAAGTCGCCGACGTGGCGGCCGAGCAACGCGAGCACGCGGTCGCAGCCAGGACGAAGCGGCTCGCGGCTCAGAGCCTCCAGGATGCCGTCCATCGTAAAGGCCGGCCGGTGCCAGCGCGTGACGCCGGTGACTTTGACGCGCAGCCCGTAGAGCGGGGCCTCCGTGCTCCACGCCTCCTCGACGAGGCCCCGCGCCCGCTCCTCGCTGACCCCATCGTCGAGGTAGAGGCACAGCGACACGGCATCGGGCGGCCCGAAATCCACCGTGCTGCGGACGCGCGGATCGTGCGTGCCGATGCTGGTGCACCCGGCGAGCAGCAGCGCGAGCGCAGCGGTGTTCTTTACGAATCTCCCCGCGCGCCGCGAGCCCGCGCGGCGTGTCGTTCGTTGCGCTCTGTCGTGCATGGCGGCCGCCATGCTAGCACAGGCCGGTGCGCCGGCTGCGCGAGGATGGTGCGCTAGGTGGAGCCGGCCGCTAACCGGGAGGCGATGGAGACCCGCAGGTCGCGCGCCAGCGTTCCGATGTACTCCAGCAGCGCGGAGAGGAACATGGACATCCCCAGGATCTCGAGCGACTCCTCCACCAGATCGATCATGGCGTACGTGAGGTTCTTCTCGCCATGGATGTCAGTCCAGTAGCCCAGAGCGAACTCGACTCCCAGGGCGCCGCCGACGTAGGCCGCTCCGGCGGCCAGGAATCGCAGCCGGGTCCTCGCGGGGAGATGGAGGACGAACCT
>QHRS01000269.1 GCA_003221435.1 Candidatus Rokuibacteriota bacterium
TACCGATAGCCGAGCCGCTTGGCCAGAGCCATGCCGATCTCCGGCCCTCCGGTCCCCGTCTGGTGGGAGATGGTGATGATCATGGCTTACCCCCGGCGATACCGGGGAGGTCTCCGCGCCTGTCACGGCCAGAGGGCGAGTGGCGCCCACGGCGCTACTCCCTGAGAGAGACCTTCATGAAGGTGTTGTTGTCGTAGGCTGTTTTCGCCGGCTTGTAGTTGATCACCCGCTTGTCCCGGAAGAACCATCCCTCGACCCAGCCTACCGCGACCGCCCCGGGAGCGTCCGAGAGAATGTGGCGCTGGAGCTCCCAGTAGAGCTGCTTGCGCCGCTCACGATTCGACTCCCTGAGGGCGCGAGCGGCCAGGTCGTCCACCTTCGGGTCCGACCACCGCGCGTAGTTGCTGCCCGCCTCGGTCGTGTAGACGAGGTGGAACACATCGCCGGGGTCCGTCGAGTTCATGCCTCGGTCCTGGGTGGCGATGAGCGTGAAGTCGCCCTTGCCGAACGCGGCGTAGCCCGCGGCGCTCTCGTAGCTCTTGATCGTGCCGCGGATGCCGATCCTCGTGAGCTGCCCCACCAGGAGCTGCGCTCGGTCCAGGTAGTTGCCGACTGCACGGACTGCGAACTCGACGTCGATCCCGTTCGGATAGTGCTTCTCGACCAGCCGCTTCGCCTCGGCGATGTCTTGATCCTTCGGCTGGCGGCAGCCCGCGATCTTGGCGACCTCCTCGAACGGCAGCGCGAAGTCCCCGACCAGCTTCGGATCGAGGATCGCGCACGGTACACCGGCGCCCTCGAGCGCCTTCTCGACTAGCTCCTGGCGATCAACGGCGAGGTTGACGGCGCGGCGAAGGTCCGGGTTGCTAAACGGCGGCTTGTGCACGTTCATGTAGATGGCGTAAATCGCGTTGACCGGCCACTGGTAGGTGTCGATCTCGTTCCCCCGCGCGCGGGCCAGCTCGGCCACCTGCGTCTTCCGCATCGGCGGCCAGGTGTCCCACAGCATCACCCTGCCCACCTTGGCCGCGGCGAGCTGGGTCGGGGCGCCGACCAGGATGTATTGCTTGACGCCGTCCAGATAGGGGAGCCCGGGGACGAAGTAGTCGCGGTTCTTCTCCCACTCGATGAGGTTTCCGCGCTCGTAGCGCTTGAACTTGAAGGGTCCGGTACCGATCTGGGCCTCCGGCCGATCGAGGTCGCCGTACTTCTCGAGCACGTGCTTGGCCGCGACCCGGCACCACGCAGAGGCGATGGCGCCGAGGAAGGAGACGACAGGCGCCTTCAGGCGGAACCGCACCGTGTACCGATCGAGGACCTCGAGGCTTGCCACCATCGGCTTGAGCGAGGCGCCGCACTTGGGGCTCTTGAACTCGGGGTTCAGGATGCGATCGAAGGTGGCCTTGACGTCTGCCGCGCTGAACGGCTGGCCGTCGTGCCACTTGACGCCCTTGCGCAGCTCGAAGGTGTAGGTCTTGCCGTCGGGCGAGGCTCTCCAGCGCTCGGCGAGGTCGCCGGTGATCTTGGCCGGATCGTCCGGGTCCCAGTGAAGGAGGCCGCTCCAGATCCCTGCGACGTCGAGACGCCCGGGGTCGCCGTAGTCGAACCAGGTCAGGACCCCGCCGTACCTCGGCTTCTCCTGCGTCGCACCGCCGCCCGCGCCGAGACCGACGAGCAGGACAACAGCCAGGAACACCGAAATGCGACGCACTGCTCTCATCGAGGTTCCCTCGCCTTCTCCCCTGTTTCGTCAGCCAAGACCACCGCGAAGCCGGGGATCGGTGAGATCGCGGATCGCGTCCCCTACGAGGTTCAGGCCCAGCACCGTCAGGCTGATGGCCAGGCCCGGGAAGAGGAACATCCAGGGCGCCGCCTCGATCGCCTGGGCTCCCGCGTTGAGCATCGCGCCCCATGAGGGCTCGTCCGGCGGCGCCCCGAGCCCGAGGAAGCTGAGCGACGCCTCGACCACGATCGCGTACGCGATGTTCACGGTGAGCAGCACAATATAGGCGGCCAACGTGTTGGGCAAGACGTGCAGTACGATCACGCGCCAGTGCGAGCAGCCGACGGCGCGGGCGGCCTCGACGAACGGGCTCTCCTTGATGGAGAGCGCCAGCGCGCGGAGCGTCCGCGCGGCCGTCGGCGCCAGCAAGATCGCCAGCGCCAGGACGACGTTGTTCATCGACTGCCCGAGCGCCGCCATGAGCGAGAGCGCCAGGATGATCGGCGGCAGGGCCATCAGCACGTCGACGATTCGCTGGCTGGCGTTGTCGCCAGCGCCCCCGAAGTAGCCCGTCACCACCCCCCAGAGCCCGCCCAGAGTGACGCCGAAGACCACCGAGACCAGGCCCACGTAGAGCGACAGGCGCGCGCCCCAGATCACCCGGCTCAGCTGGTCACGACCGAGGTGGTCAGTGCCGAAAGGGAACTCGGGGCTCGGCGCGAGGTACGGGGTGAACACGGCCTCCTTCGGACCATGGGGCGCGAGCGCGGGCGCGAACACCGCCGTGGCGACGAGCACCGCCACGATCGCGGCACCGACGGCACCGAGGGGCTGCCGGGCGCCGAAGCAGCGGAGGGACGAGGCCAGCGCCCGCATGTCAGGAGTAGCCGATCCGGGGATCGAGCCAGCCGTAGGCGAGGTCGACGAGGAGGTTGAGGCTCAGGAAGATCAGGGCCATCACGAACACCATCGCCTGCACCGTGGGGTAATCGCGCTGGGCCACCGCCTGCGCGAGCGCGCTCCCCATACCGGGCACGGAAAAGATGATCTCGACGATTACGAGGCCGCCCAGGAGCCGCCCGCCCCACCAGCCTACGAATGTCACCACGGGCAGGAGCGAGTTGCGGAGCGCGTGGCGATAGACGACTGCCCGTTCCGCGAGCCCCTTGGCCCGCGCGGTGCGGACGTAATCCTGCCGGATCACCTCCAGCATCTGAGAGCGGGTGAGGCGCGCGATGGGCGCGCTGATGTACCAGGCCTGGGCAAGGGCGGGCCAGATGAGCTGCTTCAAGTTCTCGGCGGGGTCCCGCCAGAACTCGACGAACTCGAGCGGCGGCAGCCATCGGAAGAACCGAACGAGGCAGTAGAGGATGAGGACGCCGGTGAAGAAGATCGGGAGGCTCAGGCCGCTGATGCTCAGCATCCGCGCGAGGTAATCGACCCAGCTGTTCTGGCGGACGGCCGACACGACGCCGAGCGGGATGGCCCACACGACCGCAAGGACGATCGTCAGCACCGCCAGCTCGAGCGAGCGCGGCAGGCGCTCCTTGAGGATCTCAGCGACGGGCCGCCGCTGCACGTACGACTGGCCGAGGTCGCCGGCGAGCGCGTCCCGCATCCAATCGACGTACTGAAGGACCACCGGCTTGTCGAGGCCGAGCTCCGCGCGGATCTGCTGGACCTGCTTTTGCTGGATCGCACTCGACTCGCTGCCGGTCTGGTAGACGAGAATCTCGGCGATGTCGCCCGGGACGACCCGCAGGAGGATGAAGATCAGGAGGGACGCGCCGAGGAGCGTCGGCACGAACAGGAGGAGGCGCCGCATGACGTAGTCGTGCCGCACGCTAGAGCTGGCCGAGGAGATTCAGGAGTCGGAGCGGGTGGCCTAACGAGAGCGTCGTCCCCTCATGGCGCAGATGGCACCGACCCCTACTGAAGCGCCGCGGGGGCGAGGCGGCCGACGATGTGGAAACGCCCACTGCCCTCTGGCGTCAGCACGACGAACTCACCGGGTGCGGGCAGAATCCCGGTCAGCGCCAGGATGTTCACTCCATGCGTGACGAGGAGCAGGTTCCCGCCGTCCGGGCGTTCGCCGGCCAAGGCGCGCACTGCGCGCGTCTGCTCGAGCTCGCCGCGCCGGTCTTCGAAGATCGAGTCGAGCGGCTGCCATGGCTCCAGGCGCCCGAAGGCCAGCCGCGCTGTCTCCAGGCACCGACACCACCGACTCGAGCGCACGCCGGCGACGGGGATGCCGTGAGCCCGGAAGGCGGCGCCGACGCGCCGCGCCTCGTGGCGGCCGGCGTCGCTGAGGTTGCGTTGCGTGGAGCAGTCGTCGAGGCGGAACCCCGCCGGATCTCCCGTGCCTGGTGTCGTCGTCGCGTGGCGCATGACCACCACCTGCCCTCCGCCGCGTAGCAGATCCCACAGCGCGTCGCTGGCGGCCGCGACCGATGGCGCGCCCAAGATCAGCGAGAGCAACGCGCCGATGATCATGAGGGCCATGCGTCTCTCGAGTTGCAAGTCCACGGTCGCCGTACCTCCGCTGTCCGAGGTCACGGTTCACAGTGCCCGGCCACATCCTCAAGCAAGCTGTCCTTGTCGTCAACACGGGCGTGACTGCGAAGCGGTCATCTGAACCACTTCCACGACCACCCGATGCTCGGCATCAACTAGGAGCCTGTCGGAGTACCCGGCTCCGAGCGCCGGCTTTGCCGGCGCCCGACCTGGGGGAGGTTCGGAGGGGGCCGTCGAGGCCCCCTTCGATCGTCTAGTGCGCAGGAGCCGCCGTGTACCCGACGGAAGGAGGCGTCGCGTCGCGAGTACCCGGGCGGTGCCGAGCGTCGGATGGC
>QHRS01000271.1 GCA_003221435.1 Candidatus Rokuibacteriota bacterium
CGGCTGACGGCGGGCATGTCACGTGAGCAGCTTCAGGAGGTTCTCGCTCGACTCGACCCAGCCAAACTTCATCGCGAAGTTCTTGAGGGTTGCGGCGTGGAGGTCGGGAACATAGGACGACACCGCATCCGACACGAGCGTGGTCTTGAAGTTGTGGTGGAAGGCCTCGCGGGCTGTCTCCTCGACGCAGATCTGCGTCACCGTTCCCGTGATCAGAAGCGACTTGACCCCCCGCCCCCGCAGCAGATCGGCGAGCGGGGTGCCGTGGAAGGCGCCGTACCCGAACTTCTCGATGATGATGTCATCGGGCTCGGGGTAGATCTCCTGGATGATGTCGGTGCAGTCGAGCTCTTTCCCGACGTCCGGGTAGAAGCGCATGTGGCCCTTCCAGCAGCACCGGGTCGGCGGGCGGCACTCTGGCGACCACTCCCAGAGGAGAGTGTCGGCGGGCCAGGTGATGAACTTCGTGTAGACCACCGGGAAGCCGCGGCGGCGAAACGCGTCGAGGAGCGCCTGGTGGGCCGGGATCGTCGCCCGCGCGTCGGCAACCTCGAGGGGCGCGCCCACGCGGACGAAATCGTTCTGCATGTCGACCACGACCAGCGCCGGTCGGGACAGCCGCTCGGGAGGCGCGAGCATCTCGGAAATCCTAACCGAGTCGGCGGGGGCGAGGCAATCCGGCTCGCCTCGACAGACTCCCGTCAAGTGACTCGCCGCATCGGCGCGTGCTAGGCTCTGGCGCCATGCCGGACCCGATCCCGTCGCTCCTGCCCACGACCGTGATCGGGTCGTACTCGCTGCCCAGGTGGCTCGAGGCGGCGCGCGAGCTCCTGACGCAGGGCCGCCTCAGCGGGGCCGAGCTCGACGAGGCCCACGATAACGCCGTGAAGTCGTGCCTCAAGGATCAGGAGCAGGCGGGCGTGGACATCGTCACGGACGGCGAGCTGCGCCGCGAGACGATGATTTACTTCTTCAACCGGCACATCAGAGGGTTCCGACTCTATGGGCCGCCGAAGGCCATCGGCACGCTCGACCCGTCCATCCGGATGCCCGACCCGGTCGTGGAGTCGAAGGTGGCGCGAGGCGAGATGCCGCTGGTCCGGCACTGGCAATACGCGCAGGCGCACTCGAGGAAGCTCGTGAAGGTGTGCGTCACCGGGCCCCACATGCTGGCCAAGCGCGCGTGGAACGAGGCGTACGCGAACGACCGCGAGCTCGTGTTCGATCTGGCCGCGATCCTCAACGCGGAGCTGCGTGACCTCGCACGCGCGGGCTGCCGCGTGATCCAGGTGGACGAGCCGGTGTGGGTCGGCTACCCCGACGAGGTGAAGGCCTGGGCCGTCGAGGCGTTCAACCGCATGGTCGAAGGGGTGGACGCGAAGATCACGCTGCACATCTGCTACGGCAACTACCAGCGCCGGCGCCTCTTCCCCGGCACCTACCGGGACCTTTTCCCCGCAGTCCTCGGCGCCAACGCCTCCCAGCTCGCGCTCGAGTTTGCGGTTGATAACCTCGCCCAGTTCAACGACATCGTCGGCCAGTTCCCGAAGATGCTGGAGCTGGGCCTCGGCGTCGTG
>QHRS01000272.1 GCA_003221435.1 Candidatus Rokuibacteriota bacterium
GACGGTTTTCTCGCCGAAGATGGTCGGCAGCGTCGAGATGCGGAAGTCGATCTCGCGGGTGTTGTAGCGGAGCTTGATGTGGCCGTCCTGGGGCAGGCGGCGCTCGGCGATGTCGAGGTTGGCCATGATCTTGACGCGCGAGACGAGGGCGGGCTCGAGGCGCTTGGGCGGGGTCATGATCTCGTGGAGGACGCCGTCGACGCGGAAGCGGACGCGGAAGACCTTCTCGTAGGGCTCGAAGTGGATGTCGGAGGCGCCGCGGCGGATGGCGTCGACGAGGAGCATGTTGACGAGGCGAACCATGGGCGGTTCGTCCGCCGATTCCCTGAGCTCGAAGGTGTCGATCGCGGTCTCCCGCTCGGCATCGACGACCTCGACGTCACTCTCGCCCTCAAGCTCGGTAATGATCTCCGTGAGGGCTGACACCTGCGCGTCGTAGTGGACCTCGATCGCTTTGCGAATCGCACTCTGTGGGGCGACGGCTGGAACCACCTGGAGCCCCGTGAGGAAGGCCACGTCATCGATCGCGAGCACGTTGGTTGGATCGGACATCGCTAACGTCAAGGTGTCGCCGGTGCGCTTGATAGGCACGACCTCGTACTTCTTGGCCATCGTAACCGGCACGAGCTGGAGGAGGTCGCGATCCAGGTTGAATTGGGAGAACGTGATCGACGAAACGCCGTACTGACGGGAGAGAAACTGGCTCAGCTGCTCCTCGGTGATGAGACGCAGGCGGACCAGAATGGATCCCAGCTTTTCGCGGGTGCCCTTCTGTTCCTCGAGTGCGCGCTCGAGCTGCCCCCGGTTGATCAGCCCATCAGCCACCAGGAGATCGCCCAGGCGCCTGCCGAATGGTCGTCCGATGCTGGTCACGGCCATCTCGCAGCGACGCAAGCCAGATGCCACCGGTAACCCATTGCCAAATCGGGGCTATCCAGCGGGACTCCCGACATTCCCGCGACGGTGAGCGTCCGGCTGACGCCCAGACCGTGAACCCGGAAGCCGTCAGGAGGACCGGAACGCGGGCGGCCGGAGCCAGTCGCTGCTAGCCGAGGATGCCGTCGAGACGCCGCCGTCCGCTGCCGAGACCTGAGAGAAGTCTTGTGGAAGGAAGGGGGACCCGGCGAAATGGTCCCGGAGGAACGTCGGTGCTGCGGGGCCGGATCAGCGCTCGCGCTTTTCGCCGAAGAGCGAGCGTAGAATCGCGTGGGCCTTGCCCAGGTCGTCGGGGGTCCGGTGGTGGATCAGGAGAGCGTACACCTTTTCCGCGTCGGCGGTCGGCACCTGGCCGTCGATCGGAGGCACGTCGGTGAAGGTTGTCAGCGGGAGCCTGAGCGCGACCGAAATACCATAGAGGCTGTCGATCGAGATGGACTTCTGCCCGCGCTCCACCTCGCCAATGAACTTGCCGCTCAGCCCCGACTGCGCGCCGAGCTTCTGCTGGCTCCAGCCCCGCTGCTTGCGAATCGCGCGGAGGCGCTGTCCCAGAAACCTTCGTACTCGATCCATGTCCCGCTCCTCTCGCTGTGCAACATCGATACGACGTCGGGGTCGCGGCCGTTAATCACTCACGGCCTCGATGTCGCTGATGCGAAGGAGCAATCCAGATGCCACCCTTCAAGTGCCTAGAAAGCCGTAGCATGGAGAACGTTAGGTGCCGAATAGAGCCGCGGTGGCACGCCAGGGTCACGGGCAGATGCCACGTTGCCCGGCGACGCGAACGGGTCGAAAGTCGGCGCGGCAGGCGCGGGGACAGCGGGGTCAGGAGATGGCGACGGAGCGGCGGCGGAGCGTGATCCGGGGTATGACGCTGGTGCGGATCCTCATCTGGATCGGGACCGCGGTCTTCGTCGGAATGATGTTCTACCCGCTGCTCATGCGCATGATCGCCCTGCTGATGTTTCCGACCGACTCCGATCTTCCGTACTAGGGGCGGTCGGAGGGCCGACGGAGCGCCGGCATCACCTCGCGCGCGATCAGGTCCAGCTCGCGCATGATGTGGGCGTGAGGCATCCCGGGGAAGAAAGTCCGGACGATGAGGTGCGTCATGCCGTACTGCTCGACGACCCGCCTGATCTGGCGGGTGCATTCCTCGGGACCGCCGATGATGAACCGATCCTTCATGAGCGTGTCCAGGTCAGCCGCGAGCCGCGCGTCGATGAAGGGGTGGCGCCAGCCTCCCGCGTATTCCTGCCTGTAGGCCGCCATGATGTGCACTTCCGCCAGCTGGCGCGCGGCGCGGTCCGTGTCGGCGATGATCACGTCGCGCGTGACCGGCCACTCGTCGATCGGCTCGGCCCTGCCGGCGGCCCTCCGGTGTTCCAGAAACCGCGCCTTCCCCGCGAGCAGGCGCTCCAGATCGGCCGTCGGCCCCGGAATCCAGTTGTCGGCGAGCGTCGCCGCGCGCTTCAGCGCGAGGTCGCCCCAACCCCCGATCCAGACCGGCGGATGCGGTCTGGTGAGCGGCTTGGGCTCGAGCCGCCCCTCGACGGTGTAGTACGCGCCCTTGAAGCTCACCCGATCCTCGGTCCAGAGGGCGCGGAGGATCGCGAGCTGCTCCTCGAAGCGGGCGCCCCGACCGACCGACGGGGTCCCGTAGAGCGCGAACTCGTCCGGCTTGTACCCGATCGCGATGCCGAGCGTGAACCGGCCGCCCGACATGATGTCGAGCAGCGCGACGTCCTCCGCGAGACGCACGGGGTGGTAGAAGGGGGCGACCAGAATGTCGGTTCCGAGCCGGATTCTCGCAGTGCGCGTGGCGAACCCGGCCAGCGCCTGGAGCGGCGAGGGCCAGTAATGATCGGCTACTCCATGATGCTCCTCGATCCAGACGGAATCGAAGCCGAGGTCCTCGGCGTGGACGACCTCCTCGAGCGATTCCGCGTAGTACGATCCTCCCTCGATCGGAATGAAGCCGATCTTGAGCGGTGGCATGGCGCTCAAGAGCCTAGCACGGCGGACGGCATCGCAACCCGAATCGCGCCGTCAGGAAGGGATCTGGGTGGGGCGGCTGACCATGTCCTCGACAAGGGCCGCGGCGGCGGAGGCGATCACGGCCGCGACATCCGGGGCCGGCGCCTTGCGCCGCAACGCGGCCTGCTGCACATCGAAGGGCGCCGCGGCGAGCGCCGACTGGGCGCGGACGCGGACGGCGTCGCCGAGCAGGAGCGCCATCTCCGTGAGCAGCTCGAGCGCGCGCCCGAGTCGCTGCGCCGGCGACGTTGCCGATCGGATGCGCGCGGCCCCGGCATCGGCCAGCCGCCACGAGAGCCGCACCCGGGGCCCGGCGATCTCGATCAGGTCGCCGGTCACGCCGCCCCACTCGATGGCGAGCGCCGCTGCCGCGTCGTGTACGTGAGAGTCGAGCGTCGGCGCACTCGCCGCCCGCACCAGGGCCTGCCGGTCTCGCGCGAACGGTCCCCCGGCGATCCAGGATCAGATGGTCTTCGACCGCCGCGCCGAGCGCCCAGAGCGAGCACCGGACAACGCCCCCGGCGTCGTGGACGCGGCGCGGGGCGTGCCGCGTCACCGAACGCCATTCGGCGCGGTAGTAGGCGCGCCCGTGCAGGACGACCTTCTCGACCCCGGCTCGCAGCTGGACACAGAGGCCGTCCGACGGGAAGTGGCGCTCGTGGGGCGCCGGTGTCCAGTCGAGCGTGCCCTCGAAAAATCGCCGCAGCGGATCGGCGGCGTCCGGGGCGAAATGGAACGATTCGAGCAGCGCGGTGAAGAGCTGCTCGGTCGCGTAGGGACCGCGATAGCGCAGGCGGCTCGCCCGCTGATCCGCCGCGAGCGCGGCGATGAGGTTCAGCACCGCCGTCCCCGCGCCGCTCGGGAGCCTCGCCGGTTCGGCGAGCGGCGGGATGTGGCTGATCGAGGCCCAGTCGAGCGCTTCGAACACGGTGAGCGGCGCTGCCGACCGCCACGTCGGGCCCTCGGGCAGTCGCCATAGCCGATCGGAGCAGCCCCAGGCCGCGTGCGACGTCGCGCGCGTCTCGACGCCGATCCAGTCGCCGTGCGCGCTTCGCACGGTGGCCGAGGTCATCGCGCCGCGGTCGTTCCAGCGGAGCGCCGCCACGAGCGCCCCGGACCGATCGAGCTCGAGGAAGCGGCGCTTCGGCGCAGCACCACGCGCCGGGAGGAAGCAGACCGCGCCACCATGAAGGCTCTCGACCACGAGGCCGGCCATCCGGTCGGCGCGCGCGAAGGCGGCGTCGAGGCGATCGACCGCGGCGGGGTCGAAAGCTCGCACGTGAGGATCGCGGAGCGCCGTCCGGACGCGCTCCGCGACGGCCTGGCTCATGCACGGATGATACAATTATTCCCGCCCGTCTCCGGACGGCGGCGGGCTCACCATGCAGAGGATGCGTCGAGAGTCGTGGGCGGGCCGGATCGCGCGGCTGTCGCTCGTCGTCGTCGTCGTTTCGTCGTGCGCGGTCTACGGCACGACGGGCGGTATTCCCCGCCAGCCCTTCGCAGATATTCCCGTGCCGCCCACGTTCATTCCGTTCTCGAACGACTGGGCGCTGATCCGCTCGAGCCGCGTGACGGCCGCGCGGCTCGTCTATCAAACGGCGCTCCCGGCGGAGGGCGCGGAGAAGGCGCTCGAGACATCGTTGAAGGACAACGGCTGGGTGCTCCAGGGCACCGAGGCTATCGAGCGGGCTGGCTTCAAAGGCTCGGCCCTCTCGTTCGCCAAGGGGCCCGACACGTGTCGGGCAGAGATCGTGCCGAGCACGACCACGACACGTGTGGACCTGATCATCGGGCGCTTCACCGAGTAGACCATGGGCCGTGACGAGCTGATCTGGCGGTCGGCGACCGAGCTGGCGGCGATGATCCGCGAAAGGTCGGTCTCGCCGGTCGAGGTGACGGACACCGTGCTCGAGCGCATCGAGCGGCTCAACCCGAGCCTCAACGCCTTCTGCCTGATCGCGCACGAGAGCGCGCGCGCCGCGGCGCGAGAGGCGGAGATTGCGCTCATCAAGGACGAGCCGATCGGGCCGCTGCACGGCGTCCCCGTGTCGATCAAGGACGTCATCTTCACGCGCGGGCTCACGACGACCGGTGGCTCGCGGATGTTCGCGGAGGTGACGCCCTCGGAGGATGCGGTCCCGGTCGCGCGGCTGCGCGCGGCGGGCGCCGTGATCCTCGGGAAGACCAACACGTCCGAGTTCGGTCACAAGGCAGTCACCGACAACCGGTTGTTCGGGGCGACCCGGAACCCGTGGAATCCCGCGTACACGCCGGGCGGATCGAGCGGCGGCGCGGCCGCCGCCGTCTCGACCGGCCAGGGGCCGATCGGTCTCGGCACCGACGGCGGTGGCTCCGTGCGCATCCCCGCGGCCTTCTGCGGCCTCTACGGTTTCAAACCGTCGTACGGCCGGGTGCCGAATTACCCGGGGTTCCGCGGATGGGAGTGCTTCTCCCACACCGGGCCGATCACCCGCACGGTACGCGACGCCGCCGTCGTGCTCGACGTGATCGCCGGGGGCGACGATCGCGACCTCGACTCCCTGCCGGGCGGACCGGAGGGATACCTGGACGCGTGCGACGAGAACGTGAAGGGGCTGCACGTCGCGTGGAGTCCCGACCTTGGCTACGCGCCCGTCGACCCCGAGGTCGCGCGGATCTGCGAGGACGCGGCGGCGCACTTCGAGTCGCTCGGCTGTCACGTCGAGGTCGTCAACCCCGGCTGGCCGAGCCCCGAAGCGGCCTTCAGCACGATGGTGGCCGCGCAATTCTATGCGGCGTGGGCCGACCGGCTCCCCGAAGCCGAGTCGGTGATGGACCCGACGCTGGTGAAGTTCGTCCGGCGGGGTGGCGGGATCACGGCGCGGCAGTACCTCGACGCGCGGGCCTGGATGGACGCGTTCTGGCTCGAAGTGCTCGCGTTTCTCGCGCGCTTCGATCTGCTGCTGACGCCGACCGCCGCCGTGGCGCCGTTCGCCGTCGCAGGCCCGCCGCCGCGCGAGATCGGGGGGCAGCAGGTGTCGGTGCTCGGGTGG
>QHRS01000273.1 GCA_003221435.1 Candidatus Rokuibacteriota bacterium
GCCACCGGTGCGGGCTTGACGATCGGCTTCCGCCTCGGCGGTGAGCATCTGGCCGCGGCGGCGCAATCGACCGAGCCGTTCGCGCCGAACGCGTGGATCCGGATCACGCCCGACAACGTCGTGACGATCATCGTCGACAAGTCCGACATGGGCCAGGGCGTGCTGACCTCGATGCCGATGCTGATCGCCGAGGAGCTGGAAGCCGACTGGTCGCAGATCCGTACCGAGCAGGCGCCAGCCGGCCCGGAGTACGTGAACCCGGTGACGAAGCGGCAAGTCACCGGAGGCAGCCGGAGCGTGCGCAACTCCTGGGAGCACTTCCGCAAGGCAGGCGCGGCGGCGAAGGAGATGCTCGTCGAGGCGGCCGCCAACGAGTGGGGCGTGCCGCCAGAGCAGTGCGTCGCCGAGAACAGCACCGTCATCCACCGGCCGACCGGGCGGCGCTTCACCTACGGCGAGCTGACCGACAAGGCCGCCCGGCTTCCGGTGCCCCAGAACCCGAGGCTCAAGTCGCCGAAAGACTTCAAGCTGATCGGCAAGCGGATTGCCCGCCTGGAGACGCCACAGAAGGTCGACGGCAGCGCCGTCTACGGCCTCGACGTGAAGGTGCCGGGCGCGCTGGTGGCGGTGCTGGCGCGCTGCCCGGTCTTCGGCGGCCGGGTGGCGAGCTTCGACGCGACGGCCGCGAAGGCGATCCCGGGCGTGCGCCACGTCGTCCAGATCGACTCAGGCGTCGCCGTCGTGGCTTCCGCCTTCTGGCCCGCGAAGCTCGGCGTGGACGCGCTCCGGATCACCTGGGACGAGGGGCCGACGGCGACGGTCAGCAGCGAGACCATCGCGAAAGCATTCGAGGCCGCGGGTGCGGAGCCGGGCGTGGTGGCCCGGCGTCAGGGCGACACGGCCCAGGCGCTGGCCTCGGCGTCGAGGACGCTGGACGCCATCTACACCGTCCCGTACCAGGCCCACGTGACGATGGAGCCGATGAACTGCACCGCCTGGGTGCGTCCGGACGGCGTGGACCTCTGGGTCGGGACCCAGGCGCAGGGCTTCAACCAGCAGACGGCGGCGAAGAACACCGGGCTGCCCCCGGAATCGGTCAAGGTCTACACGACCCTGCTCGGCGGCGGGTTCGGCCGACGGTTCGAGCAGGACTTCATCGCCGAGGCCGTGCAGATCTCCAAGGCGATCGGCGGCCCGGTCAAGCTCGTGTGGACTCGCGAAGACGACATGCAGCACGACTTCTACCGGCCCACAACCTGGAACCGTCTCACGGCCGGCCTCGACAGGAGCGGCCTACCGATCGCCTGGACGCACCGGATCGTCGGCCACTCCATTGCATCGCGCGCGCTGCCTCAGATCGTCAAGGACGGGCTCGATCCTTCCTCGATCGAAGGCGCCTACAACATCCCGTACAGCATCCCGAACATCTTCGTGGACTACGTACGGCGCGAGACCGGGGTGCCGGTAGGGTTCTGGCGCTCCGTCGGCAGCTCCCAGAACGCCTTCATCACCGAGTGCTTCTTCGACGAGGTCGCCGCGGCGGCCGGCCGCGACCCCTACGAGCTACGGCGCGAGTTCCTGGGGAAGGCGCCGCGCCACAAGGCCGTCCTGGAGCTGGCCGCGACCAAGGCAGGCTGGGGCACGCCGCTGCCGCCGGGCCGCGCGCGCGGCATCGCCGTGCACGAGTCGTTCGGGAGCTTCGTGGCGCAGGTGGCCGAAGTCTCGGTGAGCGCCGAGGGTCGCGTCCGGGTGCACCGCGTCGTGTGCGCCGTGGACTGCGGCATGGTCGTCCACCCGGATACGACGGAAGCTCAGATGGAAGGCGGAATCGTCTACGGGCTCACGGCCACGCTCAAGGGCGCGATCACGATCAAGCACGGCAGCGTGGAGCAGAGCAACTTCCACGACTACCCGATGCTCCGGATCGACGAAATGCCGCTCATCGACGTGCACATCCTGCCGAGCGCGGAACCGCCGGGCGGCGTGGGCGAGCCGGGGACGCCGCCGATCGCCCCGGCCGTGGCAAACGCGGTCTTTGCGGCGACCGGCGCACGCGTCCGGAAGCTG
>QHRS01000270.1 GCA_003221435.1 Candidatus Rokuibacteriota bacterium
GTTTCCACCTCGACCCGATCGACCTCGTCGATGAGGAGAACCACGGGGTCCGGCGACCGGATCGCGGTCAACAAAGGGCGCGCGAGGAGGAATTCTTCGGTAAAAATATCGTGCTCGACCGCGCGCCACTCACGGGCGCCCGAGTCCGCCTGGATGCGCAGCAGCTGCTTCTTGTAGTTCCACTCGTACAAGGCCTTCGCTTCGTCGAGCCCTTCGTAGCATTGCAGCCGGGTCAGCCGGTGACCCGTGATCGCCGCGATCGCCTTCGCCAGCTCGGTCTTGCCGACGCCGGCCGGCCCCTCGCACAGGATCGGCTTCTCGAGCTGATCGGCGAGGTAGACCGTCACGGCGACGTGCTCGTCGGCGAGGTATTTCACCGCGGCCAGCCGCTCCGTGACCTCGGCCGGTGAGCGAAACCGGGTCATTTCCGTACCCCTCTAGCTCATCGAAGGGGGCCTCGGTGGCCCCCTCCGCGCCTCCCCCGGGGACCGATGGCGCCGGCAAAGCCGGCGCTAGAGCATCGAAGGGGGCCTCGACGGCCCCCTCCGAGCCTCCCCCAGGACCGATGGCGCCGGCAAAGCCGGCGCTAGAGCATCGAAGGGGGCCTCGACGGCCCCCTCCGAGCCTCCCCCAGGACCGATGGCGCCGGCAAAGCCGGCGCTCGAAGTCGCGTTATCCGACAGGGCGCGAGCCGAGCCGGACGCGGCGCTGTACCGGGAAGAACCGGACGTCCCAGCGATCGGCGATCAGCCCCCAGAGCCCCTGCGGATACCGTATCACGACGACGACCGCGATCAGCCCGAGCAGGATCAGGTACCAGGAGCCGTAGTCGGCGAGGAACTCCCGCAACAGGAAAAAGACCACCGTGCCGACGATCGGGCCTTCGATGGTGCCGATCCCCCCGATGACCGCGATGAAGATCATGAATGCGGTCCAGTTGACCGTGAATGCGGCGTCCGGCGAGATGCGCAGCAGGTTGAGATAGATCAGCGCGCCCGTCATGCCCCCGCCGAAGGAGGCGATGACGTAGACCCAGAGCTTGGTGCGGAACACGTTGATCCCAAGGCTCTCCGACGCGGGCTCGCTGTCCCGAATGGCCGTGAGACCCAGCCCGAACCGCGAGCGGAGGTGAAGGTAGCCGTGCAGGATCGCTCCCACGGCGATGACAAGCGCCAGCCAGTAGGTCAGCACTTCGCGCGTCTCCCGAGCCAGCGGAAAGACCGCCGCGAGCGTTCGTCCCGAACCGCTGCCGAGTCTGGGGGAATTGGCGATGAGGAGGCGGTACACCTCGGCCACCGCCCAGGTTCCAACGGCGAAGTATCCTCCGCGAAACCGGAACACGAGGGCCGCGGTCGGGATCGAGAAGGCGGCCGCCACGAGACCGGCGAGGAACACCGAGACGAAGGGGTTCAGGCCGACGTCGTCCGCCAGCACGATCAGCGCGTACCCGCCGAGGCCGACGTAGGCCTGCTGACCGATCGAGACCAGTCCCGCATAGCCGGCCAGCAGGTTCCACATCTGGGCGAGTACCAGCAGCGAGATGAACTCGATCAGCATCCGCATCAGGCTCGCGTTCCCCCACAGCGGGAGCGTCGCGAGCGCGACCAGCAAGACGGCGCCGACCACGGCTCCGATCCGGCTCGCGAGGGTCGAGCGTGCGACCGCGAAGGCCGGCGGCGTCACCGGGACCGCTTCATCGCCCCGGCGAACAGTCCGGTCGGCCGCCACAGCAGCACCGCCAGAAAGACCAGATGCCCGGTGAGCACGCCCCAACCGGGCGAGAGCTTGGCGCCGATCGTCTGGGCCACGCCGAGAATCACGCCGCCCGCGAGGGTGCCCCACAGTGACCCGAGCCCCCCGATGATGACCGCCTCGAACGCGAACAGCAGCCGATCCGGGCCGCTGCTCGGCACGAAGGTGGTGCGGATTCCGAGGAACACCCCGGCCACCGCCACGATGCCGAGCGAGATCGCCATCGCCAGTCCGTACAGACTACGGTTGTTGATCCCCATCAGCTCAGCCGCGTCCTGGTCGTCCGACGTGGCCCGGAACGCGCGACCGAGCGACGTCCGGCTGACGAAGATCTGAAGGCCGACGAGAACCAGCACGGCGACAACGAAGGTGATGAGCGGGAACCATCCGATCGCGAGCCGGTCCCCGAGCGCGATGCTCGCCGTCTCGATCCCGCCGGGGTTCAGGCGCTGGGAATCGGCCGAGAAGGCCTCGAGCAACAGGTTCTGGATGATGATCGAAAACCCGAAGGTGGCCAGGACCGGAGGCAGGACGCCGCGCCCCAGGGTGAAGTTCAGGACACCGCGCTGCAAGAGAAAGCCGAGGCAGAACATCGCTGGCACCACGAGGGCGAGCGAGAGCAGCGGGTTCAACCCGGTCACCCGGACCGTGACGAGCGCCAGGAAGGCCGCGAGGATGCTGAGATCGCCGTGCGCGAGGTTGACGAGTCGCATCACGCCGAAGATCATCGACAATCCCGTCGCGAAGAGCGCGTAGAGACCGCCGAGCAGGATGCCCTGGACGATGGGATCGATCACCGCCATGTCTCAGACTCCAAAGTAGGCTGCCGAGATCTGTTCCCGGCTGAGGTCGGCCGGACGGCCTTCGAGCGACACCCGGCCCTTTCGGAAGCAATACACGCGGTCGGCCACCTGAAGCACCTGGCTCACGTCCTGCTCGACGACGAGCGCCGTCGTTCCACCGGAGATAATGGCCGACATCGCGTGATAGATGTGCTTCACCATGACAGGCGCCAGCCCCAGCGAGATCTCGTCGAACAACAGCAGGCGGGGGTTGGCCATGAGCGCCCGGCCGATCGCCAGCATCTGCTGCTCGCCGCCCGAGAGCGTCGTACCCGGCTGATCGGCAACAGGTCGTAGACCCGTCGGAGGCTCCAGGGGCCGCGGCGCTTCCCGTAGGCGCCGACCTTCAAGTTCTCTTCGACCGAGAGGCTCGGAAAGATCCGCCGTCCCTCCGGCACCATGACGATGCCAAGAGCGACCAGCTCGTGCGCGGGGCGGCCCCCGACCGGTTGCTCGGCGAAGCGGACAGCCTCGGAGTGAACGGGCAGCAGGCCGGCGATCGCCTTGAGAAAGGTTGTCTTGCCGGCCCCGTTCGAGCCGATCACCGCCACAGTCTCGCCCGCGTCGATCCGAAGCGTGATGCCGAAGAGCGCCTGGAAATCGCCGTAGAACGCGGCCAGCTCGCGGACGGAGAGCAGACTCATTCCACGTCGATCCCGAGGAACACCTTGCGCACTTCGGGGCTGGCCATGACCTCGTCCGGTTTTCCCTCGACGAGCGTGCGCCCGAAGTTGAGCGCGACGAGTCGGTCCACCACGGACCGCAGGGCGTGGACGATGTGCTCGATCCAGATGATCGACACGCCTCCGACCCGGATCTGGTTGATGACCGAGACCAGCTCGTGGACTTCGCCCTCCGTGAGCCCGCCCGCGATCTCGTCGAGCAGCAGGAGTCGCGGGCTCGTCGCCAGCGCCCGCGCCAGCTCGAGCCGCTTGCGCTCGAGCAGCGTGAGCGAGCCGGCCAAGCGGTTCGCCGTGTGGGCGAGGCCGGTCAGCTCCAGCAGCGCGACGCCCGTCGCGTACGCGTCGCGCTCGGACTTCAAGGACCCGTGAGTCGCCCCCACGAGGATGTTCTCGAATACCGTCATGCCGCCGAACGGGTGCGGGATCTGGTACGTGAGCGCAATGCCGGCGTGACAGCGGTCATGCGGCGCCGCCCTCGTGATGTCCTTGCCGTCGAAGCTCACGGATCCAGCGTCGGGACGCAGGCGGCCGGCGATCAGGTTCAGCATCGTCGTCTTGCCGGCGCCGTTGGGGCCGATCACGCCGAGCGCCTCGCCCCGGGCGACGTGCAGGCTCAGCTCATCGATGACCTGCAGCGACCCGAACGCCTTGGAAACCCGGTCGAGCCTGAGGAGCGTGGCCATCAGTCTTCGTGGCGCACGCCGTAGCGGAGGATCGGCGGGAGGGAGTCATCCCTCCCGCCGGCGGCCGAGCCGGGCGCGTTCCTCGGGGACAACGCGTCGACGGGCCGTTAGGCCGAGCGGATGGGGCGGAGCTTCCCGGCGGTCGGGATCTGGGGCGCCGTCTTGTTGGTGACGATGGTGACGTCGAAGCGGAAGCCGGCGCCCTTGCCCCATTGCCCGCCGACGAGCGGCGTCTTGGCGACGTTCGGCACAGGCCCGCGCGCCCATGAGATGGGACCGACGATGGTCTTCAGGTTGGCCCCCTTGATCGCGGCCGCAATCGCGCTCTTGTCGTCGATGCTCGCCGCCCGCTTCAGGACATCGGCGGCAACTTCGAACAGAGCGTGGATGAAGCCGATCGGCTGCGTCCACTGCTTCTTCGTCTCCTTCGTGTAGTCGTGGGCCAGGCCGGCGGCCGAGATTCCCGTCAGGGAGGAGCTGAACGGATGGCTCGGGCTCCACCAGACCTCCGTCGAGAGGCCGTCCCCGATGTCGCCGAGCGCCTCGACGGACCTCGGAAAGAGCAGCGCCTTGCCGACCGACGCGATCTTCGGCCTGAACCCCTGCTGCGCCGCCTGCTTCCAGAAGGTCGTGAAGTCCGGGGGCAGCGGCACTCCGGTCACGATCTCGACCTTCGCGGCTTTGAACGCCGAGATCTGCGCGGAGAAATCGTCGCTCAGGTTCGGAAAGCGCCCGGGATCGATGACCTTGTAGCCGGCAGCGGCCAGCGCAGGCGGGAAGCCCCGCTTCGCATCGCTCCAGGCAATGCCGTCGCCGTCGTTGGGCCAGAGGGCCCCGACCACCTTGTTGGTGTCGAGAGAGTTCCACATGTCGATGAAGACGGCGATGATGTCCTCGAGTCCCCAGAAGAAGTGATAGGTCGATCGAAACCCGGTCTCGGGCTTACCGTTGCGCCCGAAGAACCACGGCTGCCACGGCGCGACCGTCGAGATGCACGGCGTGCCGTTGACCTCGCACTGGTCCGACACGGGGTTCGTGGTCTCGGGCGTCGACGCCACGAGCATCAGATCCACCTTGTCCGACAGGATCAGTCTGGACGCGACCTCGGCGGCGCGGTTGGGATCAGACTGACTGTCCCGGATCAGGATCTCGATCGGATGTACCGTGTCGCCGACGCGCAGCCCTTTCGCGAACGCCTTGCGCACGCCGCCGACGACGAAGGTGTCGGCCTCGCCGAAGCCCGCGAGCGGGCCGGTCTGCGGGCTCACGTAACCGAGCTTGATGGCCCGCCCGGTCTTTTGAGCCCGAGCCGCGGTCGGCAGGAAGCCAGTAAGGCCGCCGGCCGCGCCCGAGGCGGTCGTGATCCGGAGAAACTCACGCCGGGTGAACGACTGAGCAGGTGACGCCTCCCGTGATTCGCGGCCCCTCTTCTCCGATGCCATTGCCATCCTCCCTTGGGATGTGCGTGAAACCTTAGTCGGGGTTCGGAATTGCGCCATCGCCTTCTCGAGGGCGTCCCTCGCTTCGGTGAGCCGGCCCTGCTCACTTCCACGAAGACCCTCTATTTCAGAGACTCGAGATAACGAATCAGCTTCGCGCGTACCTTCGGATCGTCCTGGAAGTAGACCATCTGCGCCTTGGGCGCGACGGCAATGGTGTCGGTCAGCCAGGCGTCGAGCAAGGCGCGATCCCACACCTTTCCTTTCAACGCTTCCTTGATGCCTTCGGAATAGACGAATCCGGGCGCGGCCGCCGCCTCACGCC
>QHRS01000278.1 GCA_003221435.1 Candidatus Rokuibacteriota bacterium
CGCGGTCGACGCCGACCCCGACGCCGAGTATGACGACGCGATCGAGCTGGACCTGTCGTCGATCACGCCGCTGGTCGCCCTGCCCGGCTCTCCCGACAAGGTCGTGCCGATCGAGGAGGTGGCGGGCACCGCGATCGAGCAGGTGATGGCGGGCTCGTGCACGAACGGCTCCTGGGAGGACATGTGGTCGGTCGCGCAGGTCGTCCGCGGCGGGCGCGTCCATGCCTCGGTCTCGTTCGTGCTCTTCCCGGGCTCGCACCGGATCCTCGAGCTCATGGCGCGCGAGGGCCTCGTGCAGGACCTGCTCGCGGCCGGGGTTGTGATCTCCGAGTCCACCTGCGGCGCGTGCCCGGGCATCGGCCACGTGCCCGCGGCGGGGACGAAGAGCCTGCGCGCGTTCAACCGCAACTTCCCCGGCCGGAGCGGCACGAAGGACGACCAGGTCTACCTCTGCTCGTCCGTGGTCGCCGCCGCGTCGGCGTTGACCGGGAAGATCACCGACCCGCGCACGCGGCCGCCGCTGCCGAGGCTCGTCCTTCCCGCGAGCTTCGAGGCGTCCGAGGCGGGATTCGTCCGGCCGGCGGGGCCCGACGAACGTCCCGAGGTCGTGCGCGGCCCCAACATCAAGGACGTGCCGCTCGGCGAGCCCGTGCCCGACCGCCTGAGCGCGCCCGTGCTGCTGAAGGCGGGCGACAAGATCTCGACCGACCACATCTCGCCGGGCGGCTCCGCGGCGCTCGTGTTCCGGTCGAACGTGCCCGCCATCGCCGAGTTCACGTTCAAGTACCTCGACCCGGAGTTCGTCGGGCGCGCGAAGGCGGCCGGCCGCGGCATGATCGTCGCGGGCGAGCTGTACGGTCAGGGGTCGTCGCGTGAAGCCGCCGCCGTCGCGCCGATGCACCTCGGGATCCGGGCCGTGCTGGCGAAGTCGTTCGCCCCCATTCACCGCGCGAACCTGATCAACTGGGGCATCGTCCCGCTCACGATCGAGCCCGACGTGTACGACGCCATCGAGCAGGGCGAGCGGCTGACGCTCGAGGGGCTGCGCGCGGGGCTGGCCGCGAACGGGCGGATCCCGGTGGTGAGCGAGCGCACCGGCGCGCGCTACACGGCGCGGTGCATCCTCACACCGCGCGAGCGGGACATCCTCCTCGCCGGCGGCCTGCTCGCGCACACCCGCGCGGCCGCGCGCTTCCTCGGAGGGGGGCTATGCCCCCCTTCCGAACCTCCCCCCGGGGATGGCGCCGGCAAAGCCGGCGCTCGGACAGCGCCCGACAGTGGGTAGTTCAGTGCGCCAGCGCCGGATCCGCGCCGTCTTCATGCGCGGCGGCACGAGCCGCGCGCTCTTCTTTCACGCGGCGGACCTGCCGCCCGAGGGCGCCGCGCGCGACCGAATTCTCCTGCGGGCGCTCGGCAGCCCGGACCCGTACGGCCGTCAGCTCGACGGCCTCGGCGGCGGCATCTCGTCGCTCTCCAAGGCGTGCATCATCGGCCCCAGGACGCGTCCGGACGCCGACGTCGATTACACCTTCGCCCAGGTCGAGGTGCGGCGGCCCGTCGTCGACTACAAGGGCAACTGCGGCAACTGCTCCTCGGCCGTCGGCCCGTTCGCGATCGACGAAGGCCTGGTCCCCGCGGTCGAGCCCGAAACGATCGTGCGCATCCACAACACGAACACGAAGAAGCTGATCGTCGCCCACGTGCCGGTCCGCGATGGCGAGGCCGCGGTCGATGGCGATTTCGCGCTGCCCGGCGTGCCGGGCACGGGCGCCCGCATCGCGCTGGACTTCGTAGACCCCGGCGGCGCCGTGACCGGGAGGCTCTTGCCGACGGGCCGCACGCGCGACGTCATCGACGGCGTCGACGCCTCGCTCGTCGACGCGACGAACCCCGTGGTGTTCGTCCGCGCCAAGGATGCCGGGCTCGTCGGCACCGAGTCGCCTGCCGATCTGGACGGGGACGCGGCGCTCGGCGCGCGACTGGAGAAGATCCGCGCGGCCGCCGCGGAGCTGATGGGGATCGCGGGAAGCGCGGCGGTGCCGAAGATCGCGCTCGTGTCGCCGCCCGCGGCCTTCACCGCGCTCGATGGCACCCGCTACCGCGCCGCCGAGGCCGACGTGATCGCCCGCGTGATCTCGATGGGCAACTGCCACCGCGCGGTCGCGCTGACCGCCGCCATGTGCCTCGCGGTCGCCGCACGCCTCGAGGGCACCGTGGTGCAGGAAGCCGCCGGCCCGCCCGGCGCGCACGACCTCCGCCTCGGCCACCCGTCGGGCGTCCTCCCGATCGCCGCTGAGGTCGCGCCGGGCCCGACGGCCAAACGGGTCACCGTCTATCGCACGGCGCGGCGGCTCATGGAAGGCTTCGTGAGAATCCCGTGACGCCGCCCTCGCTCCCCCCGACGTTGACTCGGAGGGCGTGACCGAATCGACGCCGCGGGTGACCGGTGGGGGGTGTCGGGGGGAGCGGCGCTCGCTCCCCCCGACGTTGATAAGACTAAAACCGGTGGCGGATCGCCCAGAGGTCGGGGAAGATCGGCCTGAACAGCGTCTTCTTGAGGAACTCGACCCCCGAGGATCCGCCGGTCCCGATCTTGTTGCCGATGGTGCGCTCCGTCAGCTTCACGTGGCGGTAGCGCCACTCCTGCAGCCCCTCGTCGAAGTCCGTCATCAGCTCGAGCAGGATCGCCACGTCCGGCTGGTCCTTGTACGCGTGATAGAGGCCCTCCTGGACATCCTCGTTCGGGACCGCGGGCAGGGTGACGTCCCGCGCCCGCAGCTCGGCCGGGATCGCGACACCCCGCTGCGCGAGGAAGTCGTAGAAATAATCGACGACGGACCGTTCCTTGAGCCGCCGCTCCACCATCGCGTGCGCGGCCGATTTCCCGTCGAAACCCTTCAGCAGGTCGGCCCGCTTCTGGCCGAGAACGAACTCGAGCGCGCGGAACTGCGCCGACTGGAAGCCCGAGGCCGTCTCGAGGCGGCCGCGGAAGCCGGAGAAGGACATCGGCGTCATCGTTTCGAGGATGTCGAGCTGGCCGACGAGGGTCTTCATGACGGTCCGGACGCGCTTGAAGGCGCTGATCGCCCCGAAGAGGTCGTTCGCCGTGAAGTCGCGCTTGATCCGCTCGAACTCGTGCAGGAGCAGCTTGAACCATAGCTCGTAGACCTGATGGATGACGATGAAGAGCGTCTCGTCGTGCTCCTCGGGGTCGGAGTGGGGCGTCTGCAGGTCGAGGAGCCGGTCGAGCTTGAGGTACGTCGAGTAG
>QHRS01000078.1:0-16055 GCA_003221435.1 Candidatus Rokuibacteriota bacterium
CGCGAACTTCGATCGAGTAGTGAGTTGGTCCGTTCGACGCGTTTGCATCGACCGTCACGCTCCACTTTCCGGCCTCGGGGCGTTTCACGGCCCGGTGGAAACCTGCTCATCCATCGGCGGATTCGGTCACCCGGGACGTCGAAAACTTGAGGTGATCACGCCGAACGGGCCGGCAGGTCGCTCGGGCAATCCCGCGCGCATCGGCATGACCACCCCGAACGGGACAAGCGGTCCCGTTTCGTGTTCCTTCGCGTACCTACAATGCCGGCCGATGCCCACGCGCTCTCGGCCAAGTACTTGCCAGTTTTCGCAATATGTTGCGCGACAATCGCTTCGTGCTGGTGGCGGTTAGGGTCCCTTAATCAGCAGGTTCTAGGTTCGAT
This sequence comes from Candidatus Rokuibacteriota bacterium, assembly GCA_003221435.1. Lineage (GTDB taxonomy): Bacteria > Methylomirabilota > Methylomirabilia > Rokubacteriales > CSP1-6 > AR9. Next base: position 384 of record QHRS01000078.1, read on the forward strand.
TCCTAGGCGGCGCACCAATTCACGCGACGGGCAGTAGCCCAGCGTCCACCAAGGCAAGGAGTTGCTCGCTTCGGCATTGGAACGTCCACCCCGTCGCAGAAGGAGCAGGCGAGCGCAGCGCGGGCGCTGTGACGGCCCTGAGGGGAGGCAGTCTCCTGGTGAAGCGCTGCGAGCCGCACGCTCGCGCCCGCGGTCCGATTCGGACGCGATCGCGTGCCTTCGTTCGCGGAGGCTGCCCCTACGGCCGCTCAGCCTTCTCCATCGGCTCGCCTCTCCCCTGCTCGCGCAACCTCCGTCCGAACCGACTGTGCCTCCGCGCGATCGCGCGGGCCGCGGGGGATGTCCTGCGGGGCGGGGCCGAATCGCGCAGCAGGAGCGTGCCGAGCGAGAGGTCCGCGAGCGGACACACGACGTTGAAGTTCTTCCCCATGTGCGTGTGATGCAGGCGATGGTGCCGCTCGAGGAACCGGAATGGACGTGACCTCTCGATCCATCCGATCGACGGCCGGTGCATGAGGTAGTGGAACCCCTCGTAGGCGGCGTAGTAGATGGCGATCGTGGCGGCGATCGTGACCAGGCAAGCAGCGAAGGGGAGCGCCAGGCCCGCGGCGCTCAGAGCCCACCACGCCCCCAACCACGGCAACAGGTTCAGGGCGATGAGCAACGGGCCGCCCCACCACTGGAAGGTGAGCGCCTCCTCCTGCTCCTGGTCGTGTACGTGGAACGTGTCGTCGTGCTTGCACAGCTGGTGATGGACGAGCGTGTGCGCGGTGAACATCTGCGGCGGGAGCCAGGGGCGATGCAGCCAATAACGGTGGTAGGCCCATTCGAAGAAGCTGGCCTGGACGATGGCGACGACGGCAGCCGACAAAACCACGAAGAAGGTGTAAAGGAAAGGAGGGACGGGCAGCTCCTGGTTCGGGGGGAAAGCGACCTGCGGGTGAGCGCGGCGTTTCAGGGGAGAAGAGTAAGAGGTTGCATGCGCGTCGCAGTGTACTCTACGCGAGTCCCGGGGGCCCGCTCCAGGTCGAATTTCCCCACCTGAGCCGCGCCCTGGCCCGGCGGCCGCCCGCGACCCCTTCACGGCTACCCGCCGCGGCGTCGCCGCCACCCCCTGAGCCCGCCTCCCTGTGCGGCCAGCGCGCACCGGTCCCGCCACGGGCGCGCCCACGCCCGCTCGCCTTCGGAGGCTCGCCCCGCTTCCACCTCGCTTTCGCGCCCGTCAGCCCGGGACCGCCGCCAGGTCCGCCCACGGCCCGGCCCGGGCGTCCACTCCGCGCCGTTCCAGATGGGGGAGAATTCGCCTTACCACCTGAGGCGGCTCGGTCACGAACCCGACGATGCGCGCCTCACCCCCGCAGCGCGCGCACACGCACCCGCTGAACCCGATCCCGCTCGCAAGGAGCGCGAGTTGCACTTTGCCGCCCTCGACGGGGTCGTAGGCGGAGTCGGTCTTGGCGCCGGCGGTGATGTCGACGTTCCTCTCGCTGAAGATGAGCTTTTCGGCGTCGGCGGCAGGGCCATGAGCGCTCTCCGCGTTGGGTTCGAGTGGGCGCGAGGGTAATCGGAGCCCGAGGCGGCAGGCAAGAACACCCGTCACCTCGGCCGCTGCCCAGGGACGCCCGCGTCGCTAGTCCGCACCGCCCCCGGTACGCCACGCCGAGCTCACTTCCTCCGCCTCACCCGGACCCGCAGCCCCCCGCACGGCACCCGCGTCGGCGTGTAATCGTATCGCAGGTCCTGCCCTGAGGGCACGCTCAGCTCGTAACCCTGGAGCAACGTCGCGGCCATCACCTTCATCTCGAGCCGTGCGAATCCACGCCCGATGCATGAGCGTGGGCCGCCGCCGAAGCCGATCAGGCTGAACGGCGTCTTCTCGTCCTCGCTGCGCGGCGGCGCGAAGCGCTCGGGATCGAACCGCTCGGGGTCGGTCCAGATCTCGGGCATCAGGTGGGTGAAGAGGATCGAGTAGTAGACGCGCCATCCCGCGGGCACATGACAGCCGCCGAAATCGAAAGGCTCGACCACATGCCGCGGGGCGCCGCTGATCGGGGGGTGGAGCCGCTCCACCTCCTTGATCACGCGCTCGAGGAGATCGAGCCCGCCCAGCTGCTCGTACTCCAGAGCCCCGCGCGCCACCGCCAGCTCGGCGCGTAATCGCTCCACCAGTTCGGGCTGACGGTCGAGCTCGACCAGCAGCCAGGTCATGGCGCTCCGCGAGGTGTCGTGCGCCGCCAGCACCAGGGCGATCAGGTGGGACACGATCTGGTCGTCGCCGAGACGCCGGCCCTGCTGATCCTCGGCAGTCCGCGGAAGTAGTCGTGTAGCTCGTCGCGGGCCGCGAGCGCACGGCCGTAGGTCGCCCACGGCACCGGCCAGCGCGGGAACGCCGTCATCCCCCGCCCGAAGGCGTCGAAGGTCCGGGTCAGCCACGCCGACTGCTCGCGGGTCTCGGCACCCAGCAGCAGCTTCGCCGCCACCTCGAAGGTGAGCTGCTTGAGTTCGTCGGTCGCGACGATCTCCCCGCGCGCCGCCCAGCGTTCCGCGTACTCGCCGCACAACGTGCGGATGGTCTCGAAATAGCCGCGCAGCGCGCGCCCATGGAAAGCCGGCAGGATGAAGGCGCGCTGATGCAGATGCTCTTCGCCGTCGAGGAGGAAGATGCTCTCGCCGAACAGCCGGCGGTCGAAGAAGATTTCGTGTCCCCCGCCCCACTCGAAGTGTTGGCGATGGGTCGAGAGGATGAAGGCGTTGGCTTCGGAGCCCAGCATCGTGATCTCGCGCTGCCCGTAGGTCGCGCTCTTCCAGATCGGGCCGTAACGCTGGTAGCGCCGGCGCAGGAATCCAATGCGATCGCGCCGCCACTCCAGCGTCTCGCCGAGAATCGGCAGCCCGTAGGAGCCGGGTGGAAGCGGGAGGCTCATGCGAGCATCCGCCGGACACGGCTCACCCGGCGCCTCCGCCCCGCCCTGGCTCCCCGATCCGCTTGCCCATGCGCACGAAAGTTTCGATCTCCTTCGCCGTGCTGTCGCGCAGGTCGGGATCGAGCGTGATCGCGCCCGGCTCGAACAGCAGCGCGATCGTGGAGCCCCCGAGTGCGAACCAGCCCTTGCGCGCGCCCTTCTCGGCGCGCGCCCCGGGCGTGTAGCGCTGGACGATCGAGCCCACCGTCAGCGCGCCGACCTCGACCATCGCCACCTGGCCGAAGCTTTCGCTCGCTATGGTGGTCACCGTGCGGAAGTTCTCCGAGAAGAACGGGATCGTCCGCGACAGCGAGTAGGGCCCGCCCGCGTCGTAGTACCCGGGGATCGCCCGGGCCGCCGAGGGAACCCCGGCGACCGGGAAATGGAAGTGGTGGTAGTCGCCGAGGGCGAGCCGGCTCACCACCAGCGACCCTCCGGCATAGCGGCGCGCCAGCCCCGGGTCGCGGAGGCACCGTTCGAGATCGAACAGATGGCGCTTGATCCGGAACGTCTGCCCCGCCTCGAGGGTCTGGTAGGCCAGCACCCGGCCGTCGCAAGGCGCCACGCACGAGGTCGGGCCCGAGTCGACCGGCCGCTTCGAGAGATCGATCTCGCGGACGAAGAACTCGGCGAAGCTCCCGAACTCCTCCGGTCGCCGCAGCGACTCGCTCATGTCGATCCCCATCGCCTCGATCAACCCGGCGACGCGGCGCCGGCTCACCGGCTGGCGCTGGAGCCAGCCGTAGAGGCGTGACGCCCAGCGCCGGCGAAAGACCAAGGCGCCAGCGAGCCGGCCGGCGCCGGTGTTGTAGAGCCAGAAGAGGAACGCCTCGGCGAACACGCGCTCGCGATCGAGCCTGCCGGTGGCGCGGTCGCGTACCAGGATCTCGAACCGTCCGCTCATCGGCGGAGCTCCCTGGGTCCGCTGGCCCCACTCACGGAGTGCTCCGCTCATCGCTTCAGCTCGTACAGCTCGTACTCGCGCGTGACAGCGGTACGGTGCTCGCCGAGCAGGGCAGCCGACGGGTTGCCGGAGGCGACGAGCGCCTCGATGAAATGGTCGCAACCGAGCGCCGTCGCCTGCCGGGCGAGAACGTGGACACCTGCCCGCCCGAGTCCGGCGCGTTCGCGAGAAGCGCCCGGGAGCGCGCCGCCGAAGAACAGGATGACGCGCCTCGGGCTCCGGGGTGCGAGCTGGAACCGCAGCCGTGCGAGCGGCCCGTGCCCTCCGCGCATGGCGCGCACCGCCCGGGTGAGATCCGGAAACGCGGCCACGAACCCGACCGGGTGTCCCTCCGGATCGAGCGCGAACTGGATCAGCTCGGGGATGATTCCGTGGCGGGTGAGCGCGAAGAGGCCTTCGAACTCCTCGCGGCCGATGGGCGTGAACCCCAGAAACGCCGCGAACGATCGCGTGGTGAGATCGTGCAACGTGGCGAGCCCCTCCGAAAGCCGCGAGACGTCGATCGGTCGAAAGCGATAGCCGCGCCCCTCGAAGGCTCGCGTCGTCTCCTCGCCGCTCCGCACCATCCCCGCGATCGCCTCCCGCCCGTGAACCTCGCGCGTCGCCCACGACTGGCGAACGGTAAACCCGTAGCGCGTGAACTGCTCTGGGTACCAGCGATGGTTGCCGGGTTCCCCGAAAAAGCGCTCGTGCTCGAAGCCTCGGGTCATGAAGCGGTAGCCGTGCCAGATGTCGAAGTTGAGCGGTCCCCAGATGCGGTGGATTCCGTGCTGACTCGTGAGCCATCCGGCGGCGGCATCGAGCAACTCGCGGCTCACGCCATCGTCCTCGATCGCTTCGTAGAACCCGACCGCGCCGATCGGCGAGCCGTCGGCATCGTGGAGGTCGGCGTTCACGAACGCCGAGACCCGTCCTACGACGCGCGCGCCGGCGGCGCAGAGGAAGTGCCGGTGATGATTGCCCGGGCGACCGTAGAACTGATTCTCGGGCGCCATCTGCGCGCGCATCCACGCCCGGATCGGCGGGATCCAGCCGGGCACGCCCGCGTAGTGCTCGTATCCGAACTGGATGAAGCTCTCCGCGTGCGCGCGGTCGAACGTGAACGCCGTCACGCCCACCGGATCTCGCCCGTGCTCCCGTCGATCGCGATGCGGTCGCCGTCGGCGATGCGCACGGTGGCCTCCTTGACGCCGACGATGGTGGGGATCCCGAGCTCGCGCCCGATGATGGCGGTGTGCGAGAGCACGCTCCCCTTCTCTACGACGATGCCCTTCGAGGAGACCATCAGGAAGAGCCAGCCGGGGTCGGTGGAGCGCGCGACCAGGATGTGATCGCCGCCGGGGATGGGCTGGCTCGGGTCGGTGACGACGCGAGCCCGAGCCTCGGCCTTCCCCGACGAGCACCCGATCCCGCGGAGCATTCGCGTGGCGGCCTCCCCCCTTGCCGGGGCCGGAGCCGGGTCCACCGCCGGCCGTGACGCGCCGCCGGTGATGATCCGCTCGGGGGGAGAGTGGCGCGCGAACACCGCGTACTCGGCGCGGCGGGCGGCGACCAGCGCGCGCAGATCGCGGGCGCCCGGCCCCGTCGCGGCCTCGAACACCTCCTCGACCGTCAGGTAGTGGAGGTCATCCACCCTTTCGATCAGGCCACGCGCCACGAACCGCTCGGCCATCCGGCGGAAGAGCCGCTTGACGATGCCGAACAGTCGTGTGCGCGCGAAGCGCATGTTCTCGCGGTTGGCGATGGCGAGCCTCGTGTTCCGGAGCACCCAGTGGTACGCCAGCCGCCGCAGCGGGCCGCCCAGCCGCCGGCCGGCGAACGCCTCGGCGCGCCGCCGCACCTCCCGCTCGCGCCGCTCCATCTCCTCCACCGAGAGGGCGCCCCTCGCGTACCCACGGATCAGCCGGATCGCCACCTCGGGGTGCTCGCGGAGGCTCGCGGTCTCGAGCTTCAGCTCCTCGAGCCCGCGATCGCCGAACACCTGGACATGTCGATCGAGCGCGGCGCTCAGGTCCGCGAGGGCGGGGTCGGCGTGGATCGCGTCCCAGACACCGCGGTCGTCCGCGCGCTCGAAGAGCGCCGAGGCCCGGCGGTCGCCCCTCACGCGCTCGGCCAGGCGCAGGAGCGAGCGGAGCGGCGCAACACTCTCGACGCCGGTCTCTCCGCACAGCAGGTCGTTGTGGAGGTTGGGCTCCCCGGCGAGTCGCGTGTGGACGCACAGCCGGCGCAGCCACTCGTAGCCGGTCATGGCCGCGAAGTCGTTGTAGAGCGTCAGGTACCACACCCGGCGCGTCCGCGTCGCCAGCTCTTCGTACTGCGCGATGAGCCGGGCTTCGTCGTCGCCCGAGAAGTCCCGAGATCGGAAGTCGGCCCACAGCGCATCGAAGTGCCGGAAGAACACGCGTCCGGTGCGCGCGTTCGAGAGCAGCCGCCACGCCGCGATCGCGGCGGCGCCAGCGCGATTGAGCGGCGAGAGCGGGCGCCGCGGGAACTCGACGCGATGCGTGATCCCGATCATCTCGTCCCACGCCTGCCGGTGCCGCTCGAAGCCCGGCAGGTACGAGAGCATCGCGTACCAGTTGAGCAGGTTGTAGTACACGCGCCCCTCGATCAGCCCAATCATCTCGGGGAAGATCCCGGTGGCGGGCGTGATCGCGCGCTTGTCGATCAGGAACCCCAGCGCCGCGTTGCGGAAGGTGTGCTCGTAGGCGGAGCGCACGAACGAGAAGGTCAGCGGAAGCGTGAGGCCCGGGTAGCTCTCGACGATGTTCGAGTTGTCCCAGACGCGGAGCTCGCCGGCCGAGGGGTCGGTGGCCGGCGCGGCGCGGGTGGTCGGTGCCGCGTCCGTCGCCGGCTCCGCGCCCGTCTCTGGCGTCGTGGCCTTCGCCGGCTTCACGATCGGACGGGCCTGAAGGATCGCGAGCCGACCCTCCCCGTCGAACGCCCACTCCATGTCCTGCGGCCCGCCGAAGCAGCCTTCGGCCCGGACTCCGGCGTCGCGCAGCTCGAGGATCTGGCGGTTCGTGAGCGCTGGCCGGTCGCGTTCGGAGTCGGGGACGGTCTCGAGGGTCACGCCGCCCGAGCCCGCGATCGGAGCCACGCGCGAGAGCTTGGTCACGAGCGCGCTCTCGACCTCTTCCGAGTCCCACGCGACGGTGAAGCTGTCAGCCTCCGCCCGGTCGGCCACGACGCCTTCACCGAGCCCGAGCGCCGCCGCGATCACGCAGCGGCGGGCGCCGCTGCCGGGCTCGCGCGTGAAGAGCACGCCGGATGCCGAGGCGCTCACCAGCCGCTGGACGATCACCGCCGCCGAGATCTCCGCCACCGCGAGGCCGGTGCGCTGCCGGTAGGCCAGCGCCCGGGCCGAGAACGCCGACCGCCACACCTTGCGGATGGCGGCCTCCACCTCGCGAGGCGGGACATTGAGGAAGGACTCCATCAGGCCCGCGAAGGAGTGCGAGACCGAGTCCTCCCCAACGACCGAGGAGCGGACGGAGAGCGTGCCGCCCTGCGCGAGGCGTTCGGCGGCGGCCGCGAGGTCGGCCGCGAGCGTGGGCGGAAGCGGCCAGGCCTCGAGCCATTGCGCGACGCGAGCCGCCGCCGCCTCGAGTGCTTCACGACTCGCCGGAACGGGGCCGGCGAGCAACGCGTCGATCTCGGCGCGGTGCGGCTCGAGGCCACAATCGAAGACGCGGCTCGAGAGCACATACCAGTCGGGCACCGGGAAATCGAACGCGCGCAGGCGGAAGAGATTCCACCCCTTGCCGCCGGCCTCGCGCACGGAGACGGCCTCGAGCGCCGCGTTGCACGGGATCAGCTCCATGGCTCAGCTCGGGAGCCAGGAGCCAGCGGCCGCGGCGAGCAGGACCGCGACCGCGTACCCCTCGGCCGGGCGGCGGAGCTTCGGCGTGGCGGGGCTCGGATCGATGAGGAACCGGGCGTGCGCCCACATCGCGCCCGCCCACGCCCCGGCGACGAGCGCCGGAAACACCCAGTGAAGCCCCAGCGAGCGCCACAAGTAGAGACCGATCGCGAAGCTGACGGTCTGGGCGGCTGCCGCCAGCGCCACGGCGCCACGGCGCCCGAGCAACCGCGAGTAGGTCACGTACTCGTTCTCCTCCGCGGCCGAACGGATCTTGCGCGCGATTTCCCACGCGAACGAGATCGCCCACACCATCGCCACCAGCAGCAGGGCCGGAACCCACCGCACATGCGCTAGAGGAATGCGCTCCCCCGCCGCCACGACCACAACCAGATCGAGCGCCAGCAACGGCACGATCGGATTGTGGGTGGCGAGGGTGAGGAGCAGGTTCGGCCGCATGATCGCGGGAACGAAGAACCAGCGGACCATGAGGAGCGCCCAACCCAGCACCAGAGCGGCGGCCAGCGCGGTGGCCGGGCTCGCGAGATTGGGCGCCAGGAACAGGATGCTCGCGACCCGGAGGCTGAACACGATGTCGGCCTCCTCGATACGCCCGGAAGGGAGCGGCCGGTCAGGGAACAGCGCCCGATCCACCTCCTGATCCTTGAGCTCGTCCATCAGCCGCAGCACCAGCAGGAACGTGAACGCGTTCCAGGCCGCGAGCAGCGTCGCGGGCCCGATGCCGCCGCCCGCGATGCCGTGGATGCGGCGGAACAACCCGGCGACGGCGAGTGCCAACAGCGCGGCGCCAGGCACCCGCTGCTCGAGCGGGTACATCTCCCCGAGGTAGCCCCACAGGCGCCGCGCGTAGCCGCCGCGGGGCAGCAGCGTCACCGTCGCTCCTCCGGAAACGGCCGGCCCGGCAGCCACCAGTTCCAGGGCCCGGCCAGCACCATCAGGGCGGGAACCAGCACCACGCGGATCAGCGTGGCGTCGAGCGCCACCGCGAAGGCCAGACCGAGCCCGAATTCGCGCGTGGCGATCATGCGCGTGAAGCCGAAGGAGAGGAAGATCGAGATCATGATGAGCGCGGCGCTGGTGATGGTCCCGGCGGTGCGCTCGAGCCCGGCCGCCACGGCCTGGCGTGTGTCGCCCGAGGCAAGGTACTCCTCGCGAACGCGGGAGAGCAGGAACACCTCGTAGTCCATCGAGAGTCCGAACAGGATGGTGAACAGCATCAGCACGATGAACGAGTTGAGCCCGCCCGGCGGATCGAGCCTCAGGAGCCCCGCGCCGTGCCCGTCCTGGAACACCAGAACCAGGAACCCGTAAGCCGCGAGCACGGAGAGGAGATTGAGGAGCGTCGCCTTGAGCGGAATGGCCAGAGATCGGAACAGGACCAGCAGCACCACGAAGGTGAGCGCCAGGACGACGCCGGCCACGCGCGGCAGGTTGCTCATGAGCTGGTGATCGAAGTCCGCGACCGAAGCCGTCACGCCTCCGAATCCCACGCGCAGGCCGGCCGCGCGCGCCTCCGGGAAACCCGCGCGCCTGAGCTCCGCGAGCTGGCGCTTCGCCTCCAGGCTCTGGGGCTCGAACCCACCGATCATCAGGATCTGGGCGAGGCGGCCGTCGGGGCTCACCACCCGGTCCGCGAGCGCGCGCAGCCCTTCTGGGAGCTGCGCGGAGGACCGGATGTCGGAGCCCGGCCCGTGCACCGCGCTCGCGATCTGCGGGAAACCCTGGACACCCGCCACGCGATCGTCGTCGTAGAGCCGCATGGCGACGTCGAGCGCCGCCTGCCGCGCGGCCTCCTCCCAGACGGTGTGACCAGGAGGTGTTTCGAGCAGCAGGACGACGGGGCCCATCCACCCTTTCGGGAAATTGCGCGCCAGCAGCTCGTAGCCGCGCCGCGACTCGGTCTCGGCCGGCAAGGTGGAGGCGCCGATGCTCCAGTTGCGGAGACGGCTCACCGGCAGCACCAGCACGGCGAGCACGGCCAGGCACGCGACGAGAAACACGCGCGGCCGCCGCATCACCAGCATCGCCCAGCGTCCCCACAACCCCTCCGATGCGTGGGACGCAGCCGCGGCGCGCGCGCCCCGTAGCGGCCAGTGGACCGCCCCACCCAGCAGCGAGAGCAGCGCGGGGAGCAGCGTGAGGGCGGCGGCCACCGCCGCCGCCACCACGAACGTGCCGCCCAGCGCGATCGCGTCCAGGAACGGCGCCCGCAGCAGGAACAGGGCGAGGAAGCCCACCGCCACGGTCGCGCCCGAGAACAGCACGGCTTCGCCCGCGCCCACGACCGCGCGGATCACGGCCTCGCCTAGCTCGTGCCCGTGGTCCAGCTCCTGGCGGCAGCGGCTGATGATGAAGAGGGCGTAGTCGATCCCGACGCCGAGCCCGATCATGCTCACGGCGTTCTCGGCGAACACGCTCGCCGGCACGACGTGCCCGACGAAGTAGAGCCCGGCGAAGCTCAGGGAGACGGCGGCCAGCGCCAGCAGGATCGGCAGCGCGGCCGCGAGCGGCGCCCCGAAGACCAAGACCAGGATGAGGAGCGTGACCGGGACCCCGACCGTCTCGGCCGCGAGCAGGTCCCGGGAGGAATCGGCGTCGAGATCGTGGAGCATCGCCATGGTGCCGGTCACGAGCGCCGAGAAGCCGGGCGGAGCGCCTCCGCGCGCGGCGCGCCGCAGCACCGGCGTGAGGAGTTCCGCTTTGAAGAAGCTGCTTGCGTGTGGCGAGACGATGACCAGGGCGGTGTGGCCGTCCGAGCCGAGCAGCTCGGGCGCGTAGCTGTCCCACGAGCTGTGGGCGCTCCGCACTTCGGGCAACGCCGCGAGGGAGTCGGTCATGCGCTGCACCGCCGCGCCGAACACCGGCTCGTTGCAGCGGATCGAATCGCTGTGGACCACGACCAGGAACGGGTAGGCAGCGCCCGCGCCGAAGGCGCGGTTGATTTCGCGGGTGACGCGTTGGGATTCGCTCCCGGGGATCTGGTCGGTCCCGCCTTGCAGGACGCCGCTCAGCCGGCCCGCGAAGAAGCCGGCCGCCGCGAGGAGGACAGCCCAAGCCAGGATGACGGCGAGGCGGTAGCGGAGGACTGTAGCGGCGAAGGCCCGCATGGGCCGCGGAGTCAACACCGTTGCGGCCAAGCCCGTCAACGCCGGTGTGGAGTCGGGAGGTGCCGCCACGGCACGGGGCCCGCCTCTCCGGTGCGGTCGCCCGGTGCATCGCGACGCTCGAGCCCAGCCCCTAGCCGGTTGACCGCGGCCCCGGTCCTGCGATACTCGCCCGTGCTCCCATGTCGCTTCGCGCCTTCTACGACGGCCTCGCGCCGCTCTATCACCTCGTTTACGAGGACTGTCGCTGGCCGCGGTCACTCGAGCGCGCCACGAGGCGGACGCGCGCGGCCTGCGGCTGCCCTGCCTCGTGGCGGATTTCCGTTCTCTCGCGGCGCGCTCGGAGAGTGCCGACGTCGTCCTGGTTGCGGACAACTCCCTCCCGCATCTCCTGAGCGAGGCCGAGATCGCCGCCGCGTTGGCCGAGTACTTCCGCTGCGCCCGGCCGGGCGGGGGATGCCTCATCACGATGCGCGACTACGGAATCCCGCCGCCGCCAGGGACTCGCGAAGTGCATCCCTTCGGCGAGCGCGCGTGGCGAGGGCACCGCTTTCATGTGCGCCAAGTGTGGACGTGGCGCGACCGTCGGTACGACCTCGCGCTCGAGGTGACGCCGCTCGACGCCGAGTCGGGGGACTCCGTGCCAGTGCTCGAGACGAGCTACTTCGCCATCACGCTCGAGGAGGTCGCCGAGCTCATGCGGGGAGCCGGCTTCGAGCGCGTGGAGCGTGTGGACGGGCGCTTCTTCCAGCCGGTGCTGATGGGCACCCGACCTCGGGCCGCGTGAGGGCGGTGTCGCGACGACGGCGGCAACATCGTCGAGGCCGATCGCGCCCGCTTGGAGCGCGCCGAGGGGGTCCTCGCGACACCGACGCCTACGTGCGCTCCGAGGGGTGCGCCGCCACCACGTCGGGCCCGATTGCTTCGCCCTGCATCCATCAGCGGGATGACGGGAATTTGGCGCGGTGGTCCCCGGACGACTCGGCCAGCCGCGCCGCCTCGCACACCAGGGCGCGCCCCGGCGAGAGCCGGTTGTCGTCCCGGCGGAGTCGCTTTTCTGCGACGCGCAGCAGCGCGGCCGCCCGGTGCCACGCGAGCGCGCGCCCGTCCAGGATGCCGGTGGTCTCCGCCAGGAACGTCTCCTCCGCGCGCGCCGCCTCGCCCGCGGCTCGCCCATGTTCAAGCCCGATGCGCCAGATGGTGGCAAGGAATACGCCGGCGTCGAGTTCTATGGGCCCGCGACCGAAGCGCTGCCAGTCGATCACCCCTGGACCGTCGCCGAGCTCGAGGACGTGGCGGGCGTAGAGCGAACCGTGCACCAGGCCCGAAGCACCTTCGCGGGGCAGGGTCTGCGCGAGCCTCTCCGCCACCGCGGCGGCAGCCGCTCCCAGCGCGCGATCCGATTTACCAATGCGGCCGACCCACTGGGGCACCCGGCGTAGCACGTCCGCCGCGCCGACCGGCGGCCCCGAAATCACCGGCAGCGACAGGGCGTGCCGGAGCCAGATTGCGGCCAGCTCGCCGGCGCGCGCCCCCCGACCTTGCTTGACCAGCAAGTTCGCCGGGGTCCCATCGAGCCAGCCGATGACCAGCACGCGGAGATCGCGTTCCCAGGCAAGCAGGCGTGGCACGCGAGCGCCCGAGTCGCTGGCGAGCCCGGCGGCGGCGAGCGCTTCGTACAGCTTGGCCTCGGGCTCCGGATCCTTGGCGTAGACCTTGACCGCGAAGCGACGGCGTGACGCCCGCGCCCCGAAGGTGGCGCGCGCGCCCGGCGTGTACCCGCACAGGCGAAGCTTGACGTGAGCGCCGCCCAGGCCGAGGGAAGGAATGGAGCCGGCCAGTCCGCGCTCGCGGATGACGCCGAGCGCCGGCAGCTCGGGATCGTCGGGGAGCTCAGTGGGCTCGTTCGTCCGCCCCCGAGTGACCCTCACGACCGCACTGAGCGGCAAATGTCTTGGGGCTTCGGCAGTCCCCTTCGAAGGCGCCGAGCTCAGAACACCGACACCCAGCAGCCCGGCGATGATGGCTCTCAAGCTTTTCCTTGCAGGCAAAGCTGCGCCTCCTCGATCGCCGCCGAGACCTTTTCGGGCCAATGCGGCTCCTGACGCTTGAAGATGCCGCCCGCCACCTCGATCAGGGCGCCGGCGCCGTGGAGCGGAAACCGCCGGCGCCACGGTTTCGGAACATGGGCGAAGTATTCCTGCACGAACAGAGCCGCGGCGGTCCGCGCCCGTTCTCGTGGGATCGAATCGAGACCCACTCCGGCGGTGAGATGGGCGAACAGGTGGGCCGGGTCGCGGACAGGATCGCCCAGCACGACCGAATCGAGATCTATGAATATCACGCGCTCGCCGGTCAGGAAGATATGGTCGGTCTTCAAGTCCCGATGGATCGGCGCCGGCGGAGCCTCCCGCAGGCCGTCGATGACCGCCGCGGCGATCGCCTCGACCTCCGCCCTCGCGCGCGGACACGCCCACTGCACCAGGCTCGCTGCCCGCTTCACCTCTTCCAGCTGGTCGGCGAGGGAATGCCGCCGCGCGATCCCCAGGACGTCCTGATTGAACGCGGCGGCGGCTCGCGCCACCGGGCGCATCACTTCGGCCGGATCGCGCCCCCCCAGGAGCAGTTGCTGCACGGAAGCACCTTGAGCCTCCTCGAGGAGGAGGGTGCGCAACTCGCGCAGGTAAGAGATCGGCCTTACCACGGAGAAACCGTTCCGATCGTGCTCGGATCTCGCCGCCAACGACCGAAGCAGTTCGAACGTCTCTCCTCCGCGCTCGTTGCGATAGACCTTGAGGTAGCAGCGCAGCGTTTCGCTCCTTGAGGCCAGGGCGTCGCGCGCCCGCACGGTGTATCGCAGCGCCGCCCCCAGCTCGGTGCGATAGCGCGTCGGCTCGATTGTCCGTTCCTCGGCGTGCCACCGGCCGGGTCCCATCCGCTCCACCAGCAGGCGGTCGAGCGGGAGCAGGGCTCCCCCCATCACGGCGGAGAGATTTCGAAGCTTGCGGTCATAGGGGAAGACCTCCACGACCATGTGCAGGTCGGGGATGAAGTCCACCGGCTGGAACGTGAGCCAGTGCTCCGGGATGCCGCGGCAGGGATCGCCCGCGGGCATCTCCCGCCACAGCCGCTCGGCCTCGCCCGTCCGGGCGTAAACCAGGCCCGCCACCCACTGGTCCCATTGGCGCCCGGAGCTCGGCTCGAGCACCCGCAGCGTGTACTGCAGGACGCAGCGCGAGGTGGACTGGCGGCACCGGAACCGAAACGGAACGCAGTCCAGGATGTGGTAACGCTTTCCCGAGGCCGGTTTCAGATGGGCGCGGAAGACCTCGAGCATCCGCCGCGGGTCGCTGGCGATCTCGAGCTGCGGAAAATCGCGGTCGACCGGGAACGCCTCACCGCGGACGGCCTCCAGGAGCTGTTGCTTGGCCATGGCTGCTTCCCCGCTCTTACACTGGAACGTCTGCTACCGCTTGCTGGACGTTGAGCTCGTAGAGCTGGCGGTACCGGCTGCTCCTCGCCACCAGCTCGGCAGGCGTTCCGCGGCCCATGATCCGACCCTCCTCCAGGAGCAGCACCACGTCGGCATCCGCGATGGAAGGAAGATCGTGGGTGATCATGAGACAGGTCTTGCCGGCCATCAGGCGATCCAGCGCCTCGCGCACCTTCGCCTCGCTTTCGACGTCGAGGCCGGTCATCGGCTCGTCCAGGATCAGGATCGGCGCATTTCGAATGAGGGCGCGCGCGATCGCGATGCGCTGTCGCTGCCCGCCCGAGAGCGTCGCGCCGCGCTCGCCGATGACCGTGTCGTAACCGTCCTCGAGCTCACGGATGAACTCGTCGGCATTCGCCGCCTGCGCCGCGGCCACGATCTGCTCGAGGCTCGCCTCGGGGTCTCCGTAGGCGATGTTCTCCCGAATCGTCGCTCCAAACAGGATCGATTGCTGGAGCACGAGCCCGATGTGGCGCCGCAGAGACTCGCGCCGATACTGCCGGATATCGACTCCATCGATGAAGATCGCTCCCTCCTGGGGCTCGTAGAGCCGCAGGATCAGGCTGACGATGGTGGACTTGCCCGCTCCCGACGCGCCCACCAGGGCCAACCGCTGGCCGGGGGATCCGACGAAGGATACGTGCCTCAGCACGTCCTTGCCGTCTCCGTATTCGAACGAGACGTCCTTGAAGACGATTTCGCCCTTGAGCCGATGCACTTCGAGGGCGTTAGGCCGATCCTGGATCTCCGGCTCGATGTCGAGCACCTCGGAGATTCGCTCCGCGCTCGCCATCGCCTTGGAGAGATCGGTCGAGAGCTTGGCGAGGCTGCGAATCGGCTTGTACATGTTGGTCAGGTAACCGACCACCAGGACGAGCTCGCCGGGCATCATCTTGCCGCTCGAGACCTGCAGCGCCCCGAACAGCACCGCCACCGCCGTTCCGAACGCGGTGATGATTTCCGAGGATCGCGTGGCGGCGGCTTCCAGCCGCGCCACGCGGATGCTCTCCCGCACGGTTTCGGTTGTCACGGCGTCGAACTGCGCCTCTTCATATCGCTCGCGGGCGAATGCCTGCACCAAGGGGATCGCCGAAAGCACCTCGCTCATGCGCGATGCAACCTTGCCCTCCTGTTTCTTCTGCGCCTTGACCGAGGCCTTGGTCCTGCGGAACAGATGAAACAGGCTGTAGCACAGGAACGGCAGCGTGGCGAATGCGATCGCGCCGATCTGCCAATTGATGGCGAGCATGACGGCGAGCATGCCG
>QHRS01000078.1:16146-22927 GCA_003221435.1 Candidatus Rokuibacteriota bacterium
AGTGATTGTGGAAGGAGAGGGACAGTCGCTGCAGGTGTGAGAACAGCTCCCGGCGCAGGGCGTAGACCATCTTGTAGCCGATGGACGAGGTTATGAAGATCTGGAAGTAGGAGAGTACGCCTCCGCACAGGGCGATCAGCACGATGGCTGCGGAGGCGTCGACGAGGAGCCTGGCCCGGCTCCCGGCAGCGATCCCCTGGAGAAAGTGCAAGGAGTGCGGCAACGGTTTGTCGAGGATGACGTGATCGAGGATGAGCTTCAGCGGCCAGGGTTTCATGAGCTCCATCGTCGCGACGCCCACGGTGCAGGCGGCGGCCA
The DNA here is from genome assembly GCA_003221435.1 of Candidatus Rokuibacteriota bacterium. GTDB lineage: Bacteria > Methylomirabilota > Methylomirabilia > Rokubacteriales > CSP1-6 > AR9. The sequence continues at coordinate 16,465 of QHRS01000078.1, forward strand.
GGAGCAGGCGCCACCTGACCTGACGAAGATGGGCGACGAAGATCTGCCGGAATCGCAGTCGCTCCCTATGAGGCATGGCGGTCGCCCACCCAGGCGTCGTCCGACGCAGTGCCCGACACTTCCCTCAGCAGCCGGATCGCCTCCGTCCGGCGTCGCCGGAGCGCTTCGGGCTGTTCGTGCCGGGTCGTATTCGAAACCAGGAAATGGATCTTCCGCAGGAGCGCCACGCGCTCGTACCAGGCGATCCGCCGGGCCAACCCGGGATCGGGGGGAGTCGAGGACTGGTAGGCCCGAAGCAGCGCCGCGCACACCGAGGCGAAGCTCGGCAGCTTGCCCGGCTTGCGCAGCGTGAGGCGGCGCAGCTGCGCCACCAGATGGCCCAGATCCGCAGCCGGATCGCCTCGCGTCCACTTGTCGAAATCGAGGACGACGATCCTGCCTCTCTGCCAGAGGAGATGACTGGGGCCGAGGTCGCCGTGCAGGAGCGAGGATGCCGCAGGCAGCTGCGGCAACTGGCGCTCCAGCCGGGCGAGGACGGCCAGCAGGCGGGCGGCCCGGCCGCGAAACCGGGCACAGAGGTCGGTCAACCTGGGTTCCAGATCGCCCAGCAGTGAGGCGGGAGAGGTGATTGCCGTGGAGCTCACGGGGGTGGCGTGCAAGGCCGCCATCGCGCGTCCGATGGCCGCCAGAACCCGCCCGTTGTATTTCGCGGTGGCGGCGACGGTCGACTCGCCGGGCTCGTACCTCGACAGCACGACGCGGTGAGTCGAGTCATGGGCGATGAAGCCGGGAATCACAACGGCCCCACGGCCGCTCAAGCCGGCAGCGGCCAACTCACGCAGGATCGTGGCGACCCGGCGGGCATCCTCATCGCGATCGTAGAACTTGCCCACCCAATCGTGACATTGGACGCGAGCCGTGCCGTCCACGCGGGCGCGGAGCTGGTAGTGAACGGCGCGCCGCTTTCCGCGCTTCGTGAGCGGATAGGCGGTCCAGTCCTCGAGCCGCGCGTCGGCGCCGTGAGTCTCGCGCAGACCGGCGCTCAGCACGGCCTGCGTCTCTTCCGGGCTCAGCATGACCTGCACCGCATTCATGACAGGATTGCCCCCGCGGTCATCGCTTCCCGCAGCGCCGCCCGTGCGCAGGCCGCGAGCCGTGGAACCAGCTTCGGGCCCTCGGCGGGATCGCGGCGACAGACCGTGTACATCTTCCGCATCAGCGTGAGCCCGCAGTAGAAGGACACGTTGCGCGGGGACACTCGCGGCATCGCGGCGAGATAGGCGTCACGGAAGCAAGCCGGCCACCGGCAGGCGTGCGCAGGCAGGTCTCGGTCCCAAATGCGGCGCCGCTCCAGTTGGGCCAGAAAGTGGCCGGCGTCATAGGCGGGGTCGGCGTATCCGAACATGTCCAGATCAAGAAGCACCAGACGGTTCCCGGTCCACAAGAACTGCCCCTGCGCCAGGTCGCCGTGGATTGGCGCCGGGTCGGCGGGATCCAGGGAGGGCAACGCCCGCTCCAACTCGATCAACAGCCGCTCGACGGTAGGCCCGGTCTCGGGCCAGCGGTAGCGCAGGCGATCGCACCAGGCGCGCGCCTCGTCCACGAACATCTGGGCCGTAGTGAGGTTGTCGGGGACGATGCCCAGCCGATGCAGCCGCGCCGCCACTCCGGCGGCCTCTCGCACCAGCTCCAGCTTTCGCTCGTCCACGATCTCGGACAAGAACACGCCATCGACCCACGGGAAAACCAGCAGGCGCTCGCGCGGGACGTAGTGATTCGGCAAGCAGAGGCCGTTGTGATTCGGTGGGTAGTGCTCGGCGAGGGCTCGAGCGTGCGCCCATACCTTCTCGCCAAAGTCATCCGAGTAAGCCTTCAACGCATACGCGCGCTCCTCCCCGGCGTTCGAGCAGAGCTCAACCCGCACGACGAAACGGTCCGAATGGACGCTTTGCACGGTGCAGACGGCGCGGGCCGGCGTGAACTCGGCCGGCAGCGTCGGGCGGAGGATTCTCAAGGCCGTCGCCGGTTGCTGCACCCGCGTCAACTGCGCGCGCAGGGCTGAGCGTTGCTCGGGAGTGGGCTTGAAACGGATTCGCATCACCAGGGTCCTCAGGTTCCTACGCTCATCACCGCCGGGCCATCGCGAGACATGGGCGGTGAGACGGACGGCTCCGTGCCCAGCCATCGCGAAAGATAGGCGTTGAGGCGAGCGGCTCCGTCGAACGACGGGATGACCTCGCGTACCCGTCGCGCGTGGGCCCGGCGGTCACAACGCAGGGCCCACTCCAGGGCTTCGGTCAGACGGTTGCCGCTCAAATCCTTCGGATGCACCCACTGGGCCAGACCCTGTGCCGCCAGGGCCTCGGCTCTGATCCGCTGCTCGATCTTGTGGGTGGCGCGCGGCACGATCACCAGGGGTCGAGCGAGGAGCAACGCCTCGCACACGCTGTTGTAACCCCCCATGCTCACGATCGCATCGGCGGAGGCCATGAGCTCGAACGTGTCGGCGCGCGTGCAGACGCGACACGTGGGCGTGACGCGCTCCCGCAACACCGCCTGATGTTCGGCCGGCATGTACGGCCCCGTCACGAGGACCGCGTGCAGATCCGGGAGCTTGGCCTCGAGGCACGCGACCGCTGCCCGTGCCGCCTCCAGCACCGGGAACCCGTCGCAGCCGCTCCCGACGGTCGCCAGCACCAGCGGCCCGTCCCGCGGCAAACCGAGCTGCTCGCGTACGCGGCCGGACTCGACCGCGGGGGGATCGCGGACCACGTAGCCGCAGTAGTGAAGCTTGGCCCGGACCGACTCAGGGAGGGCGTAGGCTTCGGCTACGTCGTAGACCTTGGGCGAGCCGTAGACCGCGATGCCGTCGTAGAGGTGTTCGAGCGCGTCGTAGACCCCCAGCTCGCGCCACAGAGCTCGAATGCCAGCGGGATCGTCCATGATGTCGCGCATGCCGAAGACGAAGCGGGTGCCGGGAGACTGCGACTTGAGCGCGCACAGACCCTCGCGAAACTCGCCGGCAGAGCCGAGCGGCTCATGGTCGACCAACACCAGCTCGGGGGCCAGGCCCAGCGCGGCCTCCCGCAAGAGCTGACCGCGGATCTTCCGGAATCGTCGGATCGCCGCATCTTCTTCGAGCGCGGTCTGCTGGATCGTGTCCGGGGTCAGACGGGTGGGCAGCTTGATGTAGTCGCAGCGCTCCGGCAGAGCGAAGTTCTCGGCGATCGGAGACTTGGTCGCGATATAGGCGACCAGATCCGGATACCTCGCCAGGACTTGCCGGGCGACGGTCAGCGAACGGGTGATGTGGCCCAGCCCTCGGCTATCCTGCGCGTAGAGCAGGATGGTGCGGATGTGCATGGATGCAGGTCCCGTTGAGTGAGCCTGGCGCGGAGGTGGGGACGGCAATGCCCAGCAGCTCGGCGAGCAGGGTGGGGATGCGAGTGAGGCCACCGACATCGATGAGATTGCGACTCGCAGGAGGCGGACCGAGGTCCAGTTCGAGCCATCGCGTCAGGGCCTGGGGATTGAGCTGGTCAGGATGAAGCACATCGACCAGTCCTAGCTCTCGGAGGCGTCGAGCGCGGATCCATTGCTCGGGTTTGGGCTTCACGCGCGGCACGATCAGCGCGTGCTTCTCGAACGAGAGCACTTCGCACAGGGTGTTGTACCCTCCCATGGCGATCACGCGGTCGGCGCGGGTGATCAGGGGGGTAGGGTCAGGGACGAATTCGAGCACCTCCAGGTGCGGACGTCGCTGTGTGCACCGGCGCAGGATCTTCAGTGTGTCCTCCGGCATGTACGGCCCGGTCACGATCACGCCCGTGGTGCCTCGTGGAAAGGCGGCCTTGGCAAACGCCATTGCCAGCGCGCCTCCATCGATCCCACCTCCCACGAGACAGAGCGCGAGCTTTCCCGGAGGGAGGCTCGCCAGCAGCGGGCCGGCATTGCCATTCGCGAACTCGAGACGGGGGCGCTGGTCGATATAACCGGTGAAGCGCACCCGTTCCGCCACCTGATCGAAAACACCATACTCTCGAACCGGGTCCATCACCGCCGGATCACCGTATATCCAGATGGCATGGTAATAGTCCTTCATCGCCTCCAGAGTTGCCGGCTCGGCCCAGGCACTGCGCACCGTCTCGGCGTCTTGCAGCACGTCGCGCAGCCCGAGCACGCAGCGGGCCTTGGCGCGCTTGTGCAGGCGCTCGAGCGTTCGCGTGAGCTCGTGGGCGGCCCCCAGGGGCAAGTGATCCACGATCAGAACGTCGGGATCGAAGGCTTCCATCGCGCTCCGGATCACCTCGGCGCGCAGTGCGATGACCTCTTGCTCCGAGACGTCCAGGGAGCGCGCCCTGCAGCACCCGTCGGCCTCCTTCCGGAGTCCCGGAAGGGTCACGCAGTCCACTCCCGCCGGCATCGGGACCGCGCCCGCTTGCCACGCCTCGGCGACCATCACGATCACGGGCGCGACAGCGGAGCCGCGAAGGGCGCCCGCGATCGACGCATTGCGGCGAATGTGGCCGAACCCAACCATCCCCGGGGAGTACATGGCAACGTGGGGCGGCCTCTCGGCGGCGGACATGATGCTGCGCAATGGAAGTCTCGGTATCCGTCTCGAGGGCATTTGGACACCTCAGTGCGAATGCTTGCGGGCTGTTCCGTCAACCCCGGCGAAGGGTTGGAGGGGCGCCGCTGACTCGCCGGCCTGGATGGTGTTCGCGCCTTGCCGTACGGCCCTGTCGGGGCGCCGTTTCGTGCTCGCGGTCCTCGCGGCCTCCGTGGCATCGATCATTACGATCCCTCCAGTACCCACACCTAGCGACCCCTAGCGGCGAATCAAGTAGCTCGCCTTGAGGAAGACTTGCCGGCCGGCGACCAGGCCTGGAGAGTCGGTGCGCCGGAGAATCGGCGGAGTGGTCGGTTCGAGGGCGAGGTTCTCGCGCCGATCGGTGTAGCCGACGTAGAGCGCAGTGCCGGGATTGAGCAGGTAGGTGGCAAGCACGTCGCCCGTGAGCCGCTGCTCTCGCTCCAGTTTCACGAACGAGCGGTTTGGCCACACCGCCTCGTAGTCCAGAATCGCACGCATCGACAGCGCGCGGCTGATCTGGTAGTTGAGCTTCCAGCGCACCAGCGGGTTCTCGAAGATGCGGGCCGAAGTGGAATCGAGCTGCGGGAACGATCCCGGACGCGTACTGAGGCGGTTGTAGATGAAGGTCTGGTCGAAGCGCAGCTGCGGCGAGGGCCGAACCGTCATCGTGAGGTCGGCCTCTTGGGCGTCGGCCAGGAAGGCCTCGAGCCCCGGGGCCGGATCGAAGTTGATCTCGGTGCCCATGCTGACAGTGGCGGCTATCGCCAGCCACTTGAGCCACTCGGTGCTGAACTCCAGCGCGGTCGCGTGCTTGTTGAACCCGAGCCCCTTATACAGCTCGAAGCCTTCGGTGCGGCCGAGCGTCAAATCGGTGTGTCCGGTGAAACGAAGCTCGAGCTGGCCCTCGACGCTCCAGTCCAGGACCTGACCGCCGTGATTGCTGGTACGGACGGTCGTGACCTTGGGGCCGAATTTCACCAGCCGGCTCTGGTCCGGCCGCCAGTAATACTTCATTTCCTGCTTGAACTTGCGGATGTCGACACGCTTCACGTGCCCGAGCTGGGTGGCGAAGTCCGCGCCCAGGTCGGTGTAGCTCGCTTCGTAGCCGAAGTGTCTGCCGTCGCGGGTCAGGTCCGCGAGATAGCCGGGCGCGTCCACGCGCCGGCCGCCGGAGGGCTGGGTGAAGGACCGCATCGCCTGCGCCGACAGAGACCAGGTGGGATCGAGCTGCAGTCGCGAGTGAAGCGAAACCACGCGGTTGAAGCCCGCGCCGAAGTCCCGGCTGGTGGCCAGGAACCCCGCGCTCGACTGCTTGCCGATGTCGCGTTGAATCCCGACCACTCCGTTGATCGCGCGATCGCCCCGCAGCGCGTCGCCGGCCGGGACCTTGAGCCCCGGCGCGCGATCGTCCATCGCCAACCCGCCGACCGTCCACGGCCCTGCCTTGCCGGTCAGGCGCAAGCCGTACTGCGGGTCGGCGATCCGGCGGGAGAAGAAGAGATCGGTCGGCGTCTGGAAGAAACTCGCGTTCTCGATGAAGAAGGGTCGGCGCTCGGGGAAGACGACCTCGTACCGCTGATTGATCGTCACCTGGGGCTCGTCGGACTCGACCTGGCTGAAATCGGGATTGAGCGCGACATCGAAGGCGAATTCGTCGCGGAGCACAAACTTCGAATCCAGGCCGCCCCGGAGCTCGTCTCGCCTTCTGAAGGCCGGCAGCTCCGACTCCATGTCGAAGAACTGGGCGCGGGTGGACAAACCGTAGGGGATCAGCTGGACGTTCTGTCCCGGCGAGATCCCCTCGAGGCCCTCGGGGGCGGCGAACTGCGGAATGAAGCCCTGGAGCCGCTTCGTGATGTATGGCCAGTA
>QHRS01000274.1:0-2566 GCA_003221435.1 Candidatus Rokuibacteriota bacterium
CTGTAGCGTGGAGATGCGGATCCCGCTGTCGCAGCTGCGCTACGACCCGAAGGCGGACAGGTGGGGGATCCAGTTCAGCCGCGTCATCTTCCGCAAGGGAGAGACGGCCTATTTCGCGTTCACGCCGAAGCGGGAGGGCGGGGGCGTGAGCCGCTACGGGCACGTGGTCGGGCTCGCGGGCCTGCCGCACCCACGCCGCCTCGAGCTCATGCCTTACGTCGCGGGCCGCAACGAGCGTCTCGATCTCCCGAAGGAAGATCCGTTCCGCTCCGCCAGCGATTACTTCGGGCGCGCGGGAGCTGATCTCAAGTATGGGATCACGAGCGATCTGACGCTGGATCTCACGGCGAACCCCGACTTTGGGCAGGTCGAGGTGGATCCCGCTCAGGTGAATCTCACGGCGATCGAGACGTTCTATCCGGAGCACCGGCCGTTCTTCGTCGAGGGCGCGGACCTGTTCGGATTCGGCCGGTCGCGCGCGTTCAACAACTTCAGCGTCCCGACCATCTTCCACTCTCGCCGGATCGGACGGACGCCACAGCGCGGGCTGTTCGGTGCCGACTACGCGTTCGTGGATGCTCCGGCGCAGACCACGATCGGCGGCGCGGCGAAGCTGACGGGTCGCGCGGCGCACGGATGGGCGCTTGGCTTGCTTGACGCCGTCACGACACGCGAGGACGCGCGCTATGTCGACAGTCTGGGCACCGAGCGTACCACGGTCGTGGAGCCGCTCACGCACTACTTCGCGGGTCGCACGCGTGGGGATTTTCGCGCGGGCAACACGTCGGTTGGAGGTCTGTTCACCGCCGTCGACCGCAAATTCGACGAGCCCGCACTTTCGAGCCTGTTGCGCTCCGACGCGTACATCGGTGGGCTCGACCTGGCGCATGCCTGGGGGAACCGTCGCTGGGCGCTCGATGCCGACGTCACCGGGTCCACGATCCGCGGCACGCCCGACGCGATCGCCGCGGCCCAGCGTTCGAGCGCGCGGTATCTGCAGCGGCCGGACCACGGCGACTACTTCACCTACGACCCGTCGCGCACCCGCTTGAGCGGCTATGGGCTGGACGCCTCCATCGCCAAGACTTCCGGCCTCCACTGGCTGGGATCGCTCGCGTACGTCAGTCGCAGCCCCGGCTACGAGGCGAACGACCTCGGCTACCAGACCCGGGCTGACTACCGGGGGCTTTCCAGCATCGTCATCTATCAGGAGAACCGGCCGGGGCGCCTGTTCCGAAACTACTCGCTGTTCCCCTACCTGAACGAGATGTGGGATTTTGGGAGCGAACGCCTCTACGACAGCTATGCGTTCGACGCCAACGGCCTGTTCGAGAACTTCTGGCCGTTCGATGCGCGCTACATTCTCGATCGGAGGGTGGCGGACAACCGGCTCACCCGCGGCGGCCCCGGGGCGCAGGCGCCGCAAACCCAGAGCTGGATCGGAAGCCTGACGTCCGACACACGCAGGCCGTGGTCGATCGGCGTCAACATGACGCATAGCTGGAACGAGTTCGGCGGGTACGAGGACGATCCGTCCATCGCCTCGTCGTTCCGTGTATCGCCGACCTTGCGGGTGCGCTTCGAGCCGAGCTGCTCGGTCGTGCACGCGCTCGCGCAGTACGTCACCCGAGTGCCGGATGCCTCGGCGACCGCGACCTACGGCTCCCGGTACGTATTCGCCACGCTCGATCAGCGGGTCGTGTCGCTGGTGACGCGCGCCGACTGGACGCTCACGCCGCGGCTCAGCTTCCAGCTGTACTTGCAGCCGCTGGTCGTTTCCGGCGCGTATTCGAGCTTCAAGGAGTTTCGAGCTCCTGGCACCTACCAGTTCGACGTCTACGGCCGGCAGCGTGGATCGATCATGCGCGATCCCCGCGGGTTCTATCGCGTCGACCCCGGGAACGGCGCCACGTTCATGATCGCGGATCCGGATTTCAATTTCCGGTCGCTGCTCGGCAACGCCGTGGCCCGGTGGGAGTACCGGCCGGGGTCCACGCTGTACCTGGTATGGCAGCAGAGCCGCACCGACGTCGAGCCGTTCGGCAGCTTCGATTTCTCGCGCGACTACCGCGGGTTGCTGGATCGTTCCCCCCAGAACGTCTTCGCGGTGAAGCTCACCTATTGGCTGGGATTGTAGGCCCCCGGAACCGAGTTCCTGCTGGCGGCGCCGCAAGGGGCAATCGAGGCAATCTGATTCTGCTTTCGGTTTCGGATCGGCGGGAATACACTCAAGCGGTTTGTTAGCCCGTTGGGGGGGTAGTTGTTCGCGCTACTTTCCCGGTCGGCGAACAGCAGGCAATAGGGGCATCGCCTCGTGGACAGAGCCGCAGGCCGCACCCGGGGTCGATTCGTCGTGCCGAGCTTGGTCCTAGCGACCGCGCTTGTTTTTGGCGTTCCCCGCGCGGACGCACCCTTGAGCCGCCGTCTGCTCGCCCCCGCGGTCGCGGAGTTCGACCAACCTGTGGAGTCGATCGTGACGCCCGGCGACGTCGCCGATCCCGCACCACCGATCGACGTCGGCGGCGACTGGAGCGCATCCGGTGGCGCCGCCGACCCTGCCGATGAC
>QHRS01000274.1:2606-5843 GCA_003221435.1 Candidatus Rokuibacteriota bacterium
CTTCGAAGTGAGCGTCGGCGGCGTACGCATCGTCCAGGCGAGGGGGCCGCCGGCCTCGCGGCCCCACCGCACCGTCGCCAGCGATGAGATCGCGGGTGCGATCCGCGCAGGCCGGGCCAATCCACAGCCCGACGGGCCCGAAACACACCCCATTTCTCCCCGATTCGACTCGGTCGGGGGCCGCACTTTTCCGCCGCTCCTACCCCTCGAACACGCGCCGTTCAATCGCGGCCCGCCCTGTTCCCCGATCACTACCGAGATTCCGAAGCACACGCCGTGGCCACGGGCCCGACCAATGGGTACGGCCGCCGCTCCAAGCCCAACCGCGATCGCGAGTCGGCGTGGCCCGCGTCGTCACGAGGTGGATCATGAGGATGTCGCAACATCTGGCCAGGCCGATAGCGGGCTCGATCCATCAGGAACCCGCTCGCGCCAGCGATCGGCAGTCACGCTCCAAGATGGTGGAGTTCCGGGGGATCGTCACCGGTCTCATCCGTTTCGGCGATCTCGCGAGATCCGCGAATCCGTTGTGAATGGAGTCGATGATGGCGTCGACTCGAGCGAATGATTGCACCACGAGACCTCGAGGCATGGCGACTGCTCTACGCCGAAGTGTCCCGACTGCGACCCGCGGAGCGCGGGCCGCCTGTGCGTCCGAGATACGGGCGTAGTCCGACCATGCTACCGAATCGGAGGCTGACCCATGGGCCGCGCACTTCCCACCCAAATCCGGATCCTTGCGCTGATCGCCACGCTTGTGCTCGTTCACGGCTGCAAGGAGAGGGAGCAACTCGAGAAGGAAGCTCCCGCGCTCGCGCGCGCCGACCTGAGGGTCGATCGGATCGCGATCGCGGGCGTTGTTTCCGATGTGGCCGCGCTCGGTGACTCCGCCGAGAGTCGCGAGAGCTGGTCCGTGCTGATCGGGAATCATCTCGGCCGGGACCGATTCGGCAAGCTCCCGATCGTGTCGTTCAGCGACGTGCGGGAAATTCTCGGACGGGACGACCAGAGCGTGATGCTCGATCGTTTCAAGGACGACGGCGGGTGTGACGAGGCAGCCCTTGCCGAGCTCCACACGGTGTTCGAGGGCAAGGCCCGGTTCATCGTCTTCGGGAACATTCAAGAAGATCGGATCGAATGGTCCGAGAGCGAGAGCGAGGTGGTGGACAAGAAGACCCACAAGACCACGAGCAAGACCAAGACGATGACGACGTCACGGATCACATCGGTGCGCCTTCGCTTCTACGACCTGACCGATCAGCAACTCGCGTGGGACCACCTCACGGTCGGTCAATCGTCCGCGAGCAAGGAACACGACATGACGGACGTCATCGAGCACGATCCGAAGGAAGGGTTCCTCGGCGGGCTCGTCACGTCGATCGTGAACTCCGCCATCAAGCCGGATCCGATGTATCCGCCGACTCCTCAGCTCGACCGGACTCTGGCGAACGCGTTCGACAACCTCGGGGACTACCTCAAGCCGAGCAAGAAGAAAGAGGGACGGCGATGAAGCCCGTCCGAATCGTCGGCGCGCTCTTCGTCGCCGGCGTGGTGGCCATCGTCGAAGGAGGTTGCGGCGCGGAACTGGGCAGCGGGACGGGACTCGTAGACTTCCCCGCCAACGTTCAGATGGAACGCTGGGAATCGATTGCTCCCGGTCTGTGCAAGGGTTGGCTCACGAACAACGGCAGCCATACCGCGCGGGATGTGCGCGTGTATTTCTGGTACAGGACTGCGCGAGGGGACACGGCGCTGACCGTGGTCCCATCCTCCACCAGCATCGACCGGTATGCCCACGTCGCGGTGTTCGCGCCGCCGCAAATCACCGAAGGGGAGCTGCGCTTTCCCGGTCTGGGGGACATCACCTGGGCTGGTGGCAGCTCGTTCATCGCCGGAGACCCGGCCCCGTACCTCCACAACCTCGGATTCTCGTGCCTGCTGAGTCCGGATTCCGCGCGCGTGCAGATCCAAAACGAGCAGGGCCTCGCCTACGACGTGGTCTTGAACGTCGAGGACGAGACGGGTGTGACTCAGATTCCGCTGCTGCAGAATCCGATCGGCCGGCTGTGGAGCGACGTCCGCAATTGTCCTCCGCAATACGCCTCGGGCTGCGACGGCTGGGGCGCTTTTCACGTGGCGGCGCGGGATTCCGCCGGCGTCAAGCTCCTACCCAGGTTCGGAAGCGTCCGCTGGGAGAACTATGCGGGCGTGGCCGACAGCATCCTGCCGCCCTATGGATGGCCCTACGCATTCGGAGAGTACGGAGTCACTGCCTGCTCACGCTGACGCAGGCGCCTGCCCGCGAAACGCGAAGGGGGCGATCGGTGGCCGGAGCGCCCCGATGTGAACGCGCATGACGGACCGCGCTCGCCGCGGCTACGCGATGCCGACTCTCTATCGCGACTTGGCTTCGGGGATGGGACGCGCTCCGGTCAGCCGGGATTGCTGCAGCCTGACCGCCGCGCCGCTCCGCGTCGGAGTGGAACTCTGCCCCACGTGCGTGTGGTTCGGACGGTTCGGGCTGCTGGGACAAGCCTGCCTCGGACAAGCCTGCTGATGAGCGTGTCCAGAGGGTCTATGCTTGTCGGGTAGGTTTGTCCGGAGGTTCCTCAATGTCGCTGCCGCGAGTGGCGATGGTTGCGAGTGCCCTGGCCGTCCTCCTGCAGGCCGGTTGCGGCGGGAGGACGACGCGACCAGCCGTCACTGACGTCGGCCTTTCGTTGAACATCTCTCCCGCGGTGGGCACCCCGTCCCTGCCGGTTGTGGCTGACGCTCGTGTTAGGAACATAGGCAACGCACGCGTGTGGCATTGCGAGGGGTGCGGTTGCGGGAACGGCGTCGGACTCACGGTGCTCGGGCCCGACGGGGTCGCAGTGTGGCTCCACGACCCCCGCGCCCTGTTGCCTGCGTGTCCCGACGGGGCCGTCCCCCTCGAGCCGGGCGGGGATCTCGGCGGGCGTCTCGTCTTCACCGGGACCCTTTACGTGGCTGGTCACCCGACATTCCCCTCGCCGACCTATCCGGCGCCGCCTGGCACGTACACCGTGATCGCCCGCTTCAGCTATTCGGCCAGTGTGCCCGGAGAGTGGATTCCCCTCGAGCGCCGGGCGACCTTCGCCTGGTTGCGATGAGGCCGCAAAGGCGGAACGGACGGCGACGCGGGAACAGGCCGGGGCCCCTCCGAATCGCGGAATGCTGCTCGTGGCGTCCCTAACGGGATTCGACCACCCCTCGCGC
>QHRS01000275.1 GCA_003221435.1 Candidatus Rokuibacteriota bacterium
CTCCCGACGGCCTCGCCAGGCGCCGCCGACCGCAATCTCATCCCCGGCGGCCGCCGCCATGGCAATCAAGGGGGCGCAGGCGAAGGTCTCTCCCGCGCGCCGCCGCACTCGGTCGCCGGCGGAAGTCCGGCTGGCGTACCCGTAGCGGCCTCCGCCGGGCAAGAGGAGTGCGCAGGCGGCGGCCTCGACCAGCGGTCCCTTCGTGAGCCAGCGACCGCGACGGTACAGATCGGCACACTCCTCGAATGTCTCGACCGCGAGCACCAGGGCCCGGTCGCACTCGCCGCGCTCGAGCAGGTTTCCCGCGTACCAGAGCGCGTCCACCGTCGAGGTGGCGCCGCCGAGGAAGTTCAGGTACGCGCCGCTGAGCTCGTACTCGATCGCCACCTCCGCGGGCACGGCGCTCGGCGCCGTGTAGGGAAAGTGCAAGGCGCCGCCGGCAGCCTGGATGAACGACCGGTTGGACGCCGCATACGCCGACGCCGTCGCGTAGAGGAGCGCCGTCCGGGACCCCGCAAGCGCCGTTCTCGGCATCGCGAGCCTCCCGAGCAATTCTTCGACGGCGGAGATACCCAGCAGGCACTCGCGGGTCGCACGGCGCAGGCGGTCACTCGGCAAGGCCGGCCGCGGAATGCCGATGACGTACCGACCGGCCGCGGCGGCAGCGGAATCCTCGGGGAGCGCATCGATCCCCCGTCCCCACCCGGTGAGCAGCCCGACGCCCGCGACCTTCATAGCCCTTCCAGCACGAGCGTGGAGTTGCAGCCGCCGAAGCCGGCCGACGTGCTGAGCATGACGCGCGGCCGCACCGCGCGCGGCGCGCCGGGCACGTAGTCGAGATCGCACGCGGGATCCTGCTGTTCGAGCCCGAGCGTCTGGGGGATGGCGCCGTGGCGCGCCGCGAGGAGGCACATGATCGCCTCCAGGGTCGCCGCGGCCCCCATCGTGTGCCCCATGTAGCCCTTGATGGAATTGATCGGGATGTCGTAGGCGCGCGGGCCGAGCACCCGCTTGAGCACCAGCGTCTCCACGCGGTCGTTGAGCGGCGTCGCCGTGCCGTGCGCGCTGACGAAATCGATCGCGCCGGGCGCGACGCCGGCGTCGTCCATCGCGGCCCGTACGGTGTACTCGAGCCCGCGCCCGTTCGGGTCCGGCGCCGCGATGTGCGAGCCGTCACTGCCGCTCGAGTGCCCGAGCAGCCGGCCGAGCCGGGGCGCGCGCCGCGCGTCCGCGTCGCGCACGCGCGCGAGCAGGACGAGGCCGGCCGCCTCGCCGAGCAGGAGGCCCGTGCGCCTGCGGTCGAACGGCCGGATCGCGTCGCGCGTCAGCGACCGGAGGGCATCGAACCCCTTCATCACGAACCGGCACAGGACGTCGTACCCGCCGGCGACAACGACGTCGGCCACGCCTTCGCGCAGCAGCTCGGCACCGACACCGAGCGCAGTGGCCCCGGACGCACAGGCCGTGGACACCGTCATGACGGGGCCGCGCGCCCCGAGCCAGCGCGCGAGGTTTCGCGCCGGGCTGTCGTAGAGACCGCCCGCGAGCGCCCGCAGGGAAGGGGCGCCCGCAAGCGCGCGCTCGCCCTCCTCGACGCCGCCGAGCGCCGTGCCGATGACGACGGCGGTGCGTGCCGGACTCGAATCGAGCATCGCCGCGCCGGCCGACCGAAGCTCGGCCGCCGCCGCGATCAGGAGCTGCGACGCCCGGCACTCGCCTGCGGTCCACGGCCGGCGATCGAGCTTCTTGATCTCGCCGCCGAGCCTGACCCGAAGGTCGTCGACCGGGAAGCGCTCGATCCGAGTGATGCCGCAACCGCCGGTCAGGAGCGAGGCCCAGAACGCGTCGATGTCCTGGCCGATCGGTGTGACGAGCCCCGCAGCGACGACGGCGACCGGGTCACGCACCGGCCGGGCCCCAGATGTCGTAGAAATTGAACCACTGGGTCGGGTGCTCCCGCACGGCGTGCTCGAGCACCCCGACCCACCGCGCGAGCGCGTCCGCCTCGCCGCCGGCCTTCACCGTGAAGGGCTCGTGCAGCGTGATCGTGTACCGATGGTCGGGGCCGAGCACGCAGAACGCCGGGACGATCGGAGCACCGGACGCCCGCGCCAGGACGAAGGGGCCCAGCGGAAACGGCGCGGGACGCCCGAAGAACGGCGCGCGCACGTCCCGGCGCCCGCCGAGCGCGCGATCACCCTGCAAGGCGACCACTTCACCGCGCCGGAGCGCGGCGAGCAATGTCACCGCGGTGGTCGCGCGCGAGCGGGAGATGAACCGCACGCCGTCGCCGCCGCGCCGCACCCAGCGCTCGAGCCCGCGCGCGGTGTCGTCCGCGACGACGACGTGCGTCGGTCGCGCCGAACGCCAGGCGAGGATGCGACCGCCGAGCTCCCAGTTGCCGAGATGCGCAGTCAGCGAGATCACGCCGTCGCCCGTCTCGCCCAGCCGGTCGGCGCCTGTCACCCCGGCGAGATAGCCGCGCAGCTTGTCTGCCGGGCGGCGGTTCGTCGACACGAGGTCCGCGAAGCACATCGCGAAGTCGCGGAACACGTCACGGGTGATCGCGTCCAGCTCCGTCTCGCTCGCGCCCGTGACCCGCCGGAGGTTCTGCCGCACCATCGCGCGCTCGACCGGCATCCGTCGGACCGCGATGTCGGCCGCGATCACTGCCAGCCCAAGCCGCGCCCGTCGCGGAAGCAGGCCCGCCGCGCCCGCGAGCCGATAGAAGCCGGCGCGGTTGTAGCCGTGCGCGTACCAGCGCGGCGCCCCGGTCGTCACAGGAGCGGCGAGTAGTACATGCGGAACGCCCGGATCTTCCCCCGCCGCGTGTCGTGGAGCTGCGTCGCCCAGAAGCGCTGCGCGCGGCGCTCGAACGAGATTGTCCCGGGAGAGCCCGGGTCGTTCGGATCGTAGACGGTGAACTCGATCGCCCCGTCGGTCGCCCGATAGGCGTACGCGACGACGGTGTGGTTCACCTCGGGTGTGGGCCAGTTCGTGACGAGCAGTTGCACCAGCTGACCACCGTCAAGCTCGGCGGCGATCTCGTTCGCCACGCGCTCCTGGTGCGCTCCACCGACCGGCAGCACGACCCGCCAGTTCGTCCAGTGCACGAGAGTCCAGAAGCGTGAGCCGAGCGCCTCTTTCAGGAGCGCCTCCTGATCGCGCGAGAACTCGTAGAGGTTGCGGTAGCCGGGGATCACCACGCGGTCATCCGGGGGCCGCGGGGGCTCCCACGGAGCGTACGCGACGATGCGGCGAACCCGCTCGAGGTAGCCGGCACGATCGAGCCGCGGGCCCGCCGGATCGAAGCGCGCGGCGGCGTAGAACTGGCGGACGGCGCGCGCGAGCACGAAGCAGTAATTCGCGTAGAGGCCGTTGCGACCGGGGTTGCGCGACCGGATCTCGTTGGCGAACGCGAACGTGTCCTCGCCGACGGCAAAGCGTGGCGACCGGGCAGGCCCTGCGGCGGCGCGCCGAGCGGGCACGCTCGAGCAGGCGGTCACCACCGTCATCACCACGAGGAGCGTCGCGACGCGGGTCTGCAACGGAAATGATCGGACGACCGCGGCGGCATCACCGAATTGGCGGCGCCCGGCGCGCGCCACGATCATCCTTGGATCGAGTACCCGCCGTCGACTGGAATGGCCGTACCGGTGATGAAATCCGATGCCGGGCTGGCGAAGAACACCGCGAGGCCGGCGAGATCGTTGCCCACGCCCCAGCGCCCTTCGGGGGTCCGCGCGATGACCCGCTCGTGGAGGCCGGGGATCTGCTTGCGGGCCTGCGCCGTCAGGTCCGTGTCGATCCAGCCCGGCAGGACAGCGTTGACCTGGATGTGGTCCTTCGCCCACGCGGTGGCCATCGCCTTCGTGAGCTGCACGATGCCGCCCTTGCTTGCGGCGTACGGCGCGGCGAACGACGCGCCGAAGATCGACATCATCGAGCCGATGTTGATGATCTTGCCCCGGCCGGCCTTCTTCATCAGCGTGTAGACGGCCTTCGAGCACAGGAACGCGCTGGTGAGGGTCGTGTCGAGCACCCGGCGCCACTCTGCGAGCGCGTATTCCTGCGGCTGCTTGCGGATGTTGGTGCCCGCGTTGTTCACGAGGATGTCGACGCCTCCAAAGGCATCGACGGTGGTTCGGACCATCGCGGCGACGGAGGCTTCGTCGGAGACGTCGACCGAGCAGAAGCGCGCCTCGGTCCCCAGCCCCTCAAGCTCCTCCACGGCGGCGCGGCCCTTGTCCTTGTTCCGGGCGGCCACGACGAGGCGGGCGCCGGCCTGGGCGAGCCCCCGCGCCATCCCGAGCCCGATCCCTCCGTTGCCCCCTGTGACGATCGCGACCTGGCCCTTCAGCTCGAACAGCGTCATACGTCCCCCTTCGGTGAGCGCGGGAATGCTGCGGTCTCCGACCGTCCCCGTGCCAGTCTAGCCGGGGAGGGACCTTCTTGTGAAGAGGACTTTGCTCCTGCTCGCGCTGATCCTGGCCGCCTGCTCCAGGGAGACCCCCCAGCAGCAGGCCGCCGCCCGGCTGCAGAAGGCTGAAGCGGCCATGACCGAGTGCAAGCAGCGGCTCGGGCTCGGCGACATGCCGACGCCCGATACGGTCGTGCTGGCCGACCCGGCGACCAAGGGCGCCGAGATGACTCCCGAGACCGCCGCCCTGCTCCGGCTGAAGATCCAGTGTCGCCTGGAGCTGGACGAGCTGCTCGGCGCCCGCCGGGGAGCCACCCGCTAGTGCTCCTCCAGCAAGTTCCGGCTCACGGGAGCTGCTTGGTGCCGGTCCAAATTGCGAGCCAGACGAGGCCCGAGGGAGGAGGCGACCGAGGACGAAGTATGGCGAAGTAAGTTGGACCGGCACTAGCCGAAGTCGTGTGAAGGTACGGCACACGACAAGAACGACAGGGGTTCGACGCGCTCGGCGCGGACCGAGACGACGTTGTCCTG
>QHRS01000276.1:0-1018 GCA_003221435.1 Candidatus Rokuibacteriota bacterium
AATCACGCCGGCCCGTCGTTGTCTCGCGATCGCATTCTTCGAAGCCATCCTTTGAGAATGCCTTCACGATCTCCTCCGGCGCCGCGACCCATCCGTGCTCCTGTTCGATCCACGTCATCATGCCTCGTTCGCGAAGCTCATTGAGGCCAGTCATTTGTCGCATCTTGTTCTCCCGCTCCCGGTGAGGAAACGTGATCCTTGTTCCGACGCCCGCCTGGCCCACACGTGGCCGTCACGGGTTCGTATCCTCAGGCGGTGGTGGGGGCGGGCTTTCCGCCCCCACCAAAGACCTGTCGGCTTCGGACTGCTTACCGAGCGGCGATCTTGTGCCAGGTCGAGTTGGAAACCTCAGAGGCTTGGACCTGAGGAGTTCCTTCAACCACTCCCGCCATGGCCTTCAGCACTTCTGGATACGCTCCGCGGTGATACGCGTCCGCGTTCTCCTTCAGCTCCCACAGACTGATTCCGACCGCTTCCATCTCGTCCTTGAAGCCTTGCTGTTTCCGAAGGAGGGGAATGACGTCCCTCTCAATCACCTGGGTAAACTGCGTCGCGCTATTGGGCTTCAGCTGCATGCGAACGGTACGAGCAAACATGTCGACCCCCTTGGTGGACTAAGAGGAGTGCTGTACAGATAACCAGACTTAGTTCAGATTACCTGGAGGCATGAGCAGGATCGCCCGAGCCGTTAACTACGGTAAGTCCATTAACTTTAGCTGTCAAGAAAAATATGCTATTGGTAGTAATCAGGTAAATACTTAAGCGTGTAGGTTAATCACCGCGGAGGCTCAGAGATGGACGTTCCTTTTGTGATCAGGCAGCGGCTCGAAGAATTGGGAGCTGAGCAGAGAGATCTGGCAACGGCCGCCCAAGTGACAGAGTCCTACATTTCACAGTTGCTGACTCGCAAAAAGGCGCCCCCTGCACCGGACCGGACGGACATTTACGCCAAGATGGAAACATTTTTGAAACTCCCGCGCGGTCAGCTCTCGAAGCTGGCTGAGCTTCAGCGCAAGGA
>QHRS01000276.1:1106-4408 GCA_003221435.1 Candidatus Rokuibacteriota bacterium
GAACTCGAACGCCTCGTCACACAGAAGCTTCTCGACGTGGTCAAAAGAGTTGCCAAAGAAGAATTGGAGAATGAACACTGGCTCCGCATGGTGGCTCGGCTCAGCAATCGAAGCTACGACCAGATGCGGGTCATCGTGCTCGAGTTCCTGGACACGGACATCTTCAACCTGTCGATTGAACACTGCGTCGCCTTCTTGGATCCGCTTATTGAATCCTGGGACATCGACCTCGCGACGTTTGACATGGGAATTGTCTTAAACCGTCGACTGGCTCCCGGACCCCTGAAGAAATTTGGGTTTGTTGAACGGGAACCCGAACAACCGTTCGGTGAAGAGCCGGGGCTCAAAGACTTCCTTCAAGATACTTCCCTCAGCGGCGATGCAACCGAGGAGGAAATTGCGTTTCTGAAGAAACTAAGATTCAGCCGAAAGCGGCCGGCGCCCCTCTATTATTACCGAGAGCTGCAGAACCTCAGAGACCCTCTCCATTTTCGCACTACGTAGACCGACATGGGGCGCTCGTGGAGCCGACCGAGGATCATTGTGGTGAGCCGCGATGTCGTTCCAGATCGCGAGCCGCGCCGTGCCGAGGAGTCCCACGCGATCAACCCGGCGATTCCCGAAGGTGGGCCGCGCTGTCTTCGGGCGGCATCGGGTTGATGAAGAAGCCGCTCCCCCACTCGAAGCCGGCGATCTTGATGAGCTTCGGAATGATCTCCAAGTGCCAGTGGAAATGGGCCAGCTTCGAGTCGCGTAGCGGCGCCGAGTGGAGCATGAAGTTGTACGGCGGCGTGTTCAGCACGCGGTTCATGCGCTGAAGGCACCCGCTGAGCGTCCGCGCGAGCGCGTGTAGCTCCTCGTCACCGCTCTTCTCGAACGAGGAGCGATGCGCCCGCGGCAGGAGCCACGTCTCGAACGGGAAGCGCGACGCGAACGGCGCCAGCACGATGAAGCCGTTGTCCTCGATGATCATGCGCCGGCCGCCGCGGTCCTGACGGATGATGTCGCACCAGACGCAGCGTTGCTTCAGGTCGTAGTAGCGCGCGCTGCCGTCCAGCTCCTCTTTCACCATGATCGGGATGATCGGCGTCGCGATGAGCTGCGAGTGCGGGTGCTCGAGGGAGGCGCCCGCGGCCTCACCGTGGTTCTTGAAGATCAGGATGTACTCGAAGCGCGGGTCCATCTTGAGGTCGAGCACGCGCTCGCGGCAGGCCATCAGAACGTCGGTGATGGCGTCCGCGCTGAGCGTCGCGAGCGAAGCCCCGTGATCCGGCGTCTCGATGACGACCTCGTGCGCGCCGATGCCGTTCATGCGGTCGTACAATCCCTCGCCCGACGGCTCCAGCTCCCCCTCGATGCGCAGCGCGGGGAACTTGTTGGGCACGACGCGGTAAGTCCAGCCGGGGGTGTCCGGCGGCGTGTGTGATGGCCGGCCCGCGAGGACTTCCTTCGGGGTCTTGTCCTCGTTGCCGGGGCAGAACACGCAGTTGCCGCCGTGCGGGCGGACCGGCTCGGGGCCGAAGTCCGACGGGCGCCGGGCGCGGTCGGTCGAGATGATCACCCACCGGCCCACCACGGGATCCTTCCGCAGCTCAGGCATCTTCCCGCCTCATTTCGCGGCTCAGCAGGTCCGCGAGGGCTTCGCGCGCCGGCTTGTCATCGAACAGGACGGAGCCGACCTGAGTGCAGATGGGCATCGTCACGTTGGCCTGCCGCGCGAGCGCCAGCGCGGAGGCGATCGTGCGGACGCCCTCGGCGATCATGCGCGTTTCGGCCTCGACCTCCGCGCGCTTCCGTCCGGCGGCGACGGCGAGACCGAGCGCGCGGTTTCGCGAGAGCGAGCCTGTGCAGGTCAGGACGAGGTCGCCGATGCCGGCCAGTCCCGCAAACGTGCCTGGCGAGGCGCCGAGTGCCACGCCGAGCCGCGTGATCTCGGCGAGGCCGCGTGTGATGAGGGCGGCGCGGGCATTCTCGCCGAGCCCGAGCCCGTCGGACAGGCCGGTCGCGATCGCCATCACGTTCTTCAGCGCCCCGCCGATCTCGACGCCGACGACGTCGCGGTTCACGTAGAGGCGGAACTCGCGCGATCCCAGGCGCTGCTGCAGGTCATGGGCCACGCCGTCGTCCGTGCACGCGACCACGGCGGCCGTGGGCCGGCCGAGCGCGACCTCGCGGGCGAACGTCGGCCCCGACAACGCCGCTACCGGCGCCTCCGGGCAGGTTTCCGTCAGCAGTTCGGTCATGCGGACGTGGCGGTGCGGGTCGAGCCCCTTCGTCGCCGAGACGATCGGCAGGCGGCGCGGGAATGCGGGCGCCGCGCCCTTCACGACGCTCTCGAAGAACTCGGACGGCACCGCGACCACGACGACCTCTGCGCCGTCGAGCGCCTGCTCGACCTGGCCCGTAGCGATGACTCGCGGCGGCAGTGCGACGCCGGGGAGAAACCAGGGATTCTCGCGCGTGCGGCCGATCAACTCCAGGAGCTCGGGCTCGCGCACCCACAGCCGGACCTCGCGGCCGGTGCGGCCGAGGTGGGTCGCGAGCGCTGTGCCCCAGCTGCCCGCGCCGACGACCGCCAGGCTCATGCACTCTCGGAAGGGGGGCGGCGCCCCCCGTCGAGGAAGCTCATGCCGAGGCGCGCTGCCCCAGCCGGCGTTCCGTTCCGCTCAGGAGACGGGCGATGTTGTCCCGGTGGCGCGCGACGATGATGGTCGCGACCACGACCGCCGCTGTGACGAACGCGCCCGGGTACCGCCCGAGGAGCGCGCCGACCGGCACCGAGATGGCCGCCAGAATGGAGCCGAGCGACACGTACCGGGAGGTGGCGACGATCAGGAGCCACACCAGCGCCGCGGGGATCATGACGAGCGGCATGAGCCCGAGGAACGCGCCCAACGCCGTCGCCACACCCTTGCCGCCGCGGAACCAGAGATACACCGGCCAGCAGTTGCCGACGACCGCAAGCGCCCCGCAAGCTGCCACGGCTGTTCCATCGCCGCCGAGGAGCGCCCGAGCGAGGGCGACCACGCCGTAGCCCTTCGCGACGTCGCCGAGAAACGTGAGCGCCCCCGGCAGCGGGCCGAGGGTCCTGAGCACGTTCGCCGCGCCGATGTTACCGCTGCCCTGGCGGCGGATGTCCGTACCGCCGAAGGCTCTCGCGACGAGATAGCCGACCGGGATGGCGCCGATCAGGTATGCGGCCAGGAGCGCGAGCGCGACCTTTATGACCACCGGTCCTCATCGGGGACGATGGCCCGGTAGTCCGCCTTGCGGAAGAATCGGTAGAAGTAATCGACCCCGGA
>QHRS01000276.1:4442-6637 GCA_003221435.1 Candidatus Rokuibacteriota bacterium
TTTCTCGACGATCAGCATCGTGATGGCGACGTACTGGCCGACGGTCTTCCACTTCGCGAGCTGCGAGGCGGGGACGATGACTCCGACCGTGGCGGCCACCGCGCGCAGGCCGGTGACGGCCAGCTCGCGGCCGACGATGACGACCACCATCCAGGCCGCGACCTTCTCGATCTGCAGGAGCGACACCAGCGCCGCCGCCACGAGCAGCTTGTCGGCGACTGGATCGAGCAGCGCGCCGAGGGTTGTCACCTGGTTGCGCCGGCGCGCGATCAGCCCGTCGAGCCAGTCGGTCACCGCGGCCAGCAGGAAGATCGCCGCAGCGATCAGCACGTTCACCCGGTAGGAGGAGATCAGGAAGACGATCAGCAGCGGGACGAGGACGATGCGGGACAGCGTCAGGCCGATCGGCAGGTTCACGCCGCGACTCTCCACAGCATCCGGACCCGCCTGCCCTCCCTCACCGAATTATCCTCCTCTCGCGAATGGAGACGCCTGCTCGAGCGCCGGCTTTGCCGGCGCGGTTCGTTCGGATGGTCGCCTGCGCGGTGCAGGGCCCCAGCCCCGCGAACCGCTCGGCTCCCCAAACTCCCGGGGGAGGTTCGGAAGGGGGGCGGAGCCCCCCGCCGAGCTCGCTCACGCCCGGTCCCGGAGCGCGCGGATCTTGAGTCGCAGGGCGTTGAGGTTGATGAAGCCCTCCGCGTCCCGTTGCCGGTAGACCTGGTCGGCCTCGAACGTGGCGAAGTCGCTCCGGTAGAGCGACCGGGGCGAGCGCCGCCCGGCGACTGTGATCGACCCCTTGTAGAGCTTCACCCGCACCGTGCCGGTGACGTCTTGCTGGCAGTCGTCCATGAGCCCCTGGAGCGCGAGCCGCTCGGGCGCGAACCAGAAGCCGTAGTAGATCATCTGGGCGTATTGCGGCACGAGCGCGTCGCGCAGGTGCAGGACCTCGCGGTCGAGCGTCAGCCCCTCGAGCGCCCGCCGCCCGACGTGCAGGATCGTGCCGCCCGGCGTCTCGTAGACGCCGCGCGACTTCATGCCGACGAAGCGGTTCTCGACCAGGTCGACGCGGCCGACGCCGTGCTCGCCGCCGAGTCGATTCAGCCGCTCGAGCAGCGCGACGGGACCGAGCCGCTGGCCGTCGACGGCCACCGGATCGCCCGCCTCGAAGTCGA
The DNA here is from genome assembly GCA_003221435.1 of Candidatus Rokuibacteriota bacterium. Classification (GTDB taxonomy): domain Bacteria; phylum Methylomirabilota; class Methylomirabilia; order Rokubacteriales; family CSP1-6; genus AR9. Next base: position 5,615 of record QHRS01000276.1, read on the forward strand.
GCTCGACGAAGCGCGGCACGTCGGGCGCGTCCTCGGGCGCGCGCGTGAGCAGGAACATCTTCTCCGGCGGCTCAGCCCATGGATCTTCCAGGATGCCGCCCTCGTAGGAGATGTGAAAGAGGTTCCGGTCCGTGCTGTACGGCCGCTCGGCGGTGACGGGTACGGGGATGTCGTGGCGGCGGGCGAAGTCGACCAGGGCGCTGCGCGAGCCGAGGTCCCACTCGCGCCACGGGGCGATGACGCGGAGCTGGGGCGCCAGCGCCGCGTACGCCAGCTCGAAGCGCACCTGGTCGTTCCCCTTCCCCGTCGCGCCATGCGCGACCGCGTCCGCGTGCTCCTTCAGCGCGATCTCGACCTGCGCCCGCGCGATCAGCGGTCGCGCGATGGACGTGCCGAGCAGGTAGGCGCCCTCGTACACTGCGTTGGCGCGAAGCATCGGGAACACGAAGTCGCGGACGAACTCCTCCCGCAGGTCAACGATGTGGACCGACGAGGCGCCGGTGCGCACGGCCTTGTCGCGCACGGCGAGCAGCTCCTCACCCTGGCCGAGATCGGCGCAGTACGCGACGACCTCGCACCGGTAGGTCTCGATGAGCCAGCGGAGGATGACGGAGGTGTCCAGCCCGCCCGAGTAGGCGAGCACGACCTTGCCAGGCTTAGCGGTCACCGACGAACTCCCTGATCACCGCCTTCTGCGCGTGCAGCCGGTTCGCCGACTGATCCAGCACGACGCTCTGCGGGCCGTCGAGCACTGAATCGGTGATCTCCTCGCCCCGGTGCGCCGGCAGGCAGTGCATGACGACCGCGGTCGGTCGCGCGCAGCGTACGAGCGCGTCGTTGATCTGGTACCGCTGGAAGATTCGCAGGCGCTGCTCCCGCTCCGATTCCTGCCCCATGCTCGTCCACACGTCGGTGTACAGCACGTCGGCGCCCGCGGTCGCCTCACGCGGATCGGCCGTCAGGTCGAGCCGGCCGCCGAGCCCCCGTACGGTCGCCTGCACCTCCGCGGATGGCTCGTAACCC
>QHRS01000277.1 GCA_003221435.1 Candidatus Rokuibacteriota bacterium
GTGTCTTGAGGGTCTCCAGCGTCCGGCGAACACTCCCCCCCCGGCGGAGGATCCGATCATGCGTCGCGAGACGACTGACGGGCACGGTCCGCTGAATCGCCACGTACCGTATCCCGGGAGACCACACCACGGCGTGGCCGTCATACCGGCGGCGCAGATCGGGGAACTGGTGCGCGAGGTCGCCCGCCAGTTCAGCCGCGCCGATCTCGACCAGGAAATAGCGGCGCGAGGGGAGGCCGAGGAGAAAGTCCCGAAGGCGCCCGATCGAGCGCGGACCGTCGGTGTGGGCGACGAAATCGGCATCCCAGCGCACGATCCAGCGGAACCGGCAGGCGGCCAGACCGCGGTTGGACAGCGTGACGATGTCGTCCTCCGGACAGTCCAGGATCCGGAGCGTCTTCCCGAGCGTCTCGCGTGCGCGGCCGATCGCCTCCCGCGTTTCCGGCGAGGCTCCGTTGTCGAGGAGCACGACCTCGTCCGCAAGGGTAAGGACGGAGCGCAAGCAGAGCTCGATCCACTCCTCGTGCCCCCGCACGCGGACCATGGCGGAGATCCCGTTCGGCCGCTCCGGGGGGAGCGGAACCAGTCCGACCGCAGGTGCCCACGACGCGACCCGACGGATCACCCGCGCTGCCTTCCGGCTCAGCACGGCGCGCCCTTCATGATGTCGACGAGACGGCGAACGACGACGGCCTGATCGAACTCCGTGAGCGCCCGCGCGTAGCCGGCACGCCCCATCGTGCGCCGGCGGTCCGGGTCGGCCACGAGCGCACCGAGCGCGTCGGCGAACGCCCGGACATCCCCGAGCGGCACGAGCAGACCGGTCTCGCCGTGGGTGACCCCCGATGGTGCGCCTCCGGCGCGCATCGCGACGATGGGCAGCCTCGAGGCCATCGCCTCGAGTAACGTCGTGGGCAGGCCCTCCTGCCTGAGCGAGGGGAGGAGGAACATGTCGGCGGCCGCGTAGAACCGCGCCACGTCCGCGTGCGGTCGAGCGCCGACGAACGCGACACGCAGATGCGGCGCCTGGCGCCGCGTCGCGGCCTCGAGCGGAGCCGCCTCGGGGCCGCCGCCGACCACGATCACGGCCAGCGCCGGGTCCACGCGCGCGGCCGCCGCGCACGCGCGCAGGCCGAGGTGGATGCCCTTCTGCCGCGTGAGCGTGCCGACCATGAGCGCGACGCAGTCTTGATCGGCGAACCCCAGGCGCGCGCGGACCTCGGCGCGGGCGGGCGGGTTCTCGGCAAACTCCGACGTCTCGATGAAGTTCGGAACGCGGCACACGCGGTAGCCCCGGAGCTGCCGCTCCAGCTCCCGGCTGACCGGCAGCACGAGCTCGGAGGCGCGCAGCAGCGCCCGTCCTTTGGGGAGCGTGGCCAGCACCGACAGCATGGAGCGGGGGAACTCGACGAGGCGGCGGACGCCCGGTCCGGCGTGCCCCACCAGCCCGTACGCGGCCATGCTCATGCTGAGGACCGCGTCGACGCCGAGCCGCTCAAAGTGCTCGCACGCCCAGAGGCGACTCTCACGCCACCACGCGGAGGAGTAATCACCGGGCGGCGTCCCGTGCAGGTAGTGGACCGTCGCGCCATACGCCTCCTCACGGGACCGGCCGTCGAGGTGCGCGGTCGTCAGCACGTGCAGCGTGTGCCCCTGACGGCCGAGCTCGATCGCGAGGTTGCGACAATGCTCTTCCATGCCGCCGAGCCCGTGTGTCCACACCCGCCGGGCAACAAGGCAGATGGTCACCGCCGTGAGCGGCACGCGGCCGCCGGGGGCGCGCGCGGCACCGCCGGGCGCGGTGGTCGCACCGCCAGGCGCGGGCGTGGCGATCGCCCGGGTGCCCGCGCCTTCCAAGATGAACTGGATCATGAACACGCCCGGCAAGGTGGAAGCGAGCCAGGGCTGCGCGGTCTCGGGTGGATAGAAGACGCGCGGGAAGCCGTAGACTCCGGTCGCACGGGTGACGGTGAGCCCGGCGCGCGCGAACAGGGCGTGAGCGCTCCGGCGCGTGAAGAAGCGGAGGTGGCTGCGGTCCAGGATGCCGCGATCCTGGTAGTTCCAGCGCCCGGCGAGGAGCCGCCACCGGATCGACCAGTGCGCGACGTTCGGGATCGACGCGAGGACGCGGCCGCCGGGCGCCAGGTATCGCGCGAGCGACCGGAGCACGACCTCCGGGTCGCGCAGGTGCTCGAGGACGTCGGCGAACACGATCGTGTCGTACTCGCCGGCGCAGCGGGCGATCAGGTCGGGCTCCTCGACGTCGCCAACGATCAGGCGCTCGCACCGTCCGGTCGCGATCCGCGCGGCCTCCGGGTCCCGCTCGACGCCGGTCACGCGGCAGGCGAGCCGGCGCGTCAGGTACTCGGCCATGAACCCGGTCGCGCACCCAACCTCGAGGACCCGGCTCTTCGCCGGAATCCACCGGACGAGCCGCGTCCTGGAGTTGTTCGCCATCGACAGGTCGATGGCGCCGTCGTAGACCGTCACAGATACGCCGCCGTCCGCAGCTCGCGCGCGCGGTGGGCGAGGATGCGGGGGAAGTTGAGCAGGATCCACCCCTGCGCGGCGCCGAGCGCGAGCGCCCGCTCGAGCCCGCCACGCGCGCCGCGCGCGTGGGTCAGGCATCGGTGGATTTCGCTGGCGCAGAGCCCGAGCCAGGCGGCCAGGTTCCGCCGGACGGTGCGCGCCGGGTCCTTCAACTCGTAGACGAACTGGTTGCGGAAGGACAGGAAGCTTGCGCGCCGGGACATCTCGGACGGATGCAGGAGCCCGTGCCAGTGGTAGACCCTGGCGCCCGGCACGATCGCGACGCGGAAGCCCTGACGCCGCGCCCGCCGGCAGAGGTCGGCTTCCTCGAAGTAGAGGAAGTAGAGCGGGTCGAAGAGCCCGACGCGCTCGATCAGCGACCGCCGGAGCACGAGCGCGGCGCCGATCGCCGTCTCCACCAGGACCGCGCCCGCCACGGCTCGGCCCGCGGCGATGGCTTGAGCCGCGCGCGGATCGGCGGCCGCGAGCACGGCGAGAAAGCTCGGGTCGGGCGCCACGCCGTCGTAGTCCCACTGGGACGGGCTCAGGATGCCGAGTCGGGGGTCAGCCCGAGCCGCTTCGACGATGCGCGTGAGCCAGTCAGGCTCCACCCGCGTGTCCTGGTTGACGAGCGCGACCATCTCGGCGCCGCCCTCGAGCGCGGCGCGCACGCCGACGTTGTTGCCTCCGGCGTAGCCGAGGTTCCGGCGGTTCCGGATCAGCCGGACACGGGGGATGTAGCGCGCGGCGAGATCCGCAGTCCCGTCGGTCGAGGCGTTGTCGACGACGAGGATCTCGAGGCCGGGATAGTCCGAGGCGAGCAGCGAATCGAGGCAGGGGCCGATCCAGCGACGCCCGTTCCACGCGAGCACCACAGCGGTGGCCTTGATCACCGGAGCACCCTCATCGCGGAAACCATCGCGCGCGACCGCGCCGATCGAGCATGCCGTCGAGCACGGCGAGCAGGATCGCCCGGATCTCGCGCCACGCCGGACCGCGATGGTGGGCCAGCGAGGCCGCCAGGATCTTCGGCAGCCAGCCGGCGGCGTAGAGCGCCCAGACGAGCGCGCGCGCGCGCCGCGGGACGTGGCGGCGCAGGAGGACCAGCTTGTTGCGGTAGCCGTAGTACACGCGTTCCGGTGTCCGGGTGCCGCCGCGAGCGACACGGTGCCGGATCACCGCCGCGGGCTCGTAGCGCACCACGTAGCCGAGCGTCCTGGCGCGGAGGCAGAGGTCGACGTCACCGTGCGACGTGAAGAAGCTCCCGTCGAACCCGCCGAGGGCGTCCATCACCGATCGCCGGACGAGACAGCCGCACGACGAGACGAAGTCGCAATCGGTTGCCGTCTCCGGCCGGCGCTCCTCGAAGCGACCGAGCCGGGCCACGAAGTAGCCGGCGCCGCTCGCCGTCTCGTCCGGCGAATCCCAGTAGACGATGCGGGCGCCGACCACCCCGACCGCGGGATCGGTGGCCGCGCGCACCAGCCGCTCGAGCGCGTCGGGCGCCGTCTCCACGTCGTCGTCGAGGCTCAGCACGAAGTCCGAGCGCGGATCGAGCAGACGGTACGCCGCCGCGCGCCCGCCGAACGCGCCGAGGTTCTCCCCGCTCCGCTCGAGCACGAGCCGCGCCCATCCCTCGCTCTGCATCTTCCCGTACAGCTCCCGGACCAGACCCTGCGTGTCGTCGCTCGAGCCGTTGTCGAACACGATCATCTCGAGGCGGCTCTTGGGATACTCGGCCAGCCGCAAGCTGTCGAGGCAGGCGACCAGCTCGCCGCCGTTGTTCCAGACGGGGATCAGCACCGAGACCGCCGGGTACGCGTCACCCATGGAGCGCCACCACGTTCGTCACTCGCCGAAACCCGGGCGCTCGCTTGCACAGGAGCCGTCTGCCCCCAGAGGGCGCGGCGCCGCGCCCAGAGCCTCCGCGGGGCGCGCTGCGGCTCCGGCTCGCTCCAGGAGCCTGTCGCAGTAACCGGCTTCGAGCGGAGGGGGCCGCCGAGGCCCCCTTCGACAAGCTAGCGCACGCGACGGTGGCTCTCATACACCTCGTGAGCCAGGCGGGCCGTGGTCCCCCAGTCGAAGAGCCGGATCCGCTCCCGGCCGCGCGCGACCAAGTCGGCACGAAGCGCGCCGTCGTCGATCAGCCGGCCGATCGCCTTGGCGAGGTCCTGCGGCGCCACCGGGAGATCGAGGAGGACTCCGGCGTCGCCGATCACCTCGGGCAGCGAGGTCACGTTGTAGGACAGCACGGGCGTGCCGCAGGCCATCGCCTCGAGGGGCGGAAGGCCGAACCCTTCGTAGAAGGACGGGTAGACGAACACGGCCGCGCCCGCGTAGAGCGCCGGAAGATCGGCGTCGGGCACGAAGCCGAGCAGGCGGACACGTCCCGCGAGCCCCGACTCGCGGATCAGTTCGGGCAAGCGGGTTCGGCCGGCGATCAGCATGCCTGCGAGCGCAAGGCAGAGCGGCTCTGGGAGGAGCCCGAGCGCCCGGACGAGCGTCTCGAGGTCCTTTCGCCGGTCGACGGTGCCGACGTACAGCAGGTACGGCGCGTCGAGCCCGTAACGCCGCCTCACCACCGCCACCTCGGCCGGCGGCACCTCGCGGACCGGCAGCGGAGCGCCGAGGGGAATCACGCGCATCCGCTCCGGGCTCACGCCGGCCAAGTCGACGAGATCGCGCCGAGTCGACTCGGATGGCGCGACGACAGCGTCGGCGAAGCGCGCCGTCAACGGAATGAAGCTGCCCCAGTACCATCGACTGCGGCGGGACGGGAGCCACTCGGGATGGCGGGTCGGCGCGATGTCATGCACCCACATCACGAGCGGCCGGCGACGCGCCACCGGACCCGACATCCCCGGCGAGACCAGCAGATCGGCGGCCGCGCGCCAGCCGCGCCACGGGAAGCGGACCTGGTCCCAGAGGACCTGCTGAGGGAGCCGCCACCGGGAGCGATCGCCCGGGCGGATCACGACGTACTCATCGCGCGGGTAGTCCCGCGCCGATCAGGCCCTGGCCGTCAATCGCGACGCGCATCGTCCTCCGGGCCGCGCAGGCCGACAGAGATCCTCGGGGCCGTGGCGACGCCGCGAGCGAATGCCGCATGGCGGCGGAGGAGGAACCCCGCGCTCTCGGCGAGGTATGGGCCGTTCACCGCGCTACCCCGTCAAGCACGACGGACTCCGAACGAAGCCGCCATCTCCCGCACGAGCCGCCGCTCGGTCGGCCGCAGCCGGAGCGCCTGCCAGAGCACGACGCCCGTGGAGAGCAGGATGGCACCGGTGACGCCGTCCGCGCCGGCCCAGAACAGGACCGCCACGGCCGCCCAGCCGAAGACGGCCGCGGGCGCGAGCGGCGCGATGCCGCGCAGGCTCATGTGGAGCCGCGCCATCACGTTGCGGGCGGCCAGGCCGAGCGTCACCGCCTGGGCAACGGTGACGGAGATGCCGAGACCGGTCAAACCCCACGAGGGCGCCGAGACGAGCGTGCCGAGGACGAGGACACCCTGGCCCGTCGCCGCAATGCCAAACCCCGTCCAGATGCGGCCGGTCCCGACCTGGGCGGACCAGAACACGTGCGCGAGCGACTGGAACAACGTCGCGAGCGCCAACCACGCGGTGATCGTCCCCGCCGCCGCATAGGCGTGGCCGAACACCAGCGCGAGGAGCGGCTGCGCGGCGAGCGCGAGGAAAATCGTACCGGGCAGCGTGACGAACAGCGTACAGCGCAGGACCGTCTCGAGCCCGCCCCCGACGCGCCCCGAGTCGGTCGCGTCCAGTTCGGCGATCGCCGGCACGAGCGGTATTGCGATGGCGCCCGAGACCGCCATCAGCGTGCGTGAGACCGAGTCGGCGATCTGGTAGAGCCCGACCGCCTCGTAGCCCTGCAGGTGGGCCAGATAGGTGCGGACGAACCACGCGGCGCCGAAGAGGGTCAGGTCGTTTAGGAACGTCGGCGCGGCGATGTGGAAGACCCGTCCGAGGACGACCGGCGCACTGACCACCGCGGCCGGATCGGGCTGACCAGAGGTTTCCGGAGCGCGAGCGCGGTCATGGCGCTCATGAGCCGCCCGGTCGACCACTCGCCAAAGTGGGCGCGCGGCCCAGAGCCAGGCGAGGCATTCGGTCAGGATCGAGGCGATGATGATCCCGGACAGCCCGAGCCTCGGCACGAGCGCCAGCGTGAGCACGAGCATCGACAGAGCGCTGAAGGCCGAAAGTCCCGCGTGCAGGTGGATTCGCTGGAACCCCAGGAGCAACGCGGCCCGGAAGCCACCGAGGACCGCGAGCACGAGCGAGAGCGCCGCGAGCCGGAACAGGACCCCGAGGGACGGCTCGCGATACAGCGACGCGAACCGGTCGGCGCCGAAGAAGAGCACGGCGCCGACCGCGAGGGAGACACCCAGGATCATCCCGAGGAGCCGGCGGATGACGCCGAGCACCGCACGAGGCCGGGTCGCGCTGTACTCCGCCGTCAGCTTGGTGACCGCGACGGAGATGCCGAGGTCGCAGAGCGTCCCCGCCAGCCTCATGAAGTAGCTGATGATCGCGAAGAGGCCGACCCTGTAAGGATCGAGCAGCCGGGCGACGGTGATCGACTGCGCCATCGCCAGCGCGCGTCCGGCCAACGTCGCCCCGAACGTCGAGAGCGCGCCGCCGGCGACGCGGTGAGACAGGCTCTGAACGGAACCGCGGGCCGGCATCTCAGTGCGGCCCGGCTCCGCCACACCGCCACCGGTCTGGCAGAGCCTCCGCGCGGGTCTCGAAGCTCCGGCGGACCTCCCTCGGGTTGCCGGGCACTGCCCAGCGTCGCGCCTGCGCCATGCTAGCGGACCCGCCGTGGAAAGCGGCCTGCCCGGAGCGTCGCGGCCGGCGAGGCCGGCAAGATCCGCCGCACCGGGGGCCCGGGTTCGCTCGTCGGCGCCGGCACGCGCTCGAGCTCGGGGAGCAGCACGATCAGCCCGGTGAAGAACCAGAACGGCTCCATCACCCGGATGATGATGAAGGTCAGCCCGCGCCAATGCGGATCCGTCGCCGATCGATAGCGGCCCACCCCGAGCTGAAACAGCGCGAAAATCATCCAGGCGAAGGCCAGAGCGCCGACGACCCCGGTTTCCACGAGCATGCGCGGATACTGCGCGTCCATGAAGCGGAAGCCGGTGATCCCGTACCCGAAGATCGGGCGCGCCGTCCAGGCCGCGATCGCCTCGTTGAAGCTCAGCAGGCGCTCGGAGGTGGAGGGATCGAAGCCCCCCTGCCCGAACCTGACCGTCGGCTGTCCGACCTGCGTCTTGAAGGTGTACTGCACCCGCTCCCTGACCACCTTCGGGGCGAGGTACGGGATCAGCAGGAGCCCGATGATCACCGTCGGGACCAACAGGGCGCGCTTGGGCGACACCGACACGAGCAGGAGGGTTGCGGGGATCAACGCGAGGTACGACGCGCGGGAGAGCGTGTACGCGAAGGGCACCAGCATCAGGAGCACGAGCCCGACGCCGGCCAGACGGAAGGTCGTGCGCTTGGCCTCGGTGGTGAGGCCGGAGGTGATCGCCATCATCAGCACGAGATAGCCGCCGAGCGTGTTCGGCTCGCCTGCGGGGCCCTCGAAGGGGGCAGACACGCGCTCCCCGCTCGGGATCTGCGCGATGCCGGTCAGGGAGACGATCGCCGCGGTCACGAGGGCGACAACGATGAGCCGCCTGGCGTGCGCGGGGGTCCGGACGTTGTTGACGACGATGTAGAACACGAAGAAGTACTCGAGGTACTTGAGCAGGTAGAACAGCCCCGACAGCACGGCGACACGGCCGAACGCGATGCCCCAGGCCGTCGTGAGCGCGCAGGCGCCCATGTATGCCGAGATCGGCCGGTTGAGCGGCGTCTTCGACACGAGACCCAGCTCCTTGTAGACCGAGGCCTTCGCGAACCAGGTGAAGGCGACGATCAGGATCACGAAGTCGTCGATCCGCACCGACACCTCGCGCTGCTCGGCGATGCTGCCCTTTCCGCCCAGGATGACCTCGGGCGAGAGCAGCATCGAGAGGAGGAGGATGTCCAGACCCAGGTCCGTGCGGAGGAAGACGATGGTGAAGAGCGCGGCGCCCGCGGCGGCCGCGAGCGCGTAATTGACCGGGATCTCGGTGATGCCAATCGAGACGATGAACGCCAGGGCAATAAGGACGCCGACCGCGATCGCGAGGCGTCCAAGGGTCGCGCCCTCAGGCGATTCGGAGATATTCACACTGACCTACTTGACCCGAACCACCCGGTTCAGCAGGCCGAGCTGGACGAGGTCCCGGCTCTTCCACTCTGCTTCCTCGCGCTCGAGGAAGCTCCCGTGACGGATCATGAACTGCGCCGCCTCGCCCGCCTCGGCCGACACGCGGACGATGTGGCCCTTTTCTCTGAGCCGTTCCGCCATCTGGACCGCGACCCGCAGCGGTGCCGGCTCCCCCGCCCGCACGGCATACGGGTCGCGCGAGCCGATCACCATCGCCTCGGGAAACCCCTGCTCGCGGAGCGTGGCGACGAGCACCTGCGCCTCACGCTGGGAGGGGACGCGCTCGACGAAGACGCCGTAGACGCTCGCGCCGAGGCGCTGGCGATACGTCGCGGTCGGATAGCCGGCCTGGCTCAGCCGGTGCTCGACGCGATCGGCCTCGCCCCGCGAGAAGAACGGGCCGAACTCGATCGCGAAGGTCGGCACGCCCGGCCGCGGGGCCGCCTTCGCGGGTCCCCAGGGCTCGACCGGTGCGCGAGGCAGGCGCGCCTCTCGTGAGGCTTCGGGCGGTGGCGCCGATGGCGACGTCGCCGCGCTCGGCCGCGCGGAAGTCGTGGCGGGGCGCGCCGACGGCCTCGGCAACACGATGAGCAGGGCGGGGACCCCACGCCCCGCGAACCTCGAGCGGAGGACCTCACCCAACCGGATCCCCGGCACGCGCGCGCCGGTCCACCAGAGCAGGGCGCCTGCGACGATCGCCGCGAGCGCAAGCAACACCAGCAGGACCATGCGCGCGCTCCACGCCGGCCACGCCGGCTCGGGTGGCGGGCGCTCGCCCTCAGCGGGGAGGTGGGGGACGGCGCTCGCGCACTCGCGCTGTCCCCGTGGCCGCCGCGGGGTATCCGCAAGGCGCGGACGGACGACAGGATGCGTTCGAGCCATCCCTTTGGCTCGGACGGCGCGCCCTGAGCCCCTTCTTCGCCGTAGTAATGGGTGTAGTAGTGCGAGTACGTCGCGTACCCGCTGATCTCCGCCTGGACGTCGTTGAGCACGACGCCCCAGACGCGCGCCCGGGCGCTCTCGATGTGGATCTTCGCCCGCTTGAGCACGAGTCGGCCCACCTTGCCCGCCTGGTAGACGAGGATGACGCCGTCCGCCTGCGCGGCCACGACCGCCGAGTCCGTGACCGGCAGGACGGGCGGCGTGTCGATGAGGACGATGTCGTAGTGGTCCTGGA
>QHRS01000287.1 GCA_003221435.1 Candidatus Rokuibacteriota bacterium
CGTCATCTCGAGCCGGGCGCCGCGGAGGGTGCACTCGAGGCCCGCCGCGTCGTCTGGATTCCCGACGAGCCGGTTCGCGAGCACGAAGGCGGCGCGATCGACCGGACCCGACTCGGGAATGCCGTAGCGCAGGTAGCCGCGCCGGCCGAGGTCCTGGACCGTCGTCTGCGGGCCGGGGTCAAGGACGCGGATCATTCGCGCGTATCGCCGGTGTGAAGGTGCCCGCGGCGACGGCGGCGGCGATCGCGTCATACGCGGCGCGATCGATCGCCCGGAAACGCACCCGGTCTCCGGGCTTCAGCAGGACCGGGTCCGCCGCGGCCGGATCATAGAGACGGAGCGGCGTGCGCGCGAGCACCCAGAACCCTCCCGGGCTCTCGACCGAGTAGATGCAGCACTGTTCGCCCCCGATCCCGATGCTGCCAGGCGGCGTCCTGGTGCGCGGCTGGTCGAGCCGCGGAATGGTGAGCCGCTCCGGCATCCCGCCCATGTACGGAAGGCCGGGCGTGAAGCCGATGAAGTAGACGAGGTACTCGGCGCTCGCGTGCAGCCGCGCCAGCTCGTCGGGGGGCATCCCGAGCCTGGCCGCGGCAGCTTCGAGGTCAACGCCGAGATCGCCGCCGTAACACGCCGGCAGCTCGACCACACGCGACGGCGGCAGCGTGGCGGGCTCGGCCTCCGGCACGAGCGCCGCGATTACGCCGATCAGCTCCGCGTGTCCCGTTGCGACGGGGTCGTAGTAGACGAGCAGCGCCCGGTACGTCGGCACCGTCTCGACGACGCCAGCGACCTTGCGCTGCTGGATCAGGTGCTCGAGGGCGCGCACCCGCGTGTTGACCTCGACGCTGATCTCGTCGCCGAACTCGACCGACACCGCCTGATCGCCCGCCGGGAGGAAGCGCGGCTCGTGATAGATCGCGATGTCTAGTGCCGTTCCAATTTACTTCGCCATACTTGGACCGTCGGCGGGGGCCCCGGTGGCCCCCTCCGAACCTCCCCCAGACCCGTATTGCGCCGGCAAAGCCGGCGCTCGAAGGCGGATATTCCACTGGGCCACTAGAGGACCGAGAGCGCCACAGGCCCAGAAGACCGGCACGTCGCCGGGCCCGAAACTCTGGGGATCGCCCCAGTCGGGACGGCTCAGGTCCGTGATGCCGAGACCCGCCGGGTCGCCGATGTGGATCGGCGCGCCGTGCGCGCTCGGGAAGCGGGCCGTCACCGTGATGGCCTTCGCGAGCTGCTCGGACGCGATCGGGCGCATCGAGACGACCATCGGCCCGTGAAACCGGCCCGCCGGCCGGCATTCCACGGACGTGCGCCACATCGCCACGTTCTTCCCGTGCTCGATGTGCCAGAGCCGGATGCCGGCGTCGAGCAGCGCCCACTCGAACGTGAACGAGCAGCCGAGCAGAAACGCCACGAGGTCGTCGCGCCAGTAGGGCGTCACGTCGATGAGCTCTTCCGCCAGCTCGCCGTCCTTGTAGATCCGGTAGCGCGGCAGGTCTGTCCGCAGATCCGCGCCCGGCGCCACGGCGGTCGGTTCGACAGAGCCGACGTCCGTGACCTCGAGCAGCGGACACGGTCGCGGGTTGCGCTGGCAGAAGAGCAGGAAGTCGTACGCGTGCTCCCTCGGCAGGACCGCCAGGTTCGCCTGCACGGAGCCCGGCGCGAGCCCCGCCGTCACGCCACGCAGGATTCCACGGCGGATCTCCGCGCGAATCTCCTTCGGGCGCCGCGTGTCGATCGCCATGCTCGCGTGCTCAGTCTAGCGTAGGTGGCCGAGCTTGGGCCAGAGATCGGGGTTGGCCAGCACCTTCGGCTTCTCCCCGCGTAGCACGCGCAGCATCTCGCCCGCGACTTGCAGGCCGATGTTGCGGTGCGCCTCCTCGCTGACCCCGGCGATGTGCGACGTGCAGACCACGTTCTCGAGGTTGAGCAACGGGTTGTCGACGGGGATCGGCTCCTCCTCCCACACGTCGAGCCCCGCGGCCCGGATCTTCCCCTTCGCGAGGCCCTCGAAGAGCGCGCGCTCGTCCTGCGTCTTGCCGCGGCACGTGTTGACGAACACGACCCCGGGCTTCATCTTCGCGACGGCGTCGGCGCTGATGATGTGGTGGGTCTCCGGCGTGTGCGGCGTGTGCACGGTGACCACATCGGACCGCGCGAGGAGCTGGTCGAGCGTGACCGGCTCGGCGCCGCGCGCCCGCAGCTCGTCCGGCGCCACGTACGGGTCGAAGCCGAGCACGTGCATCCCGAACCCGCGCGCGATGTGCGCCACGCGGCGGCCGATGTTGCCGACGCCGATGATCCCGAGCGTTTTGCCCTTCAGCTCGAAGATCCCCTTGGCCCGACCCTCGACCCACTCCCCCTTCCGGGTCATCCGGTCGATCGCGATGGTCTTCTTCGCCGCCGTCAGCATCAGCATGATCGCGTGCTCGGCGACCGCGTCGGAGTTCGACCCCGGCGCGTGGACCACAGGGATGCCGAGCCGCGTCGCGGCCGGCAGGTCGACCGTGTCCAGACCGACGCCGTGGCGACCGATGACCTTGAGGCGCTTGCACGACGCCATCAAGGACTCGGTGCAGTTCGGCCGGATCCGGAACAGGATCCCCGCGGCCTCGCGCGCGTCATTGACGAGGCCATCCTCGGTCTCGTGCCGAGAAACGGTCACCCGCGCCTCGGTCTCCAGCAAGGCCCTCGCGTCGGGGTGGATCGGGCCGGCGAGAACAACGAGTGGTTTCTCCGTGGGCGCCATGAGGTCTCCTCTCGATGGATGCGATCGGGTTTACTTGCGGGCGATCAGCGCCAGACGCGGCGAATCGAGCGTGAACGGCGCGCCGTCCAGGCCGCCGTACAGATCGACGCGCCGCCAGCGCTCCGGGCGCAGCATCGCGCGCAGCTCGTGCGCCGAGTAGAGGCGGAACTCCGTCTCGCCGATCCGCGCGCCGCTGTCCACCCGGTGCCAGACGCCGCGCACGCGGCTCGTCTCAGGATCGAACGTGTTCTCGATGCGAACGCCGGCGACGACCTCTTCGGGCGTCACGTGGCGGACAAAGTGGTCGCGGTTCCGCGTGTCGAGGACGAACTCGCCGCCGGGAGCCAGCGCGCGCCAGAACCGATCGAGCAGCAGGCGGTCCTCGTCGTCCGAGAAGTAGCCGATGCTGCTGAAGAGGTTGACGGCGAGGTCGAACTCGCCCGAGAACTCCAGGTCGCGCATGTCCTGGCACAGGAACGCGGCGGGCACGCCGGCGGCGGCCGCCGCCGCGCGGGCGCGATCGAGCTCGGTCTCGCTGAAGTCCACACCCGTCACCTGGTACCCGCGGCGCGCGAACGCGACCGAATGACGGCCGAAGCCGCAGGGCGCGTCCAGCACGCGCCCGCCCTCGGTGAGCTTCGAGTTCGCGATGATCCAGTCGACCGTGGCCTCGGGATCGTCCGCGGCCTCGAAGTCCTGCGAGATCGTCGGCCACGCCTCGCGGAAGAAGCGCTCGCTCGGAAACACTCGGCGATTATAATACGCCGCGTGACAACTTTGGTGACGGGCGCGTTCGGCTGCATCGGCGCCTGGGTGATCCGCGGATTACTCGCCGCGGACGAATCGCCCGTGGCGTTCGATTTCGCGGACGATCCCTGGCGGCTCGAGATGATCGCCGGTCCGGATGTCGGGGACCGTGTGACGTTCGTGCGGGGCGACATCGCCGAGCGCGACGCGCTGGTGAAGGTGGTCGGTGACCATGGCGTGCACCGCATCATTCATCTGGCCGCGTGGCAGGTGCCGCTCTGCCGCCAGGACCCGTCCCGCGGCGCGCTGATCAACGTCGTCGGCACCGCCAACGTCTTCGAGGCGGCGCGCGCGCATCCGGGGCAGATCCGGCGCGTCGTCTACGTCTCTTCCGCGGGCGTGTTCGGCCCGCCCCATCTCTATCCGGCGGGTCCGCTGGCCGACGACGCGCCGCCGCGGCCGGCGACGCATTATGGCGTCTACAAGGTCGCCAACGAGGAGACCGCGCGGATCTACTGGGAGGAGCACAGGATCCCGTCGTCCGGCTTCCGCCCGCTCTCGGTCTACGGTCCCGGGCGGGATTTCGGCGTCACGGCCGCGCCGACGCTGGCGATGAAGGCCGCGGTGCTCGGGCGGCCGTTCCAGATCCCGTACGGGGGCCGCACCGACCTCATCTTCGTGGAAGTTCGTGGAAGATGTCGCCGGAGCGCTGCTCGCCGCGGCGGGCGCCGCGTTCGACGGCGCGCGCGTCTACAACCTGCACGGCGAGGCCGTCGCGATCGCCGACGTCGTCAGGCTGATCCACGAGGCGTGGCCCGCCGCCAAAGGCCGCATCTCGCACAACGAGGTGCCGACCCCGTTCGCGGAAGCGCTCGACGACGCGCGCTATCAGCGTGACTTCGGCCCGCGGACCCGCACGTCGCTCAGGGACGGGTTCCGGCGCACCCTGGACGAGTTCGCGCGGCTGCAGAAGGAGGGGCGGCTCGATACGCGGGAACTCGACGTCTGACGTTCCCACGGGTGGCAACCGGGAGGACTTGATGGAAGCCGAGCAAATCTTCAGACTCCAGATGGTCCTCAGTTTTGTCGTGGTGAGTCTGATCGCGAAGTGGTACGTGGCGCCACGTCTGGCCAGGCTACCGCTCTACGATGCGTTGGTCGCCCTGATCTTCCTGCACGCCTTCCGCCACCTGGGCATGGTGTTTCTGGTCCCCGCCGTGGTGGCGCCCTCCTTGCCGTC
>QHRS01000281.1 GCA_003221435.1 Candidatus Rokuibacteriota bacterium
AGAAGCTTGCGAATCCGCTCGCACTCATGGCCGGGAGTGTATTACAACTCCAGCCGGCACGAGCAGCCGCTGCGGGGCGAATCGCTGCCCGCCCATTCATCGCGCGTCGCCTCCTCTTCGCGGGCCGGAACATGAACATTCCGCGCGATTGTGAATCACTCACAGGGAGGGAGCCGCGATGCTTCATCTCGATACCGGCAACACGGGATTCATGCTGCTCTGCAGCAGCCTGGTAATGCTGATGACGCCGGGCCTGGCATTCTTCTACGGGGGCCTCGTGGGCCGGAAGAACGTGCTCGCGATCATGATCCAGAGCTTCGTCTCGCTTTGCTGGACGACGGTCGTCTGGTACGTGTGCGGCTACTCGCTGTGTTTCTCGGGCGGCGAGGGGGGCGTGATCGGGCATCTCGACATGGCGTTCCTGCACGGCGTGAATTTGATGACGCCCTCGCCCAATGACAGCATTCCGCTCATCGTCCATGTCGCGTATCAGATGATGTTCGCGATCATTACGCCCGCGTTGATCACCGGGGCCTTCGCGAATCGGGTCACGTTCAAGGCGTATTTCATCTTCCTCACGCTGTGGTTGCTGCTGGTCTACTTCCCATTTGTCCACATGATCTGGGGCAACGGCCTCTTGGCGAAGTGGGGCGTGCTCGATTTCGCGGGCGGCATAGTGGTGCACAACACCGCGGGCCTGGCGGCCCTCGCTTCTGTAATCTACGTGGGACGACGGCGCGTGCAGGACACTGGACCGCACAGCATCCCGCTGGTCGCACTGGGCACGGGCCTGCTCTGGTTCGGCTGGTACGGCTTCAATGCCGGGAGTGAGTTCCGCGTGGACGCGACCACGGCGGCGGCGTTCATCAACACCGACCTCGCGGCTTCGTTCGCGGGGGTGGCGTGGATGCTGGTCGAATGGATGACCACGCGGAAGCCAAAGTTCCTCGGCCTCCTCACCGGCTCGGTGGCGGGCCTCGCCACCATCACGCCGGCGGCGGGCTACGTCTCACCGCAAAGCGCAGTCCTAATCGGCATCGCATCGGGTGTCGTCTGTTTCTACGCGGTGGCGCTCAAGAACCGCCTTAAGTGGGACGACGCGCTCGATGTGTGGGGAGTCCACGGCGTCGGCGGATTCCTCGGCATTGTACTGCTCGGCGTGTTCGCGACTAAGGCTTACAACCCCGCGGGCGCGGACGGCCTGATGGCGGGAAACCCGACCTTCTTCGTTCACCAATGCGTCGCAGTTCTGGGCTCATCGGCGTGGGCGTTCGCCTTCACGCTCGGGATGCTGTGGCTGATCGATCGAGTGACGCCGGTCCGGGTCGAAGAGGCGCATGAGCAAATGGGCCTCGATGCGGCGCTGCACGGCGAGCAGGCCTACATCGAGATGGCCTGATCGATGTTCTACCGGCGGACGCATGCTGCGTTTCTGGCTGCGGCCGTTGTGGCCGAGGCGTGCGCGAGCACTCTCCGGCCGTGCGCCGCCGATGACACCGCTGCGGCGGTGAATTCCGAGACTACGGCGCCATCCGACAGTGCCGGCACCTCGCGTTCGCGGCCCGCAGTCACGTTGCCCGCATGGGTTGGCGAAGTCTCGTTCGATGGTTTTCTCTCCGCCAGCTACTCCTACAATTTCAATCGTCCGGCATCAGGCACGAATCAGTTCCGCGTGTTCGATTTCGACGACAACACGTTCAAGCTCGACATCTTCGAGCTGGTCGTGCAAAGGCGGATCGCGGAGCCACGCGAGGCGGGCTTCCGTGTCGATCTCACGCTCGGCAGCTCGATCCCGCGCGTTACCGCCTCGGCGGGCCTCTTTCGTGACGAAACCGGCAGGGCCGAGGATATCGACGTTCATCAGACGTTCGTCAGCTGGATCGCGCCGGTGGGCCCCGGTCTTCGGCTCGAATTTGGAAAGTTCGTCACTCAATTCGGCTATGAAGTGATCGAGGGCTACGACGGCTGGAACGATAATGCGACGCGCTCGTTCCTCTTCGGTTTCGCGATTCCCTTTACGCACGTCGGTGCGCGGGCCTCGTACGCGCTCTCGCCACGCGCCGCCCTAATGGTGATGGTGGTGAATGGCTGGGATGTGGCACGGGACAATAACCATTCGAAGTCAGTGGGGGCGCAGCTCGGGCTGACGCCCGTCGAGGCGTTCTCGCTCTACCTGAATGGAATGTGGGGTCCGGAACGATCCGGCAACGACGCGGACCCGCGGACCCTGCTCGATGCAGCGGCGACGCTCAAGGTGGGCAGCCGGCTGACTCTGGGCGCTAACGCCGACTGGGGCATTGACAAGAACGCGGTCGCGCCGAGTGCGGACGCGCTCTGGAGCGGGGCCGCTGGGTACGTGCGCCTCATCATCACCCCTTGTTTCGCCCTCATCGCTCGGGGTGAATCCTTCGATGACCGCGACGGTGCCCGCACCGGAATCGCTCAATCGCTCAACGAATGCACGCTCACGTCCGAAGTGCGCTTGACGCCGCAACTTCTCATGCGGGGCGATGCTCGCCTCGATCGCTCGGACCATCGGGTCTTCGAGAAGGGTCGGGGGCTGGTGCGGTCCCAGCCCAGCGTCCTGTTCGACGTCATCTATTCCTTCTGACACCGGCGAGGACGTGCGTCGCGGATGTGCGCGATCCGTGTGAGGTCTCGACCCGGGCACGAACGCGGAACTGACCGGAGGTGGCCCTCGAGAACGGCTACTTCGTCGGAGTCTTCGGCTCGACGACGACCGACGTGACTTGAGTATGGTCGGTCACGACGAACGCGGTCCCCATCATCGTGACGATCCGCTTGGCGGGATCGACTCGCTCGATCTTGCCCTGGACCCGTAGCCGGTTTTCGATTCCTGGTTTCCTGCTCACGACGTCCGATTCATCGTTCACTTTTCCCGCCAGGAATCCGGCGCCCTTCTGGTAGGTGCCCTCGACCTTCACCAGCATTCCAGGTTTCAGGTCGGCGATGGTACGAACGGGAGCGGAGAACTTTGGCTTGTCGACCAGCTGGATCCGATAGCTGCCGACCTTCAGCGTGCGATTCGCCCGGTCGACGTCGCGAAGCGTGCCCCGGATGCTCCACGCGTTCTCCTTGATGTCGCCGGTCATGAGCTTGAGCCCATAGCTCTGGATGGTGGGGCCGGTCGGGCTGATCTGGGGCGTCCCGTCGACGCGGATCCATTGCCCCGGCTTCATGGTGTCGAAGGCCTGCGCGAGAGTGAGCTGTCCTCTGGCCTGCGGCCA
>QHRS01000282.1 GCA_003221435.1 Candidatus Rokuibacteriota bacterium
GCCACCGAGACGCCGAGCACGCCTCCTCCGCCCAGAAGGACCACGGCCACCAGGAGCCCGAACAGCACGCGCTGGATCATCAGGAAGATGCTCTCGGTTCCGAACTCCTCGTGGCCGCGAAAGATCGAGAGCCCGAAGATCATGGTGGCCAAGCCGGCGGACTGCACGCCGAGCACCGCGACCACCCGCTTGACATCACCCTCGAAGCCGGCCAGCCAGGCGACCGCCACCAGCCCCAGGTAGCCGGCGATGACCATCGCCGGCTTCAGCGAGATCAAGGCGCGGAGCACCGCGGGGTCGGCGGCCCGGACCTCGCGGGTGGCGAGCACGCCCGCGCCGCCGTCCATCATGACCTGCCAGAGGGCGACGTAGGCGAGCCCGAACCCGTAGAGGCCGAAGGCCTCCACCCCCACGGCCCGCGCGATCGCCACCTGGATGGCGAGGCCAAGGACGGAGGAGCCGAAGATACCCGCGGTGGCACTGGCGACGTTGGCGGCGAAGCGCTTCACGAGCCTCAGGCCCGTAGCTCGAAACAGACCACGGCGCGCGCGGCCGCGGCGACGGTGCCGAAGGCGCGGCGAAGCGCGCTCACTCCTTCATCTGCGTCGCGTCGGCCTCACGCCGCCGGTCGTTCCGGGGCCGCTTCCGACAGGCGGACCAGCGCCGCCGCCATGATCCAGAACATCGCGGCGACCTTGGAGTACTGGAAGAGGTTCTCCGTGAACGCCTGGACCACGAACGCCACCAGCCCCGCGAGGACGCCGAGCAGGAGCAGCCGCTGCGTCGGGTCCCCCTCCCGCACGGAGCCCCGGAGGCCCGGGGCCAGGATCGACGCGAGCAGCCCCGCGAACACTACCAGGCCCACCAGGCCCCGCTCGACGGCGATGTCGATGAACGAGCTGTGCGCGGACAAGGGCGAGCCGGGCGTATGGAACTTCCCCAGCTTGTCACCGTAAAGCATCCGCTCGATCCGGGGCGACTGGCGACCGTACCCGCTCGCGCCGAATCCGAGGACCGGGCGCTCGGTGAGCGCGGCCAGGCCGATCTCGTAGGTCGCCCGGCGAATCGGGAACGACGCCGCGCCCGACGCCACCTGGAGCTTGACGCGCCACACGCCGGTTCCCACGACGAGGACCACCAGCGCGCCCAGCGCGCCCCACCGGCCGACCTCGCGCAGGGACCCCTTGAACGCCAGGCCGACGGCCAGGAGTGTTCCGGTGGCGAGACCTGCCCACGCACCGACGCTTCGCGTCCACACAAGCCCGAGCCCGATCACGACCGCGCCCACGAGGCTGCCGATCTTCCACCGGCGGTTCCCCGTCAGCGACACCGCGGCCAGGCTCGGCAGAAGCAACACCAAGTATCCGCCGAGAAAATTCGCGTGGGCGATCGTCGAGCCGGGAATGTAGAAGTCCGACATCGTTCCCTGCTTGAAGTACATGCCCGGACTCGCGCTCCACGCGAGCGGGAGTCCCTCGGCGACAGCGAGAACCCCGACCACCACCGCCGTCAGGCCGGCCACCTGCATGGTTCGCTCGCGGGTCGACCGCGTCGCTAGCATGTCCAGGGCCAGCAGAAACACACCGAGATAGACGATCTGGCCAAGCAGACTCCACACCTGGAGAACGCTGATGCCGTTGTAGACGCCCGAGACCACGACGACGGCGAGAAAGGCCAGCCACCAGCGGACGCCCGGGATGCGGGCAAGCGCGGCGCGCACGGCGGCCAGGCGCCGGAGGAGCCAGACACCGACCACCGCGGCCAGCGCGACCTTATCGGCCGAGAGCGTCATTTGGACGTCGCCGAAGCCGGTCTCGATCGTGATCAGTGGGAGGGCCAGGACCAGCGCGACGAAGGCCAGCGGGAGCCGGTACACGGCGAGGAGGGCGAAGGCAACGCCGTAGCCGGCGATGGTGGCGACTGCGATCGGCGTCGAGTGGAGCCAGATGGCTGCTGACTCGCCTGCGGCCGCCAGCAGCAGCCCGACCAGGACCAGCGTCTCTGCCCAGCCTAAGCCCGCGAGCGACACCGACGGCTGGTCGGCGGAAGGTACCTGCACGGCGCGCTGCGACAGGAGTTCCTCGCGCTCGGGGGAGGCGGGACGCGGGCTATCGGGACGCGGAGTAGCGAGCGAGGTCCGCCTCCACCATCATGCGCACCAACTCGGGGAATCGGACCTTCGGCGCCCATCCGAGCCTGTGCCGGGCCTTCGTGGCATCGCCCCGAAGCACATCCACCTCGGCCGGTCTCTTCAGGTTCGGATCGACCACCACGTACTGCCGCCAGTCGAGGCCCACGGGCGAGAATGCCAGCTCGACGAGATCCCGGACCGAATGACCCTCCCCGGTCGCAATGACGTAGTCGTCGGCCGCCTCCTGCTGCAGCATCAGCCACATGGCTTCGACGTAGTCGCCGGCGAACCCCCAGTCGCGCCGCGCCTCGAGGTTGCCGAGGCGCAGCTCCCGCGCGAGCCCGTGCTTGATGCGCGCGACGCCATCCGTGACTTTTCGCGTCACGAACTCCTTGCCGCGGCGCGGTGATTCGTGATTGAACAGGATGCCGGAGCACGCGAAGATCCCGTAGCTCTCTCGGTAGTTGATCGTAATCGCGTGGCCGTAGACCTTGGCGACGCCGTATGGACTCCGTGGATGAAAGGGCGTCCGCTCCGTCTGGGGCGTCTCCCGCACCTGTCCGAACATCTCGCTCGATGAGGCCTGATAGAAGCGGATCCCCGGATCGACGAGACGAACCGCTTCGAGCATGCGAGTGACTCCGAGTCCGGTCAACTCTCCGGTCAGGACCGGCTGACTCCACGACGTCGGCACGAAGGATTGCGCGGCGAGGTTGTAGACTTCATGGGGACGACTTTCCTCCAGCACGCGCACGAGCGAGAGCTGATCCAGAAGGTCGGCCTGCTTGAGCTGTATCTTCCCCTTGATATGCTCGATGCGCTCGAAGGTCTCCGTGCTCGCCCGCCGCACCATTCCCCAGACGGTATAGCCCTTCTCGAGCAAGAACTCGGCGAGATATGAACCGTCCTGCCCTGTGATCCCGGTGATCAGGGCCGTTCTGATGCTTTCTCCCCCCTCGTGTTCACGGCGACGCTCACTCGCGCGTGATTTCCGTGATCGGCTCGGGTGTCGGGACGAGAGCCTCGTGACAGCAGTCGATGTTGTCGAGCATCACTCGCCGGATGTTCGCGAGCGCCGCGAGTTTCGGGGATCCAGTCGGCGCGTCACGATCGGCGTCAAGCATAGCGCGTCTTCGACGACTCCGGCAAGAGTTTGCGGCCACGTGCTCCCGCGCGACCAGCGACTGGCTCTCAGCCTCCGGGCCCGAGACCCAGCAAGCGCTTCAACGCCCAGAAGACGCGCGCGAGCCTCGCGCCCTTGTGCGTACAGCGATAGCGGCCGTCAGACATCTTCTCCAGGAACCCTGCGACCACGAGCCGGTCCAGTCGATGACCAAGCATCCAGCCGTGCTGGTAGTGCGGCTCCAGTTCGCGCAGGGTCAGGCCCGTCGCCGGGCCGTGCTCGAGCTCGATGAGGCTCCGTACCCCGACGGAGTTGTCGGCCATGTTCACGAACTGGTAATAGCCGGCGAATAGCCCCCAGTACACGAATGCGCCGTTCAGCCAGTTGACCCAGTCGCTGGCGGCGGCAAACGCCCGGGGCAGATACGCGAGGTCGTCGGGCAGGCGCGCATACGCAGCGGCGTATACCGCGACGCCTGCCAGGCAGACCATGAGCATCGTCGCGAGCTTGCGCCGGACGTGCACGAGATGGAAGAGTGCCGCCTGCACGCCGATGTGAAGCACGAACGCGAGGAACGCCGCGACCAATCCCCGCACGGATCACCCGCCCGGCCCGAAGTGGAACAGCTTCTTGATGAACCCGAAGATGCGCGCGTCAAGTCGGCCTCTCGCAGAGAGCCGATAACGATCCCCTTCCCTGGTCAGCCGCCCGATCTCGACCATTTCGTCGAGGCGCCGCCGCACGACGCCCTCGGGCGGGTACACCGTGGCGACCTCGGCCTGGCTCAAGGCCCCGTCCGGAGCTTGCCGGATTTCGATCAGGATGCGGAGGGAGAACCCCCGGTCGACGAGGAAGTAGAACATCGAATAGCCCATGAAGAGGAGCCAGTGGACGAGGACGGCGTTGACCGACCCGATCACCGCTCCACCGGTCGCACGCGTGGGCGGAAGCACCCCGAGGTCTGCGGGGGTCGAGACGTACGCGGCGAGAAGGCTGACCGTGAGGATGACGTGCAGCGCAACCATGGTCCGGAAGCGAGCTCGCGGGCGCACGACATGAAACACGAGAGCGTGGAGTGG
>QHRS01000279.1:0-4391 GCA_003221435.1 Candidatus Rokuibacteriota bacterium
GTCTGGGCGAGCCCGGACGCGAGAGTGTAGCGCGGGCGCAGCCCGAGCTCGGTCCGGAGCTTCGTCGTCGTGTAGACCGCGTGGCAGTCGTAGACGAGGTTCTGGCCGAAGACCGGCCCCGCCGGCACCCGCGTGAGTAGCGCGGGGTCGACCGGCACCAGCGCGAGCGGCCGGCCGACGATCTCCGCGATCAGCTCGACGAGGCCAGCCTGCGTGATCGCCTCCTCCCCCGTCGCGTTGTAGGCCTGGCCCGCCGCGCGGGGGTTGCCGAGCAGCGCCGCCAGCG
Source organism: Candidatus Rokuibacteriota bacterium (assembly GCA_003221435.1). GTDB lineage: Bacteria > Methylomirabilota > Methylomirabilia > Rokubacteriales > CSP1-6 > AR9. The sequence continues at coordinate 287 of QHRS01000279.1, forward strand.
CGTCGGCGAGGTCCTCGACATGGCCGAATTGCCGGAGCCAGCCGCCCGCGCCCGGAACGAGCACGGGGCGTCCGCGCAGGATCCGGTCGAAGAAGAACGTCTCGTTGTCCCGCGTGTTCAGCGGGCCCATCACGTGGGTCGGCCGCACGAGCGTGACGGGCAGCCCGTCGCGGCGATACCGCGCCATCAACACGTCCTCGCCGTCGATCTTGTTCTTCGCGTACTCGCCCCAGTAGAGGCTCCGCGGCGTCTCCTCGCCGAAGGGGATGGGAAGCGCGTGGTCGTACACGCGCCCGGTCGAGACGAAGACCGCCTGGCGGAGTGACGGGCCGAGCGTGTCCAGCAGGGCAGACACGTCGGCGCCCGTGGTCGGCGCGTAGGCGACGTCGAAGACGGCGTCGAACCGATGGCCGGCGAGCGCGCGCGCGAGGGCCGCGTGATCCTTCCGGTCCGCCACGATCGTCTCCACGGGTGCGGGCACGCGCTCGGGCCTCCGTCCACGGTTGAGGGCGGCGACCGCGTGGCCGTCGCGGAAGAGGGCGCGGACGAGGTGCAGGCTGATGAACTCGGTGCCGCCGGCGACGAGGACGCGCACGTGGTTAAATGATCGCCGGCGGGGCTCCAGAAATCGCAGGCTCGCCTCGCCTCCGGCTGCGGCTCACAAGGCCTTCGCGCCCGACGGTCGACGAGTCGGTCCGCGTGGTCACCCGATGGACACGGCGATGCAGGTCGTTGTGCGGGTGACGCCGTCGATCGCGCCGAGCGAGTCCGTGACGAGCTGGCCGATCGCGTCGAGGCTCGGGCCCTCGACGACGGCAATGAAGTCGTACGGCCCGGTCACCGCGTCGAGCGCGACGAGGGTCGTCGCGCCGCCCTTGAGCTTGCCGAGCGCCTTCTTGATGGACTTCGTCTTCCCCGGAGTGGTCTCGATCAGCACGTATGCCTTCATGGGCGACCTCCCGCCAAGGCTCTTGGGATACGTTCGCAGGACCGGATCATGGGCGGCCACAGTGTACCGCACGGAGAGCGCCGCGAGGGCGGCGAGGACCGCACGCGGTGGGACGTGTCGAGGGCGAAGGACCCGAAGACTGCAGGGGCGGCGCCGCGGCAGCTGAGGAAGCGCCGAAGCGTCGAGGGGAACCACGCGGCGCGCTCGATCGGCTTGCCGGCGGCAAGGTCCACGCGCGTGCCGCGGTCGTCGGCGTGGTTCTTCGGATCGAACCGGGCGCTGATCCGGGTGACGACCCGGCCGATCTCGAGGGTCAGCCGCTCGCCGACGTTCTCGTCGCCGAGGCGGCAGACGACGAGGTAGAACCCCTTGTCATCCGTCGCCGCGAGGTACGAGAAGCCGGTCTTGTCCCGGATCAGCTTGATCGGCTCGGCGCGGACTGGATGGCCCAGGCCGTCGGTGACGTACCCGAGGACTAGGAAGCGGTAGTACGCCCGATGCTCGGCCGCGGCAGTCGACGCCCCGGCCACGACGAGCGCGAGCATGATCAGCAGTCGGCGCGACACGGCGGCAGTGTAGGGAGGCGAGGTCTCGGGCGTCAAGGCTAGCAGGCCGCTGAAAAAGGCCCATCTGCGTCGTTGGCTCGGTCGCTCCTCCCTGCGACGTACAACCGCGTACGCCTCGGTCGTCGCTCCTTCGCCGCCTTGCATCTGGACCTTTTTGAGCGGCCTGCATGGGCTTGCCGTCCCACGACAGAACCTCGAGGCGCCGTATCGGACGGTGCGCCATCGGTCGCTCGATGACCGACTTGAGCGCGCCCACTGCGCCGCGGAGGTCAGCAGGCTCCCAGCCGGAGAGAGACGTCAGCTCCCGGCCGTGCCCCTCGGCAAGCAGCACGGGCGCGCCGGCACGGGTGATCAGCCAGTTCTGCGGCAGACGCGCCGCGGTCGATCGAGTGCCGTCTCGCTTCGAGAGCGGGAAGGCCGTGCCCCAGAGGTTGGCCGGGTCGCAGACGTTCACGAGGACGTGTGGCTCGGCCCGCCGCCGCTCGGCTGTGAGCTCGCGCACCGCCTCCGGCAGCGCGTACTGCTCGCCCGAGAGTCCTTCGACGAAGTAGCCGCGCAGGATCTCGCCGCCGTACTCCATCCTGAGCAGCGTCTGGCGGAGCGTGCTCCAATCGCCGTGCGCCAGCTCGCGCGAGAGCACGCCATAGCGCGCCAGCAGGAGGTGCGCCCACGCCTCCTCCCGCTCCTCAGGCTGGATCGGCTCCTCGGGGGCGAAGGCGCTCCACCGACCGCCCGACGCGAGCGGCGCGCCGGCGGGCCGATAGCGGCGGCGGCGTTCCCGCCGCGGTTCCGCGCGCTCGGGCCCCAGGCGGATCGCCGCGAAGCTGTCCGGCGTCACGAGCCCGGCCCAGAACAGCTCCCAGAGCGTCGCGATCACCGCCGTGCCGTCGAGCTTCACCGCGCGCGCGATCTCCTGCACGAACGATGCGCCGCGGATCTCCAGATGGCGCACGATCTGTTTCTCGCGCTCGCCGAGCGACGTGGCGCTCCGGGCCTCACGCAGCCAGGGCAGATTCTCCCGGAGCGCCACGCCGATACGCTCGGCGCGCCCCTCGAACGGGGTCCAGACGATGTCGCCGGACAGCCCGAGTTGATCGAGCCACGCGGCCTCGTAGCCCTCGAGCCGTGAAGGCAAGAGCTCCTGCTCCCAGAACCTGAGCGGAAAGTCCTCGCCCTGGAGCGGCTCGAGCGCCGCAAGCAGTCCCGGCGGGCCGGCGAGGCGGTGGTCGGGATGCACGTGCTGGCGCCGCAGCACGAACGCGGCGAACATTTCGGACGACGCGACCGCGTGGACGACCCGGCGCGCGTGAGCCTGCCGGCGCTGGATCTCGTCGAGCACGGCGACGTGGATGTACGTGCCCTCGGGCAGCTTGCGCAGGGCGCCGCGCGCCTCGGACGCGTCGAGCACGCGCGCGACGTCGGCCTCGGGGGCGTCGTAGCGCCGGGCCAGCAGAGACACGCTGACGGGCCCGCGGCCGCGGACGGCCCGGAGCAGGATGCTCTCGAGTGCCTTCGGGTCGGGCGTCGTCCGGCCGGACTGCCCGGCGCGGGCGTCGAGTTCGTCCGAGACCGGCGTCGCGCCGATGGCCGCGTACATCGGGGCCTCCAGCGTCGAGATCCACGCGTGGCGGCCGGTGCCGAAGTCGATCGCGCGCACGCGGCCCTCGGCGCGGAGCGAGTCGAGCATCGCCTCGGGATCCGCCGAGGCGCGCTCGGCAACCTCCGCGGTCGTGAGATCGCCCAGCTCCTCGAGGAGTCCCGCCAGCTCGTTCGCGTCGCGGGCGCGCCGCTCGGGCGCGGTCTTCTGAAGCTCGGCGACGACGGCGGCGACGATGTCGGGCTGGAGCGGTCCCGCCGCGACATGCCACGCCTTGCGCATCACGACTGCGTCGCTCCGTCGCTCCTCGGCATGGCCGGTGTCAAGGTACGCCCAGTCCCAGGCGAGCAGCAGCGGGTAGACGAACGGTGACGGCAAGGGCGTGTCCACGTGCCGCGCCTGCATGTCGCCCGCGCGGAGCCGCGTGAGGATCTCTTTCAGATGCGGCACGTCGAGCGCGTCGTTGAAGCATTCGCGCAGCGTCTCGGCCACGATCGGGAACTCCGGCTGGCCGTGGCCGCGGTACATCCGGGGGATGAAGAGCGCGCGCACGGCGGCGTGGCGGAACCGCGCGGTGAAGAGCGGGGATCCGATGAGCCCGCGGCCGAGCAGCCGGTCGACGTCCTCGGGCGGCACGAGCAGCGGGAGCCGCCCGGGCGCCGGCGGCACCTGGCCCGGCGCGAACGACAGGAGCACCCCGTCGTCGACGTGGCTCGTCTCGGCCACGAGCCCGAAGCGCTCGCGCAGCGCCTCGCGCAGCACGATGCCCCACGCGCCATTGACGCGCATGCCGAAGACGGAGTGGATCATCGCGTGGCGGCCGCCCAGCTCGTCGCCGAATGACTCGACGACCACCGTGCGATCATCGGGCACGCCGTCGAGCAGCTCCCGCCCCTTGGCGATCCACGCCCCGAACGCCCGCGCCGCCGCGGGGCTCAGGCAGAACTCGCCCGCCGCCCAGCGTTCGAACTCCGGCTCATCCAGGCGGGCGTT
>QHRS01000279.1:4422-7660 GCA_003221435.1 Candidatus Rokuibacteriota bacterium
GACGGATGCTCGCCCTTCCAGAACGGGACGGTCGGCGACATGCCGTGCGCGTCCTCGACGAGCACGCGGTCCGCGCGCACCTTCATGATGCGCCAGGCATGCGAGCCGAGCTGGAAGACGTCGCCCGGCAGGCTCTCGGTGACGAACTCCTCGTCGAGGGTCCCGATCTTCAGGTCGGTGTCGGCGACGTAGACGTCGTAGAGCCCGGAGTCCGGAATCGTGCCGCCGGAGGTCAGCGCCAGGAGCCGGCTGCCGCGGCGCGCGTGCAGGCGGTTATTCACGCGGTCCCAGAGGATCCGCGGCGCGGCGCCCTTGACCTCGGCGGGCAGGGGATCGGCGAGCGAGCGCACGACCGCGAGGAAGTCTTCCATGCCGAGGCCGGCGTACGGCGCCGCGCGCCGGCAGAGCGCGTAGAGCGCGTCAAGCTCCCACGACTCGGTGGCCACGCAGGCGACGATCTGCTGCGCGAGGACGTCGAGCGGGGCGTCGAGCATCGCCTGGCGGTCGAGCTGGCGCTCGCGGATCGCGCGCGCGACCGCCGCGGCCTCGAGCAGCTCGTCGCCCTTGGTGGCGATGATCTTGCCCCGGGACACGCGGGTGAGCAGGTGGCCCGCGCGGCCGACACGCTGGAGTGCGGCGGCGATGTTGCGCGGCGACTGGACCTGGACAACCAGATCGATCGCGCCCACGTCGATGCCGAGCTCGAGCGAGGACGTGGCGACCAGCGCGCGCAGCTCGCCGCGCTTGAGGCGATCCTCCGCCTCGAGTCTCGCGCGGCGCGCGAGGGAGCCGTGATGCGCCGTGACGCCGCCGTCGGGGAGCCGCTCGTTCAGGTTCCGGGCCAGGCGCTCCGCGGAGCGGCGGCTCGGCGCGAACACGAGCGTCGTCCGGTGCCCCGCCACCCACTCGGCGACCTGCTGGATCAGCGCATCCCACACCGTATCGCTCTGGGCCGTCAGAAAGTCCGCGACGGGCGTCACGACTTCCAGTTCCAGCTCGCGGGAGAAGCCGGCGTCGACCATCACGCCGCTGCGCCCGGCGCCGACGAGAAAGCGGAACGCCTCCTCGATCGGGCGGACGGTCGCCGAGCAGCCGATGCGCTGGATCGGGTCGCCGGCGAGCGCAGCCAGCCGCTCGAGCGACAGCGCCAGGTGCGCGCCCCGCTTCGACGCGAGCAGCGCGTGGACCTCGTCGACGATCACAAACCGCGTCCGGGCGAGCGCCGGGCGGAACTTCTCCGAGGTGAGCAGGATGTAGAGCGACTCGGGCGTGGTGATCAGCACGTGCGGCGGCCGACGCGTCATCGCCTGGCGCGCGGGCGCGAGCGTGTCGCCCGTGCGCACGGCGACGCGCACCTCGGGAAGCTTGTGGCCCTCGGCGGCGGCCGCCGCGCGGATGCCGGCGAGCGGCTGGCGCAGGTTCTTCTCGATGTCGTTGTTCAGCGCGCGGAGCGGCGAGACGTAGACGACGTAGACGCGGTCTTCGAGGCGGTGTTCGAGCGCGAGGCGGTGGAGGTGGTCGAGCGTCCAGAGGAAGGCCGCGAGGGTCTTGCCCGATCCGGTCGGCGCGACGATCAGGGTGTTGTCGCCCGCCGCGATCGACGCCCAGCCTTCCCGCTGAGGCCGCGTCGGCTCATCGAACGTGTCGTCGAACCACCGGCGGACGAACGGGAGGAATTTCTCCAGCGGCATGACCGGCCCATTGTACCGGAGTGATGCGTGGCGCGCGGGGGGTTCACCTTGGCGCGCCAGCGAGCCGAATCAGGAGGTGGTGGAAACGCGCCCTGACCTGGCGGGGCGGCACGCTGCGAAATCTCGACGGTACGGTTCGCCGAGGTCGCCGACTTCATGCGCAACGCAGAGGGCTAGTCGGGCGCGGTTTCGGCCGCGATGGCCTCGGTCATGATGTAGGTCGCGAGCGAGTCGTAGGTGCAGAGGACGACCTTCTTCGGGAGCTCGTGCTGATCGAGCCACGCTCCGACCGTCGCGATCGCGATGTCGGCGGCCTCGCGCTGCGGATAGCCGAACACGCCGGTCGAGATGCCCGGGAACGCGATCGACTCGACCGCGTGCTCGCGTGCGATCTCGAGGCTGCGCCGGTAGCACGACGCGAGCTGCGCACGCACGCCGGCGCCGCCGCTGCGGTAGATCGGCCCGACGGTGTGGATGATGTACTTCGCCGGCAGCTTGTAGCCTTTCGTGAGCTTCGCGTCGCCGGTCTGGCAACCGCCGAGCGTGCGGCACTCGACGAGCAGCTCGCGCCCGGCGCGCCGGTGGATCGCGCCGTCGACGCCGCCACCGCCGAGGAGGCTGGTGTTCGCGGCGTTGACGATCGCGTCGACCTCGAGCGTGGTGATGTCGGCCTCGACGACCTCGATGCGCTGGCGGGCGGCGGCGCTCAGCATGGTTGACGTACGTATGACACCAACTGACCGAAGAATCAACGCCGGGACATCGCGACCAGCTCGACCCGTCGCGTATTCGCGAGATACGACGGTCCATCGAGCCCGAGCATGCGCCGCGACACCGACAGCTCGTCGACGGCGATCGCCTCGCCGAGGCGCTTGATGATGTACGGCGCGTACGACAGGCGGGTGCGGTGCTTCTGGGCCATCAGCGCGCGCCACGGGCGTCTGGTCGTCGATCTCGAGGATGTCAAAGCCGGCGTCGAGCAGCACACGCTCCTAGCGGAACGCGTTGCGATCCTTGTCGTCGATGTAGGCGTCGAAGATCAACACGCCGCCGGGTGCGAGCACGCGGCGCGCCTCGGCGAGCGCGCCCGCCGGATCGCGTGCCCGCGGGTCGTGCTCGAGCGGCTGGGGTTCGGGATCGCGTCGCCCTCGGCGGCGCCGGCGCGCTCGCCCCCCGCGCGGGGAGGAATACCCGGACCGGCCACGCCGTCTCGGAAGTCGTCCGCCCATCCCTCGGACTGGGCGTTCGCCCTCGGCTGCCTCCCGCCGGCGCTCGGGCTCCGGCGGCGTTCAGCTTTGCTCCACGAGGGTCGGGGTGTCGGAGGCGCTCCGGTTCTTCCGAGCGCCGCCAAGGGGCATCGCCCTCCCGGAGGCCCTTGACTTCGGCCGCCGGGGGGTGCCATCGTGGCGCGCGGCGGGGGCACGGGGGTCGCGAAGAGGCTTTTGAAGTTCCTTAGGCTCCGGACGGAAGTCACGAGCGGGTGTGGTTCCAGGAGCTTGTGGCGCCGGACGAGGTTGCCTGCGAGGCCGGTGTCTTCCTGCTGAGAA
>QHRS01000093.1 GCA_003221435.1 Candidatus Rokuibacteriota bacterium
CGCCCGTTGGAGATCACGTCGAGCGTGCCGAGCGTCTTCGCCGCGAGCGTCGGGTTGCGCAGCGGGAGCACCAGCACGCCTGTCCCCAGCCGGATCCGCGTCGTGCGCGCGGCGATCGCCGTGAGCGTCCCCACGGCATCGAGGATCGGGAACGACGGGTCCACGCCCAGGATCACGTGGTCCCACGCCCAGAGCGACTCGAAGCCCAGCTCCTCGGCGCGCACCGAGTAGCGGATCAGCTCGTCGATGTCCGGCCGCTCGGCGGGCCCGACGAAGTTCTTGAGGGCGAGGCCCCACTGGATCATGCGAGCGGCCCGAGGAATCTCCGTTCCGGATCGATCGCGCGCAGGCACCTGAGTTCCTCCGCGGTGGGAGGCTCCGTCGTCTCGATGCGCTCGGGCATCAAGATCTCGAAACCGGTCTCCGCGACGACAGCGTCCTTCGTGACCTCCGGATGCAGGGCCTCGAGGCGCATCCGCTTGCCGTCGGGATCGAAGCCGAAAATCCCGAGCGTCGTGACGACCCGCGTCAGGCGGCCGAAGAGCAGGCCGGATTTCCGCCGACTCTCTCCGCCTTCGAGGTAGCCCGGGCTGGTGACGAAGTCGACCCGCTCGACGAAGCGGCGCTTCTCGTGGACGGTGAGCACGACGACTTCCTTGCAGAGCGAGATGATGTCGTTGGCGCCGCCGGAGCCGGGCAGCCGGACCTTCGGCCGGCGGTACTCGCCGCCGATCACGCTCGTGTTGAGGTTCCCGTAGCGGTCGATCTGGGCGCCGCCGATGAAGCCGCAGTCCAGGAAGCCGCGCTGCGCGAACAGGAAGGTGTCCGTGATGCTCGGCAGCATCGTCGCCCGATGCGCGGCGCGCATCTCGTTGGTCGAGATCGGGAGCCGCCCGGGCGCGATGCGGGGGCCGATGATGCCGCCCTCGATCACCAGCGTCAGCCGCGGCGCGTGGCGCTGCTGGGCGAGCACCGCCGCGAGGAGGGGCACCCCGACGCCCGCGAAGACGGACGTGTCGTCGCCGAGCTCGCGCGAGCCCATGACGGCGAGCAGCTCGGCCGGCGTCCAGCGCGGCGCCCTCACCGCGTCAGCTCCCTCGCGTATTTGGCCTGGCGCCTGAGGCGCTCCCGGCCGAAGCGGTCGAGATAGTCGCCGTACGTCGCGGGCCCGTAGACGTAGCGATCGAGGTACCCGGCGACCGCCCGCGAGCCGGCGGCGTCGATCGCCGCCGCGTACTCCCCGAAGTGGTCGAAGTCGGCTTCGTAGAGCCCGTAGCATTCGTGCGGGAATGAGCCGTAGGGGACGTGGACGAGCGCGTCGACGACGAACCCGGGGATGCTCGTGCGGTCCGGCCGCCGCCGGACCTCGTCGCCCGGGATGATCTCCTCGGCGGTCACGAGCACGGTGGCGGCCGCGCGCGCGATGTCGGCGTCCATGTGCGGGTAGCCGTCGATCTGGCAATTCCCGAAGCGATCGGCGCGATGGACGTGCAGGATGGCGACGTCGGGAAAGAGCGCGGGGACGAGGGCGAGCGTCTCGCCGGTGTAGGGGCACTCGAGCGTCTTCGTCCCGCCCACCGGTATCAGATCGGAGCCGAGCATTGTCAGCGTCGGCAAAAACGGCACGCCCATGGCCGCGGCGCGGAAGCGCAGGCCGAGCGCCAGGTGGCTCCACTCCTCGAGTGGCACCCGTCCGGACTCGACGTACTCGCGCATGATCTTCGACACGCCCCACGGCAGCCCGATCGACATCCACGCGGTGACGACCTTGTCGACGGCGCCCGCGACCATCATCAACTCGCCCTCGGTGCACATGAGGTTGCGCGCGAGCGTGAGCCGCTGCCGGCGCTGCCGGAGGATCTCGCGGACCAGGGCCATCGGCGTGCGCGAGAAGAGGCAGCCCCCGGCGGCGACGAGGTCGCCGTCCTTCACGCGCGCGACCGCGTCCTCGATGGAGGTGAGCTTCTCGCCGGACGATTTCGCTTTGGCTTCGAGCCTGCGGCGCGCTTCGCGAAAGTCGTATGGCGCGGCCGCGCCCGGCATCAGGCGAGCACTTCCCAGCCGCGCTGGTAGCGGCCGAGCTGCTGGACGGTCCGCGCGTCCAGCGGGTGCTCGCGTCGTGGTACGTCGACCTTCTTGTCTTCGCCGCAGAGCGCGGTGCTGAAGTACCGCTGGCCCGTGTCGTTCGCCATCGTCACGATGGACGACAGCTCGGGCCGCCGCCGCGCGAGCTTGATGGCGGCCGTGACGTTCGCGCCGCTCGAGATGCCGCAGAAGATCCCTTCGGCGGAGGCGAGCCGGCGCGCCATCTCCACGCTCTCCTCCGTCGTCGCGGTGATGACCCCGGACAGCAGCGCGACGTCCAGGTTTTCCGGGACGAAACCGTCGCCGATGCCCTCGATGCCGTGCGGTCCCCACTCGCGGCGCGCCAGGAGCGCGCACTCGGCGGGCTCGACGGCGTACAGGCGCACGCGCGAGTCACGCTCACGCAGGTAACGGCCGACGCCGCTCAGGGTGCCGCCGCTCCCCTGCGCGGCGACGAAGGCGCCGACGATCCCGCCGGTCTGCTCCCACAGCTCGGGCCCCGTCGTTCGGTAGTGCGCGTCGATGTTGTCGGCGTTCGTGAACTGGCCCGGCACCCAGTAGCCGGCGGGATCGCCGGCGCGGATCTCCTCGAGCCGCTGCAGCGCCAGGTCGACGTCGCTCTCGCCGCCCGGCGTGAAGACGAGCGTCGCGCCGTAGGCGCGGATGATCTTCTTGCGCTCATCGCTCATGCCCTCCGGCATCACGATCGTGCAGGGGTAGCCCTTGACCGCGGCGACGAACGCGCAGGCGATCCCCGCGTTGCCGGTCGAGCATTCGAGCACGCGAACGCCGGGCGTGAGGTCCCCGCGCGTCTCCGCTTGCTCGAACATGTGGAGATAGATCCGATCCTTCAGGCTGCCGGTCGCGCTGTACCACTCGAGCTTGAGATAGATCGGCGGCGCGATCCCGGTGGTCACACGGTTGAGCCGGACGAGCGGGGTCCGCCCGACGGCGAGCGCGATCGACGGGAGCGCGCTGCGGGCGCTGTCCCACAGAATCGTCATAGGGACGCGGATGTTACCACGCCCCCGCGGCGAACGCATCGCGGAGGTGGCGGATTTCGCTGGCGAAGCCGTCGGGCTCGACCGTGACCGCCACCACGTCGAACCGACACGGCGCCGAGCCGAGGCGCTTGCACTTCACGTAGTGCCGGGCGAGCCGCGCGAGCCGCCGCTGCTTGTCGGCTGTTACCGCGGCCGCCGCCGAGTCGCCCCAACCCCGCCGCCGGCTCTTGACCTCCACGAATACCCACGTCGCGCCGTCCCGGCAGACCAGATCGATCTCGCCCTCGGCGAACCTGACGTTCCGCTCGACGATCGTGAGCCCCTGCCGCGTCAGCCACGCCGCGGCGGCGTCTTCCGAGCTGCGTCCGAGCCCCCGCCGCGGATCCGGCATGGGTCGGGTATACGCGTGCACGGGACAGGATGGAAGCGTCCCGGAAAGCAGACGCTCCGCCGGCGCGGACGCGACGCGGTCACGGCGCGGGACCGCCGCCGTTGACGTAGATGACCTGGCCCGTGACGTAGCTCGCTGCGTCGGACACGAGAAACGCCACGACCGCGGCGATCTCCTCCGGGCGGCCCGTTCGCCCGAGCGGCACCGACGTGACGAAGGCCTCGGCCTTTTCGGGCCCCATGAGCCCAAGCGAGTGCCGGAGCATGTCGGTGTCGATGGGCCCGGGAGCGATCGCGTTGACGCGGATCCCGTTCGGGCCCTCCTCCTTGGCGAGGATCCGCGTCAGCGCATCGAGGCCGCACTTGGAGACGGTGTAGGCACCGTACATCGCGGGGAAGCGCTGGGTCACGTTCGAGGAGAGATTGACGATGTGGCCGCTCTTGCGTTGCCGCATGTGAGGGAGCACTGCCTTGATCAGGTAAAATGGGCCGCTCAGGTTGACTCGAAGGACGCGCTCCCAGTCCTCGCTCGGAAGCTCGGCGACCCGGGCGGAGGTGACGGAGATCCCGGCGTTGTTGACGAGGACGTCGATCCGCCCGAACGCGGCGAGGGCGGACTCCACGAGCCGCCGGCTCTCCTCGGGGACGCCGATGTCAGCCTTGAAGCTCTGTGCCTGACCGCCGTTGGCCGCGATCTTCTCCACCACCTCGCGGGCTTCACGGTCGCCGGCGCGGTAGCTCACGCCCACCCGGAGGCCCGCCCCCGCGAGCGCCCCCGCGATGGCCCTCCCGATCCCCCGCGAGGCTCCGGTGACGAGCGCGACCTTGCCTGCGGCAGCCATCTATCGACCCAACTCGCATTGCCCGGAACTCGTTCGTCCTACGTGTAGCTGAAGCCCATCGTGCGGCAGTGGTAGTGCAGCCCGCCGTCCTGCACGATGAGGAACAGCGCCAGGTCCGCGCCCTCGTTGTGGTGCGAGTGCAAGTCTCCGGGCGGCGTGAGCATCACGGCGTGCTCTTGCCAGTCGATCCGCGCGCCGTCGATCATCGAGTAGCATCGCGTCCCCCGGACGACCAGCGTCACTGCGACCGCGTTGTGACGATGCGCCGGTTGCGACTCTCCCGCCGGGAGGGAATTCATCGCGAGGGCTAGCGATGGCAGCGCGGTGCGCTTGGCCTCGAGTGCCTGGCTGGCGAGGTTGACCGCCTTGCCGGTCATCGTGACCGACGGCGGGAGCCCGTGAATCAGCTCGAGCTGGCGGCGAATCTCATGAGCCGGATAGTGCACCGCGTCGATCGGCGCCGCGCCCGGAGCAGGCGGCTCCGCCCGCTCGAACGCCAGCTCGGGCTCGTTCGTGACGATCCAGAGCACGCAGTCGGTCCCGCCGGCTTCGTGCACGGCGGACACCCCGCCCGGCAGGCAGAACGCGTCGCCCCGGTCCCACGCGAGTGTCTCGTCCCCCCACGAGGTCTCCCCGGCGCCTGCGACGACGTAGTAGATCTCGCCGCTCGCCTTGAACCGCGTCGCGAGGCGTTCGCCGACGCGGATCCGGGCATAGCGCGCGAGGATCAGCGGAGTGGTCGCCGGGAAGTCGGTCTCCAGCGGCTCGCTCAGGTCGAGCGCGATGAGCCCCGTCGGCGACGCTGGATCGAGCGCGCGGTCGCGCTCTGCGAGGAACACGTGGGCGGGCACCCGCGGGCGCTTGATGTTGAACGCCTGGGCGGAGGAGTAATAGCGGGCGCGGCGCGTGTAGCGAGTCTCAACCGTGGTAGCCATGGGACAGTCTCCTCAGTCCTCGTCTTCGAGCACGAACAGTTCGCCCTGGCGCCAGACTCCGGCGAAGGTTCGCCGGTGGATGGGGCAGGGCCCGAGTCGGTCGAGCACCGCCAGGTGCTCTGGGGTCGCGTAGCCCTTGTGGCGCGCGAAGCCGTAGTCGGGGTGCTGCCGGTCCGCCTCGCGCATGATCCGGTCGCGGGTGACCTTGGCGACGATCGATGCCGCGGCGACGCTCGCGCAGCGTGCGTCGCCGTTCACCAGGTTCTGCTGGGGGCAGCGAAGCGTGGCGAGATGGACGAAGTCGGTGATGACCAGGTCGGGCGAGACGGCGAGGCGACCGAGGGCTTCCAGCATGGCCGTCCGGGTCGCCCGCAGGATGTTGATCCGGTCGATCGTCTCGTGGTCCACCACCCCGACTCCGATCGCCAGCGCGCGCTCTCCGATGACCCCGAACAGCTCGTCGCGCTGCGCGGGCGTGAGCACCTTGCTGTCGTTGAGGCCCTTGATGCGGCGGCACGGATCGATGATGACCGCCGCCGCGACGACAGGTCCGGCCAGGGGACCCCGCCCGGCCTCGTCGACGCCGGCAATGCGGCTGATACCGGCGCGCCAGGCCTGTCGTTCGTACCGGTACGACGCCGACGCGAGCGGCGTCATCGATCGGGCGCGTTATTCGTCCGACTGGGGGACGAGCACCGCGCGCTTTTGCTTCAGGCGCGCCGCCTTGCCCGCGAGGCCGCGCAGGTAGTAGAGCTTCGAGCGCCGCACCTGCCCGCGGCGGATGACCTGCACCGCCTCGATGCGCGGCGACTGCAGCGGGAAGGTCCGCTCGACGCCCACGCCGTACGAGATCCTCCGGACGGTGAACGACGCTCGGGTGCCCTCGCCACGCTTTCGGATGACGACGCCCTCGAAGGCCTGAGTCCGCTCCTTCTCGCCCTCGACGACCTTGACCTGTACTCGCACGGTATCACCCGGGCCGAACCCGCCCCGGTCTTTCTTGAGCTGTCCCGCCTCGACTATGCGGATCGCATCCATGACTCGTCTGGCCCCTTTCCCCGCCTGAACTCTTCTACCAGCTTCTGCTCGGCTGGCGTCAGCTCCGCCGTCTCGAGCAGCTCCGGCCGGCGCCGCCAGGTGCGCCAGAGCGCCTGCAGCCGCCGCCAGCAGGCGATTTTCGCATGATCGCCCGACAGCAGCACCTCGGGCGCCCGCATGCCGCGGAACTCCTCCGGACGCGTGTACTGCGGCCCCTCGAGCAGGCCGCTCGCGAACGAGTCGTGCCGGGCCGCGCCGGCGTCGCCGAGCACGCCCGGGCAGAGCCGGGCCACCGCGTCCGTGACGATCAGGGCCGGCAGCTCCCCACCCGTCAGCACGTAATCCCCGATCGAGAGTTCGTCGTCGACCAGTGCTGCGCTGACCCGTTCGTCGACGCCCTCGTAGCGCCCGGCGAGCAGGATGAGGTGCGTGAGCCGGCTCAGTTCACCGGCGATCGCCTGGGTGAAACGGCGCCCGCGCGGATCGAGCAGCACCACCCGCGCGCCCGGCGTCCGGAGCGCCTCCACCGCGGCGAAGAGCGGCTCGGGCTTGAGCACCATGCCGCCCCCTCCGCCGAACGGGTAATCATCGGTGACCCGGTGCTTGCCGGTCGCGTAATCGCGGAGGTTGACGACCCCGATCTCGATGAGGCCTCGCGCGCGCGCCCGGCCGAGAATCGATTCGCCGATCGGCTCCTCGACCATCCGGGGGAACAGCGTGACGATGTCGATTCTCACAGATCGAGCAGTCCTTCGGGCGGGCGAATGACGACTCGCCTCGCCCGCAGATCGACGGTGATCACGATCTCCGGCACCGCCGGGATGAGCCGCTCGCGCGCCCCGTCCGACACCACCCACAGATCCTGCGCCGGTCCCTGTTCGATGCCGGTCACGTTCCCCACGGGCACCCCCCGATCCGTCTCGACCCGGCACCCCTCGAGCTGCCACGGATAGAAGTGTCCGGGAGCCAGCGCCGCCGCCTCCGACTCGGGAACCGCGACGAGCCGCCCGACCAGCGCCCGGGCCGCGTCGACTTCGTCGATGCCGCGGAGCTTCAGGATGACGGTCCCTCCGCGCCGCTGCGCCCGCTCGATGCGCCGCTCGACACGCCCGTCCCCGTCGGGGTCCCATACGATGCAGCCGGTCAGCGCGTCGAATCGCGCCGGCTGATCCGTCAGCGTCCTGATGCGGACCTCGCCACCCAGCCCGTGGGGTCGGACGATCTCGCCGATCGCGACGAGACGTTGAGGAGCTACTTCCCGAGCCCCGCCCGCGCCATGAGGTGCTTGACCGTGTTCGACGGCTGCGCCCCCTTCTTGAGCCATGCGGTTGCCTTGTCCATCTCGATGTGAATCGTCGGCGGCTCGGTCAGCGGGTTGTAGTGCCCGATGACCTCGATGAACCGACCGTCCCGCGGCGCGCGAGAATCCGCCACCACGACGCGGTACGTGGGCCGCCTCGTCGTTCCCGTTCGTCTCAGCCTGATATGGACCGCCACCCGGGGATCCCTCCTTTCTTCATCTTGCCCTCGAGGCCCTTCAGACCCCGCATCATCTTCCTGAGCTGCGCGTACTGCCGGAGCAACCGGTTGACATCCTGCGCCGTCGTGCCGCTGCCGCGCGCGATCCGCGTGCGGCGGCTGCCGTTGATGATCTGCGGGCTCAGGCGCTCGCCCGGCGTCATGGAGTTGATGATGGCTTCGAACCGTGACAGGTCCGCCTGCTCGCCGTCGAGGTCTTTCGGCAGCCCGCGGAGGGCCTTGCCGAACGGGAGCATCCCGAGGATCTGGTCGAGCGGCCCCATGTTCCGCACCTGCCTGAGCTGATCCCGGAAGTCCTCCAGCGAGAAGGTCTCCTGACGGATCTTCCGGACGAGGTCTTCCGCGGTCTGCGCGTCCACCGACGCCTGTGCCTTCTCGACGAGCGAGAGCACGTCGCCCATGCCGACGAGGCGCGAGGCGAGCCGATCGGGATGAAACGGCTCGAGCGCGTCGACCTTTTCGCCGACGCCGACGAACGCGATCGGGCGGCCGGTGACGTGCCGGACCGAGAGCGCGGCGCCGCCGCGCGCGTCGCCGTCCGTCTTGGACAGGATGATCGCGTCGATGCCGACCGCGGCGTTGAACCGTTCCGCCACGGTCAAGGCGTCCTGACCGGTCAGCGCGTCGACGACCAGCAGGATGTGGTGCGGTCGGACCGCCGCCTTGACGGCACGTAGCTCGTCGAGCATCACCTCGTCGATGTGAAGGCGGCCGGCGGTGTCGAGGATGACGGGGCTGAGACCTCGCTCCGCCGCCTCACGGACGGCGGTCGTGCAGATGTCGACGGACGTCTGATCGGCGTCGCCGACGACCGGGACGTTGACCTGAGTGCCGAGCGCCTTGAGCTGGTCGACCGCGGCCGGCCGGTGGACGTCGGCCGCCGCGAGCAGCGGATGGTGGCCCTGGGTGCCGAAGTACCGGGCGAGCTTTGCTGCCGTCGTCGTCTTCCCCGACCCCTGGAGCCCGATCAGCGCGATGACCGTCGGCGGGTGGGACGCCATGGCGAGGCGGTGCCCGCTCCCGCCCAGCAGCTCGACCAGTTCGTCGTAGACGACCTTGACGACCTGCTGTCCGGGTGTCAGCGACTTGAGAACATTCTGGCCGACCGCCTTTCCCCTGACGCGATCGATGAAGGCGCGGACGACCTTGAAGTTGACGTCGGCCTCCAGCAGCGCGATCCGCACCTCGCGGAGCGCGGCCTCGATGTTCTCCTCGGTCAAGCGGCCGTGCCCGCCGACCCGATCGAGGATCGCCTGCAGACGTTCGGAGAGTGTCTCGAACATGCGAAGTTACTACTCTACGGAAGCCGCGACGAAAACACAACACTACCCTGTTTCGGCGTGGCGCCCAAAATTGTCCTGGACAACGGAGGGCACGCGGAGTATCACGACGGCCACTTTCCTCACACTGAGTGGACCGGCCATGAATCGGCGAGGCAGTCGACCGGACCGGGTGATCGGCGTCGTTGCGGCGCTCGTCCTGCAGGGCCTCACCACGGTGGCTGTCGCCCAGGAGCCGGCGCCGCGGGAGACGCCGGCGCGAGAGCCGCCGGCACCCTCTGAGAGCCTGGTCCTGCCGCCGCTGCTCGTCACGGCGCCGCCGCCGGTGTCGTCCTCGTCCGAGCAGTTGATCCCGGGCAAGACCTTTGAGGTGCGGCCTCAGGGAAGGCCGGCCGACGTTCTCCGACTCATCCCGGGTCTTGTGATCAGCCAGCATCAGGGGGGCGGGAAGGCCGAGCAGTATCTGCTGCGGGGGTTCGACGCCGACCACGGGACCGACATCGCCGTCTTCGTCGACGGGCTCCCGGTCAACCTGCGAAGTCACGCCCACGGCCAGGGCTACGCCGACCTCCACTTCCTGATCCCCGAGACCGTCAAGCTCGTGGATGCACTGAAGGGGCCGTACTTCGTCGAATACGGAGACTTCGATACGGGCGGCGTCGTCAACTTCGTCACGAAAGATTTCGTGGAGGAGAACACCCTGGAGGTCGCCGGAGGGAGCTTCAACACCCAGCGCTACCTGGCGCTGATTTCTCCGACGCGGGATGCCCGTTCGAGCATCCAAACGGGTATGACCGGTTCAACATCTTCGGGAAGGCCACCGCCACGCTGGCCGAGGACATGGCTCTGTCCCTCTGGGGCTCCCACTACCGGGCCGAGTGGCGCGGCTCCGGGCAGATTCCGGAGCGCGCCGTGCGGGGGGGCCTCATCGACCGCTTCGGTTCGATCGACCCGACCGAGGGCGGCGACACCCAGCGGACCAACCTCAACCTGGACTATCGCTGGCGGGTGGCGGACAACCAGCTCTTCACCGTCCACACGTACGGCACGTACTACTCGCTGAGCCTCTTCAACAACTTCACCTTCTTCCTCGACGATCCGGCCAACGGCGACGAGATCAGCCAGCGCGACCGTCGGACGCTGGCCGGCGCGGACGCCCGGTACGAGTACAAGAGCACACCGCTCGGGGTCAACGTCACGACCACGTGCGGGTTCCAGTACCGGATCGACACCCCCCACGTCGTCCTGGCCCATGCGGCCCTGCGCGTTTTCGTCGTCGAGCAGTCGTACTCGCCCTTCCTGAAATTCGACCTGGTGCCGATCAATGGGCTGCGCTTGGGCACCGGGGCCCGGGGCGACATCTTCAACTACGACGTGAGCCAGAGAGTGAACACGACGGGGGGCGACCTCAACGGCAACGTGACCCGGTCGCGTCCGAACGTGAAGGCCAACCTCATCCTCGGCCCGTGGTACGATACCGAGCTCTTTGCGAACTTCGGCACCGGCTTCCACAGCAACGACGCCCGGGCCGTGATCCTCAACCCGGCGCTCGAAGCCCTGCCGACCGCACAAGGCTACGAGTTCGGGGCCAAGATCCGGGTGACGCCGCGTGTGGAGCTGTCCGCCACCTATTGGGCGCTCGATCTCCACAGCGAACTGGTCGTGAGCGGCGACGCGGGGACCACGGAGCCTGCGGGCTCGACCCACCGGGCGGGATGGGAGTTTGGGACCAGGATCGGGCTCCTGGACTGGCTGACTCTTTCCGGCTACGCCACCGTGACGACCAAGGCGGAATTCGACGGCACCCACAAGGCGGTCCCGCTTGCGCCGAGGCTGACCTCGCTGGCCGACCTGACCGCCCGCCTGCCCTGGGGGCTCTCCGCGAGCCTCGAGATGCGGCAGCTCGGCGACCGCTTCGCCGACGAGGACGAGCAGCAGACGGCGCGGGGCTACACGCTCTTCAACCTCACCGCCCGGTATCGCTATAAGATGCTCGAGGCGTTCATGAGCCTCGAGAACCTCTTGGACACGGAATACCGCGAGGCGCAGTTCTTCTTCACGTCGCGGCTCCCCGGCGAACCGGCGGGAGGGGTCCCCGACATCCACTTCACGCCGGGCACGCCGCGCTCGGTGCTCGGCGGGCTTGCCCTTCGTTTCTGAAGCCGCGTGTCCCAGCCAGCGAAGGGCATCACCGTGGACAGGGATGGGGGCGGACCCGCCGACGAGCATCCACCGGGCCGGCAGGTCGTCGAGCCTATGACGGCACAGGCGGTCACGGCACCTGGGGCAGTCCGGGCCTCGGGCGGCACGACCCTCGATCGCACGATCTCGCATCGGGGCTTGCCCCTCGGCGTGGTCCTCTCGGTATTGCTCCACGTCACCGCGATCACTGTCTTGGGTGTCGTCCGCTTCAGCACTGAGCGGCCCCCGATCCTGGCCGACCTCGTCGTCCTGACATCGCTCGGCCCGACACCCGATCGCGGGCAGACCGCGCCGGGTCAGCGCGCACGAGCACCCGTCGCGCCGGCCGCGCCGGCTCCACCACCGGCGCCCGCGGTTCCGACGTCGCCGCTCCCGCTCGAGCCCCGACCGCGCGAGACAGTGCCGGCTCCAGTATCGGAGGTCACACCACCGTCGGAGGCAAGCCCTTCGAAGGTTGAATGGCCATCCGTGCGAGTCCCCTCGTTCCAGGTCCCCCGGCTCGAGGCAGCTCCGGGAAGCCGGGCCGAGGGGCTTTCGTCGCCTACGATCGTGCCGGTCCAGGGTTCACTGACATCGGCGTCATCGACACCGGCCAACGTGGGACCAGTGAGCCGGGCGTGGGGCGGGAAAGCGGCTGCGGTAGGGAACACGGGGGCTGGGCCGTCGATCGGCGTCTTATCGGCGCCGCGCCTCGAGCACGAGGTGAAGCCGCGGTATCCGGAAGTGGCGCGCCGGGCAGGGGTGGAAGGCACCACGCTCGTGAAGGCGTATGTCCGGGCGGACGGGTCGGTCGGTTCGGCGGAAGTCCGGCGATCGTCGGGGAATCCGGTGCTCGATGGCGCGGCACTTGATGCGATTCGCGCCGCTCGATTTGTTCCCGCCGCCCGCGGGGGATTCCCGGTGGCCGTGTGGGTCGAAGTCCCGATCCACTTCAAGCTGGAGGAGTAGCCTCACAAGAAAACTGTTCCGGCGTTCGGTTCCGGGCAGGAATTGGGGTGACACGTATGGACGCTCGGCTCAGGGCCTCTCGCGTGGCCCGCTCGTTCGTCGGCGCGTCGGCGGTGCTGCTCGTCCTTGCGACCGCGTCCCCCTCACGTGCCCAGGGCCAGGGGGACGAGCAGGTCGTCCCCCTGGCCCCGATCGATGTCACGGCGCGCTATCCGTTGACGCCTCCCGAGCCGAAGAAGGTGTCGAGGCCGCCGTATCCGGAAGCGGCCCGTCGGAGCCAGGAGCAAGGGACGGTCGATCTGGTGATCAAAGTGCTGGCGAACGGAAGCGTGGGCGAGGTCCGCGTCAAGAAGGGATCCGGCTCGCAGGTGCTCGACGACGCAGCGGCGAACGAGGCCAAGGGCTGGCAGTTCACGCCTGGCAGGCGGGGGCCCAAGTCTGTGGATGCGTGGGTGGAGATCCCCGTGAGATTCCAGTTAGTCGAGTAGGAATGGAGGCACCGGAGGCGACATCGTCCAGCCTGTCGAGAATGTCGTCGATCCGCGACGCAGAGCGCGTGAAGGAATCGTCGCGACCGGTGGCCGGTGGGGGGGGTCGGGGGGAGCGGCGCTCGCTCCCCCCGACGTTGACTCAGATGGGCCGTTGGGAGCGGCCTGTTAGTTGGAGCTCGGGGTGTCCTCAGGCACTCTGAAGCGGTGCGGTCCCCCCTTCATGCAACTCTTGTATGCGGCTTCGGATCGATCGGAGGGGACGCTCGCGGCAAACTCCACGCACTTCACGTGATCCCGATGACCCTGGGCCTCGGTGGGTTGCTCCTCCTCACAGCCGCCGAGCATCAGCGCGGCGGCGAGCAGGAGGCACGGCAATCCCAGTCTGTGCACTGGGCTCCTCGCCTCCGAGTCAGCCGCGCAGCTCTGCGGCACTCCGCATCTCTTTGATGGCCGCGGCGGGGTCGGGGGCGCCGAAGATTGCGGAGCCCGCGACCACCGTTGTCGCGCCATGCGCGGCCAGGGCCTGGACGAGCCCGACCGTGATCCCGCCGTCGACGGACACGTCGACCGGTCTCTCGCCCAGCATGGTGCGCACCTGCCGCACCTTCGCAAGCGTGCTCGGGATGAACTTCTGCCCTCCGAATCCGGGGTTCACCGACATCACGAGGACCAGGTCCAGGTCGTCGAGCACACACTCGAGCGTGGAGGGATGCGTGGAGGGGTTCAGCGCCGCTCCGGCCCGCGCGTTCAGCGCGCCGATCTGGGCCAGCGTGCGCTGCAGGTGCGGGCTGGCCTCGACGTGGACCGTCACGGCGTCAGCGCCCGCTCCGATGAAGGCTTGAATGTAGCGCTCGGGCTCGACGATCATCAGGTGCACGTCGAGCGGGAGCCGCGTGCGCTTGCGGATCGCCTCGACGACCACGGGGCCGATCGTGATGTTCGGGACGAATCGGCCATCCATGACGTCCACATGGAGCTGATCCGCGCCCGCGGCTTCGACGCGCGCGATGTCGTCAGCGAGCGCGGCGAAGTCGGCGGACAGGATCGAAGGCGCGATCTTGAGCACCGCATTTCATTGTAATACGGGATCGGCGCTTCGCGGCCTCGTCGGCTGCGCCGCGCGCCGGTCAGGACAGCCGCTTGCCGGTCGTCGCGGGAACGAGCTGCGAGCGGCGGAGGCGGACAGCGGTGAAGCCGTCGGTGCCGTGGCGGTGAGGGAGGCAGCGGAGCGCGCCGGTCGCGTCGAGCGGGATCGGCGTGTCGACCGGCGGATCGACGCGGAAGGCCGGCTGCGCCGCGAGAAAGTCGCGTGTGACGTCGTCGTTTTCCTCGGGCTCGAGCGAGCAGGTCGCGTAGACGAGCCAGCCGCCCGGCTTCACCATCGTCGCGGACGCGGCGAGGATCTGCTGCTGTCGTGCCCTGGCGCGGTCGAGGTCCTCGGGCGCTCTCCGCCACTTCACGTCGGGGTTGCGCCTTAGCACGCCGAGGTTCGAGCACGGCGCATCGACGAGGACGCGATCGCAGGCGGCAAGGAAGCCGCGGGCCAGCTCCTCGACAGGTCCCGCGTGGGGCTCGATCCAGTCGAGACCGAGCCGCAGAGCTGCCTCCGAGAGCAGCGCCAGCCGCTGGGGCTGGGGGTCGAAGGCGATGACGCGCCCCGGACGTTCCATCAGCGCCGCGAGGTGAGTCGTCTTCGTGCCGGGCGCGGCGCAGACATCCGCGACCGTCTCGCCCGGGCGCGGCTCGAGCAGTCGGGCCACGAGCATCGAGGCCTCGTCCTGCGGCACCACGTCCCCGGCGGCGAACGCCTTCCATGCACCCGGGCGGGCTCCGTGCTCGACGCTGAGCCCCTCCGGCGCGTAGCGCGTCCGCGACGCGCTCAGGCCTTCTTCCTCCCGGAGCCGCTGCTGAGCCTGCTCTGGCGTTGTCCGGGCGGTGTTCACGCGGACCGTGAGCGGCGGCCGGTCGTTCATCGCGAGCATCAGGCGCTCGGCGTCCTCGGTGCCGTAGCGCTCGACCCATCGGGCGGCAAGCCACGTCGGAAACGAGCAGCGGACCGCGAGGGCGTCGATCGGGTCCTTCGGCAGGACCGGGCGGCGCTCGCGCACGCCGCGACGGGCGAACGCGCGCAGGACCGCGTTGACGAACTCCGGCACACCGGGCTTCTCGCGTCGCTTGGCCAGCGCGACCGCGTCGTTGACGGCCGCCCAGGCCGGAACGCGTTCGAGGAACACGAGCTGGTAGGCGGTCAACCGGAGGAGCGTGAGCACGCGCGAGTCCAGGCGATCGATACGGCGTTTGCAATGCGGCGCCAGCAGCGCGTCGAGGTAGCGGCGCCACCGCAGCACGCCGAGGGTGAGCTCGGTGGCGAGCGCGGCATCGCGGGCTGACAGGCCCGCGCGGTCGATTTCCGCGTCGAGCGCGATATCGGCGAACGCCTGATCGGTCTCGACGCGCTCGAGAACCCGGGCCGCCGCGCGGCGGGCCGGCGAGACCCCGCTCACGCGGGCCCGAGCCGATCGCCTGCCCGAAGCCGGGCGCCGCGCAGGTACGCGGGCCACGCCACGACGCGCCGATTCTCGGGCTGAACCTCGATCGGCTCGACGGCGCCGTCTCCCGCCGCGATGCACACCCCACCGGCGCCTGCGATGAGTGTCCCGGGCGCGATGTCGCCCGCGCTCCGCGCAACCGCCCGAGCGCGCCAGATCGTGAGGCGCCCGCCGGACGCGCGCGTCAGGGCGCCGGGCCGAGGGTTGCAGCCATGGATGCGGTTGACGAGGGCGCGCGCGGGCTCGCGCCAGTCGAGGTGGCCCTCGGTCTTCCGGAGCCTCGGCGCGAGCGTCGCGTCGCCGTGCTGCTGCGGGGTCGGCACGATCGTGTCGAGCCGGGCCAGCGTGTCGATCAGCACCCGCGCGCCCAGCCGGGCCAGCCGCGCGCCGAGCTCGCCGGCCGTCTCGCCGGGACGGATCGCGGTGCGCTCGGACAAGAGGATCGGTCCCGTGTCCATCCCCTCGTCCATCTGAAAGGTCGTGATCCCCGTTTCGCTCTCGCCCCGGATCAGCGCCCACGCGATCGGCGCGGCCCCCCGGTACTTCGGGAGGAGGGACGCGTGGACGTTGATGGAGCCGCGCGCGGGCACGTCGAGGACCGCCTTGGGAAGGATCTGACCGAACGCGACCACGACCGCGAGGTCCGCGCCGAAGGCGCGGAGCGGCTCGAGCCAGCCTGGATCACCGAGCCGCGGGGGCTGGAGCACCGGAACGGCCGCCGCGATCGCGCGCTCCTTCACGGGTGGAGGAGTCAGGCGCTGGCCGCGGCCGGCCGGCCGGTCCGGCTGCGTGACGACGCCGACCACCTCGTGAGACGCGAGCAGGGCCTCGAGCGTCGGCAGCGCGAAGGGCGGAGTTCCGTAGAAGAGCACTCTCATCGGAGCGCCGCCAGTCTAGCAACGCGCAGGAATCCGGACCAGCGGCAGGACCGACGCGGCAGGAGTTAGAGCGCCAGCGCGCTGTGCGGAGCGTCTTCGCGCAGGCCTTCCTTCTTGATCGCGCGCTTGACGCGGTCTCGCCTGACCGCATCGAGCCGGTCGATGAACAGCACGCCGTCGAGGTGGTCCATCTCGTGCTGGATCACGCGGGCGTAGAGCCCTTTGGTCTCGACGGTGACCGGCTGGCCCTCCTCGTCCTGGGCCTCGAGGCGGACCCACTCGGCGCGCGCGACGGGCGCGAAGATCCCGGGGATCGAGAGGCAGCCTTCCTCGGCCACCACGCGGCCGCCCTGGTCGACGATCTCGGGGTTGACGAGCGCCCGCGGCCCGCGACCCTTCTCGTCGTCGACGACCATCAGGCGGAGGGAGATGCCGACCTGGGGCGCGGCCAGCCCGACTCCGACCTCGCGATACATCGTATCGATCATGTCGCGCAGGATCGCCCGGATCTCGGGCGTCACCTCGCCGACGGGCTCAGCCCGGCGCCGCAGGATGGGATCACCGTATTTCCGAACCGTGAGGACGGCCATCAGTCCACCGGATCCATTTCGATTTCTATCATACCGCGGCCCCGCCGGTCCGCGGGTCCGCCGTCCTCCAGCGCCCGGGACACGTGGGCGGGCAGATCGGCGCGCCCCTTGACCAGGATGCGCCAGGCGAGTCCCCGCCGCTCGGCGATCGCCGGGTAGACGGTCAGCCTTGCGTCCCTGAGCCGCCCGACGCACGTGTCGGCGAGCGCGCGCGCGGCGCTCGCCGATCGGCCGCGCGCGGTGACGCGGCAGAGCCGCCGGAACGGCGGATACCCCGACTCGGCCCGGAAGCGCAGCTCGTGCTTGTAGAACTCCGCACGATCCTGATCGATCACGGCGCGGAGAATGTAGTGGTCGTGATGCTGAGACTGGATCACGACCTGGCCGTCCGGACGCACGCGCTCGGCAGCGGCCCACATCAAGGCGAACGCGCGCTCGCTCGCGCGGAAGTCGGCGACGCGGAGGAACTGATCCGGCGTGACGAAGCCCGCCAGCCCGAGCGACGCGGGCTCGAAGAGCCTGAGCGCGCCGCGCGTGCCGATCACGATGTCGGCGCCCGTGGCCTCCTGCCGCTGCTTCGCGAGCCGCGCGCCCCGCATCGCGTCGGGGTCATAGCGCGCGATCCGGGCTCGGGGGAACCGCCGGCGCAGCGCGTGCTCCACGCGCTCGGCGCCCCAGCCGAACGCGGAGAGCCGTCGCCCGCCGCAGGCCCCGCACGTGTCGGGCGCGGCATCGCGCCGCGCGCAGAACCGGCACGCGAGGGTCTTTTCGACGCGCGAGAACGCGAGCGCGATACCGCACTCGGGGCACCGCGGCACGCTGCCGCAGTCGTCGCAGGCGAGCGCGGAGCTGAGCCGGCTCACGAGGAGGCACACGCGCCGCCCGCGCGCGAGCGCGTCGTACGCCGCGCGGCCGAGCGCCGGCGTGAGCGGATCCGCGCGGAGCATCCCGCGGGTGTCGGCGACCGAGACCGCCGGCCAGCTTCCGGGATCGACCGGATGGAGCCGCGCGCGGCCGCCGTCCGCGAGCCACCAGATCTCGACGCTCGGCGTCGCCGACGGAAGCAGGAGCCGGGCGCCCTCGAGCGCCGCCCGGCGGAGCACGACGTCGCGTGAGTGGATCCGCGGCGCCCCGGGAGGCTTGTGCGCCGCCTCGTGCTCGTCGATGAGCACGAGCATCGCCGGCGGCGGGATGGGCGCGAGGAGCGCCGAACGCGTGCCCACCGCGAGCCGCGCCGCGCCCGCGGCGAGCGCGTTCCAGGCGCGCCGGCGGTCGCGATCCGCGATCCCGCTGTCGAGCCGGGCGACGGGACCGAGGGCCGAGAGGCTCGCTGCCCAGTCCGCCGCGGTCGCGATGTCAGCGGTCAGCAGCAGCACGCCGCCCGCGTGCGCTTCGATCTCCCGGCGCACCCGGGCGAGCCGATCCGCGCCGACGAACAGCTCCGGCGTCTCCGCCCGATTGCCCGACCACTCGCAGGCGCTCGGCATGGGCTCGCCCGGGAGGACGGGAGGCAGCAGCGCCGCGCTC
Source organism: Candidatus Rokuibacteriota bacterium (assembly GCA_003221435.1). Taxonomy (GTDB): domain Bacteria; phylum Methylomirabilota; class Methylomirabilia; order Rokubacteriales; family CSP1-6; genus AR9. The sequence continues at coordinate 18,299 of QHRS01000093.1, forward strand.
GTGGAGCCGAGCGACGAGCAGCTCTCGGCCGAAATCCATCGGGCGAAATCGAGTTGGGAGCGGGACATGATCGGCCCCGGCTCGAGCGCGGCGGCCAGCGGCTTGACGCCGGCGGTGTCGAGCGCCCGGAGCCCGACGACGACACCCGGGCGCACCGCGCCGCCGAGGGGTGCCTGGACGCGCTGCCCTGGCACGACCGTCAGATGCGGGGGAACGGAGTAGGAGAACGGATGCGCGACCGGAAGGTCGAAGACAACCTCCGCGATCTGAGTCCTGTTCACCGCCGGGCTTACCGTTCGCGGAGTCGGTCGTACTCCCGTCTGGCGAGCTTCAGGTCTTCCCACGCCATGCGCTTGTATTCCTGACCTGGATTGCGCAGGAGGAACGCGGGATGGAAGGTCGGCACGAGAAGCGCGGCCCCGTAGGGGTGCACGCGCCCGCGGAGCTTGCCGATCGGCTCCTTCGTCTTGAGCAGCGCCTGGGTCGCGACGCTCCCGAGTGCCAGGATCACCTTCGGCTGGATCGTCGCGAGCTGCGCCGCCAGGAATTGGCCGCACGCCTCGATCTCGTCCGGCTCTGGGTTGCGGTTGCCCGGCGGCCGGCACTTGACGACGTTCAGGATGTAGACATCCTCCGCGCGGTCGAATTTTACCGACTCGAGCATCTTGGTGAGGAGCTGACCCGCGCGACCGACGAACGGCTTGCCCTGCTGGTCCTCTTCCGCGCCGGGGCCTTCGCCGATCACCACCAGGTCCGCGGCGGCGCGCCCCGAGCCGAACACGATCGTCGTGCGGCCCTCGCAGAGCTTGCAGCGCAGGCAGCCCTGGAGCAGCTCTTCCTGGGTGCGGAGCTGATCCGCCGGGCTCGCGAGATACGCCGGCGAGAGCGCGAGGTCGGTCAGCCCCATATCGCGGTAGTAGCGAAGCGAGTCGCCGAGCGCGCGCAGCGCGTCGGCCAGCAGCTCCGTGTCCATCGGGTCAGCGCGGCGCGGGGGCCTGCGCCTGCGCGCGGAGGACGCGCACGCGATCGAGGATCGCATCGGCGATCGCAGACTTCGGTCGGCGGGACAGATGCTCGGTCCCGCCCCATCGATCGACGAGCAGGACTTCGTTCTCGTCGGCGTCGAAGCCGATGTCCTGGCGGCTGATGTCATTGGCCACGAGCAGGTCGATGCCCTTTTCGTGGAGCTTCTCGACGGCGCGCTCGGCAACGTCCCGGGTCTCCGCGGCGAAGCCGACGATGAACGCGGAGCCGCGCAGGGCCGCGACCTGCTTCAGGATGTCCGGGTTCGGGGTCAGCTCGAGCACGAGCCGCTCCTGGCGCGACTTGATCTTCTCCGGCGCGGGCGCCTTCGGCCGGTAGTCGGCGACCGCGGCGGCCTTGATCACGATCGTCGCCGTGCCGAGGTGCTGGAGCACGGCCTCGCGCATCTCCTCCGCCGACTGCACCGGGACGAAAACGGCGCCCGGGGGCGGCGAGATCGCGGTGGGGCCCGACACGAGCACCACCTCGGCGCCCCGCCGAAACGCCGCCGTCGCCAGCGCGTATCCCATCTTGCCCGACGAGCGGTTCGAGATGTAGCGGACAGGGTCGATCGCCTCGCGGGTGGGTCCGGCGGTGATCAGCACGCGCTCGCCGGCCAGGTCCTTGACGGGCGAGAGCAGCCGCACCAGCGCCTCGACGATGTGTTCGATCTCGGGCAGCCGGCCCTTGCCGGCGAGGCCCGACGCGAGCGCCCCCGCATCCGGCTCGAGGACCGTCGCGCCGCGCGCGCGGAGCGTCCGGACATTGGCCTGGACGGCGGGATGGTCCCACATGGCCCCGTCCATCGCCGGAACGAAGAGCACGGGCGCGCGCGCCGCCAGCAGGAGCGTCGAGAGAAAGTCGTCGGCCAGCCCGTGCGCGGCCTTGGCGATCACGTTCGCGGTGGCCGGCGCCACGACGATGGCGTGCGCCCGCTCGGCGATCGCGACGTGCTCGACCGCGTCGTCGCTCTGCGGATCGAACAGGTCCGTGAGGACCGGCCGGCCGGAGAGCGTGCGAAACGTCAGCGGGCCGACGAACTGGTGCGCGTGCTCGGTCAGGCACACGGCGACCTCGGCGCGCCGCCGGGTCAGCTCGCGAAGCAGATAGACCGCCTTGTAGGCGGCGATCGACCCGGTGACGCCGAGGATGAGCTGCTTGCCTGCGAGCGCGTCCGTCACGCTGTTACGCCTTGGCGGCCTCGCCCTCGTCCTTCACGCGATACCCCACCTTCGCCTGCGCAATCTCCTCGAGCGCGACGCTGGTCGGCTTCTTGTGTTTCGACTCGACCTGCGGCGCCGCGCCACGATTGATCTGCCGGGCGCGCCTGGCCGCCAGGACGACGAGCAGGTACCGGTTGGACACCTTGTCGAGCGATCTGCCGAGTGAGGGGAATGCCATCAGCTTCGTACCTCCAGATCGGGCAGTGCGAGGGAGAGCCGGGTCGTCCGGCACCGTTCGGCCTGAATCACCGCCGCCAGTTGCTCCACCGCGTCCTTCACGTCGCGGTTCACGATCAGGTAATCGTACTGCCGCCAGAGCTGGATCTCCTCACGGGCGCGGTCCATCCGGCGCTTGATCTCGCGCTCGGCGTCCGAGCGCCGCTCGCGGAGCCGCTGCTCCAGTTCGGCCATCGACGGCGCGATGATGAAGATCAGCACCGCTTCCCGGTAGCGCGCCCGGAGCTGCCGCGCGCCCTGCGTGTCGATGTCGAGGATGATGTCCCGGCCCTCGGCGAGCGCCCGCTCGATCGTTCCGGCGTGCGTGCCGTACAGGTTGCCGTGCACCTCCGCCCACTCGGCGAACCCGCCCGCCTCCCGCAGCTCCTTGAACGCCGACTCCGTCACGAAATGGAAATCCGCCCCGTCGACTTCGCCGGGGCGCGGCGGCCGGGTCGTGTACGAGACCGAGTAGGCGAGATCCCCCAGGCGCATCCGGACGTCGCGGCACAGCGTCGTCTTGCCGGCGCCCGAGGGGGCGGAGACGACGATGAGCGTTCCACGCCGGGAGGTCATTCGAGATTCTGTACCTGTTCCCGCACCTTCTCGAGGAGACCCTTCGCGGCGATCGCCGACTGCGACAGCTCGAGGTCGTCGGCCTTCGACGCGATCGTGTTGAGCTCGCGGTTCATCTCCTGGATTAGAAAGTCGAGCGGCCGCCCGACCGGCCCGCCGTCCTTCAGCATGAGCGCGAACTGCTCGAGGTGCGCCCGAAGCCGGGTCAGCTCTTCGGCGATGTCCGTCTTTTCCGCCCAGATCGCGACTTCCGTCAGCACTCGCGACTCGTCGAACGCGTGCGTCCCGAGCAACGCCGTGAAGCGCTCGCGAAACCGCTCCTGCCGCCTCGCGGTCGCGACCGGCACGCGCGCGGTGATCCGCTCGACTTCGAGCACGAGCGTCTCGTGCAGCGTGCGGAGCGCCCCCGCCAGCGCCTCGCCCTCGGCCTCCCGTCG